>JAFRPC010000010.1 GCA_017429325.1 Oscillospiraceae bacterium | reverse complement strand
TCTCAATCTCAAATTAGTACATATGCTGGTACATAATTGTCAAATCTCTTCCCCTCTCAAAACTGTATAAAAAGCCTTCCATAGCGGTATTTTTGGCCGTTTTGGAGGGCTTTTCGCTTTTCCCAAGTGGCAAACTCGGGTTATAGCATATATCGCGTACAAAAACATTACAAATAATTATTTTTTCAATCTTTTCCAAATTGTCGGTTTTTGTAATGTTTTTGTACGCTTTCAATGCTATACTTAATAACAGTAGACTGGAAGCAGTATAAGCATCTCCGGCTTTCCTGCTTTCGCTGCCAATCAAACATCAGAACCATCATAAACAGGAGGAAAAAACATGTTCGATTCTGTCGTAGCACCCATCGTATCCCTGCTCAACAGCATCCTGACCCCCATGCTGGGCATCGTGGGCGCCGTGGGCGCGCTGTACTGCGTGATCCTGGGCGTTAAGTACGCCAAGGCCGAGGAGCCCCAGGACCGTGAGAAGGCCAAGGGCGCCCTGAAGAACGCCATCATCGGCTTTGTGCTGATCTTCGTTCTGATCCTGGCCCTCAAGCTCCTGATGCCCATCATGAAGCAGTGGGTCATCGACAACGGCGGCGTCATCAGCTGATCTATCGGCGCGCCTCCCCGTCTCAACCGCCGCGGGCCGGAACCGGTTCGCAGCGGCTGAGACGGGACCCATCGAAAGTCTACCGGGCTTTCGACCCGAGGGCACGGCAGGGCCGCGCCTTGGGGCCGGGAACCCAACTGATAAGCAGGGCCAACGCCCACATCGGCCCTGCAGCCCAGGTTTACATATGGATGAGGGCGATGTGAGCATCGGCCCCTGCGGAAACAATCTCACTCAATAAGGAGATTACGATATGAAACGAAAGCTTTCTCTCAAACGGACGGCGGCCGCGGCCCTGACTGCAGTGATGGGCCTGGCCTGCCTCTGGCCCGGCCTGACGGCGAAGGCTGTGGACATCAGCATCGACGATTCCGCCTTCCGCGATCCCACCATAACCAAAATGACAATTTATCACTGGATTGAGGGCATTCCGGGCTATTCCTGGAGCCAGACCTTTGGCAAGAAGTTTCCCGTCCTGATGACCTGGGACGACCAATACTATTTCAAGATCAAGCAGTCCGTTGCCGATCAGATGGACTACCATGTCAGCGGCGACGGCGAAGATTCCCTCCTCAATGGCCAGAGCGGAAACAAAAAGGACAGCGGCTATGTGAACGGCAGCTTTGAAGCGGACGGGCAGTATCCCCACGGGTATTACCTGCAAAACTCGGGCTATCCCGGCACCCTGCTTTCCGAGCTGGACGCCGTCAATTTCCCCCTCTTGAGTCAAAACGGCTCGCTCTATTCGCTCTCGATTCCCGAATGCATTCCCAATCTGATTGTCTGCTGGCCCGGCAACACAAACAGCGCTCTTACGCCGGATGGAAATTATAACCGTATGCACGCAAACACCCGCTATGCCATTGAAGTGGATTTGCCCCAAACCTACGCCTGGTACAGCGCGGACTATGTAGGGGATTACTATACAGACGGCGGCCTGCGGCAGGGCGAAAACTATCTTGTGGGCGTCCGCAGGGACTACTGTGAGCACTGGATCACACCCGGCGACATTTCGACTCTGTGGATCGACGTCCATAACCAGGCCAACGGCTTCTATTGGTCGCTCTACGCTTTGAACAAAACCGTCGCCACGGAGTGGGTAAAGCAGGATAAATGGTTCACAGAGGTAAAGTCCACCTACAGTGATTTCGCAGACGGGGGCGTAGAGCACGCATACAACACCTATCCCTTTGTGGATTATTTCTGTTGGTACGGGGCGGAGCGCACCGCCAACGGCAAGAAGTACGCCTGCTTCTGGACCCTCGGAAGCTGGATCCACGGCAAGCCTTTCTATCTCTGTGACGAGATGGGCGATTACGATGAGTGTAAGGATCTGACTTCCCGATACCCCAAGATCTCCCTCGGTCACTGGCTGGGCAATTTTGAAACCAGAGGTAATTTTAACGGCAACGACG
Source organism: Oscillospiraceae bacterium (assembly GCA_017429325.1). Taxonomy (GTDB): domain Bacteria; phylum Bacillota; class Clostridia; order Oscillospirales; family Oscillospiraceae; genus JAFRPC01. Next base: position 49,858 of record JAFRPC010000010.1, on the reverse strand, counting down.
TGCTGGACACCTTCAAAGGGAGCAGAAACAATCTGCACGGCGCGAATCAGGATGAGTTCAGCTTCCGCTGCTTCTACGCCAAGCCCGAAACCATCGACTGTCTCTCCACGGACTTCACCGTAGAGAACGGACAGGTCTCCAACCTGGACGGCCCCATCGCCATCACCAACAACGCGACGATCACCGTCAAGGACGGCGGCACCCTCTCCATCGACGGCTGGGTCATGAACAACGGTAAAATCGTCGTGGAGGAGGGCGGCACCCTGTATCTCCAGGACGGCGCCTGCCTGGCCCGCTTCAACGAGGGCACCAGCTACGGCGGCGGCATTATCTCCAGGGGCCTGGTCATCGTGGGCGAAGGCGCCAAGCTCGTCGGCGGCGGCGCCGACGGCCTTCAGCTTCTGAACGGCTCCCACGTGGTCAACTACGGCTGCGTGGCCTCGGAGAACTTCAAGGTCGTCAACAGCCACACCATCGAGAACCGTGACAAGGGCTTCGTCCTCCACGGATCGGGCAACGGCGTCACAAACTTCGGCAGCGTCACCTATCAAACCCCGCTCAGCTACTCCACGGACAGCAGCGGCCATTATACCGGCAGCTTTGCCGAGCGGGGCAAGGTGCTGGATACCTGCTCCGACAACGTAAGCAGCGTTCCCAACGCGATCTACTGGGAGTAAGGATGCAGGCATCCGCCCCTGCGAAAAAATACGAACAGAGAAGGAATAAACCATGTCTGACGAACTGCTTTTTGACAGCGAGCGGCAGGAGCGGCGGGCCCATAAGAAAAGGCTGCTGATCCCCCTGCTTGTCCTGGCGGGCATCCTGATCGCCGTGACGGTGATCGCCTTGATCCTCCGCTCCGGGAAGAATCCCGTCCACCCGGCGGGGGAAGACACCCTCTATCCCTACACCTGGCAGGTCCGGAGCGACGGGAGCCTCCTGCTGGAGATTCCCCATACGGACGCCCCGGACTACCGCTGGACCCCGGCAAACACAGAGCCGCTGCAGATCCTCGAGGCGCAGCGTGAGGAAAAGGAGCGGAACAGCACGACCCGCTTCATCCTGAGTCCGAAGGAAGCGGGCCGGGATATGGTGCGGCTGAAGCTCCAGCGAGAGAGCGAAGGCGCTTCGGAGGCCGGCTCCGAGCCCGCCTCCAAGGAGGAGGCTCTGGCGCTCGGCTACGCTGCCCCGGATCCCGAGGACGTCATCTTTGAGCTTACCCTCCTGGTGGAGTTCACCCGGGAGGGAGACGAGCTGACGGGAGCCGTGCTCAGCTCCTCCGGTGTCCGGCACCAGGGCGTCTTGCACGGCGGCGACGCCTCTGCCAATCCCTATCGGATCTACGGCAAGGACAAAGCTCGGGTGACAGTCGCGGTCAAGGCCGCCTCCGATGAGCAGGACTGGAGCTGCGAGATCCTCTCCGGGGAAGATTCCGTTGAAATCGACGGCCTGCTGTACGAGCTCGGTGAGGTCCTTGTCCATCTCAGAGCCGGAGAGACCCCTGGCGAGAGCGAGCTGGTCCTCCGCAGCGAGGCCGCTGCGGCGGAGATCCGTCTCCGCTGCGTCCGGGAGGAGGACGCTTCCCTGCTGGTCACGGAGCACCAGGCCCAGCTTCGCGACAAGCCTGAGCAGAACCCTGGCGGGCAAGAGCCCGACGAAAGCGGGAATGCAAAACCCGACGCGCTTATAGAGTCTGTGTCGGCCGAAGCCGATCACGCCGAGGCCACAGGCGATTAAAGGCCGCTATGATCTATTCCTCAAGGAGGAAACTCCCATGATACGATTGAAAAAAACGGCAGCCCTGCTGCTGAGCCTTCTGCTGCTGGCCGCCCTGGCGCTGCCGACGGCCGCCGCGGATCTGCCAATCATCCCGTCGGGGCAGTCCGGCTCCGACAACAGCGGCGCGGATAACGGACAGACGGAGAAGTCCGACGGCGTCGGAGACCCGATTGCGCCTGCTCAGCCCGACGGAGAAAGCGGCGTCATCTATCCGACCGCGGAGCCCACGCCGGCCAACGAGAATCTCGTCTGGCTGTCGAGCTCCATGTCCTACGACACCCAGACCCGGGAGTTCGTCTATCCCGTGGCGGACAGCGGCAACGAGGTCCGTTCCTCCGCTGCCGACGGCATGATCGTCACCGGCACCGTAAAGGTAAGCGGCGCCACCCTGCTAATCTACAAGGACGGCGAGCTTCAGGAAAACGTCGGCTCCAACATCACCGAGCCCGGCGAATACGTGGTCATGGCCCAGTACGGCAGCCAGACCCCCCGGCTCTTCACCTTCACCCTGGCGGGGAAGGCCATTTCCACCGTCTATGCCTACAACCTGCCCGGCGGGATGATCGTGAACAGCGCCGCCCGGGACGGGGAGGATATCTCATTCGACGCCACCGTCGTCCCCATGCGGGAGGACGGCCTCTATCACGTGGTTTACGAGTGCGTTTCCACGGGAGCGATCTATGTACTGGACCTGAACGTGGACCGCACGCCGCCCGAGCTGCAATTCGACGGGAAGATCGACGATCACAACCGGGTCCACAGCGCTCTGCGCTTCTCCGGCGCACAGGAGGGCGACGTGCTCTACGTCAGGCTGGACGGGACCCCGATCGATGTGCCCGTCCACGGCGACGGCACCGGCGAGCTGACCACAAGCGGCAGCTACATCATCACGGTGTTTGACGAGGCCGGCAACTCCACCGAATACGGCTACACGGTGATGCTCTATTTCAACGCCAGCAGTCTGGCCTTCTTTGCCGTGCTGATCGCATCTCTGATCACCGTGATCGTCTACGTCTGCATCAAGCGCAGGCGGCTTGAAATCGGCTGAGAAAGGGGGAAGATATCTTGCTTGGAGATCTTTGGGACAAAATAAGCGGCTGGATGGGCGACACCATGAGCTCCATCATCGAGAGCATCCTGAACGCCACCATCTTCCGTCTCTTCTACTACCTGGAACGTGCGCTGTGCTGGATCATTGAGATCCTCTATCAGATGTTCGAGGTCTTTGCCGGCCTGATCAAGGTGGAATACAACGGCAGCACCAACTATCTCATCAACATCTTTTTTTCCAACAAAGCCGTCAGCAATATCTACTGGGGTATGGCCCTGATCGGCATCGCCCTGACCTTCGGCTTCGCCATCGCCGCCGTGGTCAAAAAAATGTTCGACGCCTCGGGGAAGGTCCAGCAATCTCTGGGCCAGATCATCTGGAGCGGTATCCGCAGCATCATCATCATTCTTGGCATGACGGCCATTATGAGCGTGGTGCTCAACGGCACCGGCGTTCTGATGCAGCAGGTGTCCTACCTGTTTCAGGACCCCTACAACCTCCACCTGCCCGAGGAACGGTACTTCTCCGGCGAGGAATACGCAGCCATGGGCCGGGTGCTCGCCACCATCGGCAACTATTCAAAGGTGGAATCCACCGAAAACCGCTACAACATGAACCTCTGCTACAACGATATCCGTCCGGATCTGTACTATCTGCAGCAGCAGGGCATCTTTGAATACTCTTACTATAAGACTGACAAAAACGGAAAGGTTGAGAAATCCTGGCAGTCCGTTCTGGCGGAAATCGCCTCCTCCTGCGACCTGAGCAAGGATGTAAAGGTGGACCAGTACAACGACGGTGTCTCCCGCTCTCTCAAGAGCGCCATGAACTATCTGAAGACCACCGCCCAACCCAAGGCGCTTCTCTCCGTCACCCGCAAGGCCTTTGAGGACAGCGACGCCCATCTGGACCGGATGGTCTTCCTGATGGGCACCTTCCGGGCAGCCAAGAACCCGGCCTACAACAAGTCGCCCTCCTTTGACGACGCTCTGCGCGGACGCTATTACTATGGGGAAGACAAGAGCATCTACAATCTCGACAACGTGGACTCCGACTTCAACATCGGCTTCCCCACGGACTACATCGTGGTCTGGGTGGCCGCCATTGCCATCATCTTCGACCTGGTGGTAATCATCCTCAACTGTGTGGCGCGGATCTTCAACATGCTGTTCCTCTATCTGATCGCTCCGCCGGTTATCGCGGCCCAGCCGCTGGACAACGGCGCCAAGACCAAGCAGTGGATGACCGCCTTCCTGGTCCAGTCTCTGTCCGTCTTCGGCACGGTGATCGCCATGCGGCTGCTGCTGCTCTTCCTGCCCCTGATCGTGAGCCCGCAGCTGGTCCTCTTCGGGAATTCTCCCATCCTCAACGCCCTGGCGAAGCTGGTGCTGATCTACGGCGGCTTCGAGGCGGCCAAGAAGTCCTCCTCCATCCTGACCGGTATCCTGGCCGACAGCGCCGGCTGGCAGGCCGTCCAGGCGGGCGATATGTCCGGCTCCGCCGGCAAGGCCATCAGCGCCGCCACCGGCGTCGCAAAGAAAGTCGGCGGCACCGCCCTCAGCGTGGGCAAGTTCGCCACAGCTCCTGTCACCAACCGCCTGTTTGCCCCCTTCCAGCGGCTGGCCAACGCCTGGCAGAACAGCGGCAGCGCCAAGTACGATATTCAGGCCAGCGAATCGAAGAAGCAGGACGCGGCCAACAAGGCAGCGGGTCTCGGCGGAGGCGGAGGCGGCGGAGGCGGCGGATCGTCCTCTTCCAAGACGCCGTCTCCCGCGCCGGCCCCGGCTACCCCCGCTCCGCCGCCCTCGACCCAGAATAACCAAAACCATCAGTACAATCAAAATAATCAGAACCCGAACAACCAGCCCCAGCCGGTCAACCCGGGGAACAACCCGCTCCAGCCGGCCAACCCGGGGAACAACCCGCCCCAGCAGGTAAACCCGGGGAACAACCAGCCCCAGCCGGCCAATCAAGGCCAGCCTGGCAACGGCCCCGTTCCGGGGCAGCCCCATCGGGTCGCCAACCGGCCTCCGGTCGTCCCGCAGAATCTGAACAATCAGCATTAACACGGTTTCCCACAGGAGGAAGAAGCAATGCAAAGACTGATCCCAGGCAAGACCAAGGTCCATATCGAGTTGTTCCGGGGCGTCGGCCTACGGGACATCATCGTGGGCGTCGTTGCGATGGCGATGCTGATTTTTGTGCTGCTCTCCAACCTGCCGGGGAAGCTCTGGATCTGTCTTGGGATCCTGTTCGTTACGGTCCTGCTGCTGATCCGGCTGGACGAGCAGCCAAACTATATCTACTTCCTCCACATTCTCACCTTCTTCGGCTACAAGCGGCGCTTTGAGCGGCTCCAGAAGGACCCCCAGCTGGTGGCCCGGGGCAAGGGCGAAATGAAGAAGGCCGCCATGGACGTGCTGTTTTCCGAAACAGTAGGGGAGGAGTCCCCCGCGGAACGCAAGAGCCGCAGGGAAGCGGAACGCCACCGCAAAAACTTAGAGGCCCGGGAGGACCGGATGCTCCGGAATCCCGACACCCCTGAAGAGGTCCGGCAGGAGATCCTGAGCCGCCGCCGCAGGGCGGATGAAGCGGAACGGGAGGCCCTGGCCCGGCGGAACGTCAGCGCCCAGCGCAAGAGCTCCGCCAAGGCCCGCGAGCAGGCCCGGCTCCGCAAGGAGGAGGACCGCCGCCTCAAGAGCAAGGACATCACCGACGCGGAACGGGAGCAGATCCGGACGCGCCGGGCCGAGGAGAGCCGCGAGGCCATGAAGCGGCAGGCCGAGGCCAGGGACGCCGAGGTCAAGCGCCGGGATATGGAGGAGATCATCGCCTTCACCGGCATTCAGGACGGCTTCATCGAGTACAAGAACAGGGAATACTACGGCGCGGTCCTGGAGATCGCTCCGGTGGAATTCCGTTTCTTCAGCGAGCACCGCCGGGTGAACGCCATCGAGCGCTGCTTAGGCCGGGTCCTGCGCTCCCTCCACGCCGACTACAGCGCCAATATCGTCAAGCTGGAGCGACCCATCATCTACGACAACTACCTCCAGCGGGAGTATCAGAAGCTTCAGTCCCTTCGCCAGACCTATGAGAACGGCTTTCTCTCCGAAGCCGAGCTCCAGGCCCGGGTTGAGATCCAGTACGACCGCATCAGCGAGCTTCAGAGCCTCTGCGGCGACCGTCAGGTCACGACCTGCTTCTATTACCTGGTCCTCTTTGAGAGCGACAAGCGGCAGTTGGAGCTCCGCATCAAGGAGGCCGAACAGCTTCTGCGCAGCGGAGAGATGGACGTGCACCGCCTGAACGACAAGGAGCTGGCCGTCTTCCTGAAATACAGCAACCAAATCGACTTTGACGAGCGCGATGTGGAGAGCCTTGACCCCAAGGACTACGTGAAATGGGCTATGCCCGAGACCGTGGACATCAAGGTCCGGCGGGTGGAGATCAACCACGTCGTCACCCACAACTTCCGGGTGGTCAACTACCCCACCTCGGTGGATGACGCCTGGCTTGCCACGGTCATGAGCTACCCGGGCACCAAGGTGGTCGTCAAGTTCCGCCCCATGGACCGGACCAAGGCCATCCGCGCCATCGACCACTCCCTGGTGGAGCTGCGGGGCCAGTGGAGCGCCACGGGCGTCGATTCCAAACGCATGGAGATCGAGACCCACATCGGCACCCTCCAGGAGCTGCTGGCGACCCTCCAGAGCGACAGCGAGGCGCTGCTGGAGTGCAGCGTCTACGTCACGGCCTACGACATCACAGCCACCCGCAACAACCTGAGCATCCCTCAGCCGCCGAAGAGCATTCTGCCCACCATCAGCGATATGAAGCGGAACGTCCGCCGCACCTGGCAGGAGAACGGCTTCCGGCTCAACAACATGGAGTTCGACCAGGTCCAGGCCTTCATCGGCGCCCAGGTCAATGCCCTGGACCCCGTGATCAAGGAGAGCCGCGGCATTCCCAGCAATACCGTCGCCGCCTGTTTCCCCTGGGTCTTCTCCCATATCTCCGACGAGGGCGGCGTCCGTCTGGGCCAGAGCGACGGCCTGCCGGTGTTCATCGACTTCTTCCGGCGGGACAGCGAGCGGGTCAACTCCAACATGGTCATCGTGGGCAAATCCGGTTCCGGTAAGTCCTACGCCACCAAGAGCCTGCTGGCGAACCTGGCCGCTGAAGACGCCAAGATCTTCATTCTCGACCCCGAAAACGAATACACGGAGCTGGCCGCCAACCTCCACGGCCAGATTATCAACGTGGGCAACGCCCAGTATGGGAGACTGAATCCCTTCCATATTATCACCGCTTTGGAGGATGACGAGGTCGGCGATGATTCCGCCGGCGGCAGCTACGCCACCCATATGCAGTTCCTGGAGGAGTTCTTCCAGCAGATCATGCCCGACTGCGAGAAGGACGCCATGGAATACCTCAACACCTTGGTGGACCGGGTCTATCTGACCCGCAACATCACGCCGGAGACGGATCTGTCCCGGCTTAAGCCCTCGGATTACCCAATCTTCGACGACCTCTACGACGAGGTCCTGCGGGAGTTCCAGTCCAGCGACAACCCCTTCACCCGGGACCTGCTGCGGTCCCTGATGAACTACATCGCCAAGTTCTCCACCGGCGGGCGCAACGCCAGCATCTGGAACGGTCCGAGCACCGTCACCACCGACGAGAACTTCACCGTGTTCAACTTCCAATCCATGCTGGCCAACCGCAACAACACCATCGCCAACGCCCAGATGCTCTTAGTGCTGAAATATCTGGACAACGAGATTATCAAGAACCGGGACTACAACCTGAAATACAAGACCAACCGCAAGATCGTGGTGGTCATCGACGAAGCCCACGTCTTCATCGACACCAAGTTCCCCATCGCCCTCGACTTCATGTTCCAGCTGGCGAAGCGCATCCGGAAATACAACGGTATGCAGATCGTCATCACCCAGAACATCAAGGACTTCGTGGGCTCCGAGGAGCTGGCGCGGAAGTCCACCGCCATCATCAACGCCTGCCAGTACAGCTTCATCTTCTCCCTGGCGCCCAACGACATGCAGGACCTTGTTACCCTGTATGAAAAGGCCGGCGGCATCAACGAGATCGAGCAGGAGCAGATCATCCAGGCCCCCAGAGGCCAGGCCTTTACCATCCTCAGCCCCTCCAGCCGCTCCACCTTCCAGGTGGCGACGGAGCCGGGCATCACCGCCATGTTCGAGCAGCGGGATTACCAGAGCGCTTACTTCACCGGCGAGGGCGGTCCCGAGAACTGGGAGGACTTCGTGGCCGGGAGCCGCGAGGCCCACGACCGGGCTGTCGCCGCCCGGGGCCGCGGGGAGGACCTTCTGGTCGCCGTCGGCGCCGGGAGCCGCGGCGGCGTGACCTTCCGGGAGTTCGCGGCGGACGAGTACCATTCGGACGACGAGCCCGGCGAGCGGGAGGAAGAGGAGAAGGACGACGACTTCCCCGAGCTGCCCGACTTCGACGACGACGAGCTGGAGGCCCGTCTCAAAGCCCGCCGCGACGCCATGACAGAGACCCTCTCCTCCACTCCGCGGAGCGCGGAGCAGGCTCCCATGTCCGAGATGCTGGGGCTCTTCGCCTCGGCGGTCAACAAGATGTCGGAGGCCATTGACAACCTGGGCAGCGAGCGGGCCGCCAACCCGGAGGCTGCCCCCAGGCAGCCGCAGGCTGAGCCGGAGGACAGGAACAGCGAAATGCTGGAGGCCCTCGAGGCCAGGCTCCTGGCCCAGTCCGACGAGCTGCGCCGCCTGCGGGAGGAGAACGAAGCCCTCCGCGTCGGCGCCGCGGCGCCCGCTCCGGCGCCTGAGCCGGAGCCCGAGGAGGAAGCGCTTGACGACGACGGCGACTTTAGCCGGGAGCTCGACACCGGCGCCCTCTTCGACCTTCTGCTGGATCCCGACGAAAACGAGGAGGAGGACGACTTCTTCTCCCTGGACAGCGACGACGAAGCGGAGGAGGAAGCGGAAGACGCCGAAGATGCCGGGGACGAGGCCGAAGACGCCGACGAGGACTTCTCCTTCGGAGACGAGGAGGAGAACGAAGACGAGAGCGAGCAGGACGACGACATCCTCTCCTCCTTCTTCAGCTTCTCCAATGAACTGAAAACCATGACAGTATTCGAAAAGATGCGCTTCGACGGTCGAAGCGTCGAGCCCATCAGTTTTGAGACCCTGGAGGGCCTGGTGCAGGCCCAAAAAGAACGCAAACGCCGGGAGCGCCTGAACAGCACGGTGTCAAACGGCTAAAGGGGGCGTGAGAGCATGAATCCAAAACTTGAAAGAAGGCGGCGCGGACGCTTCAAAATCGCCTGCAGGATCTTGAGCAGGCGCATGGTCGCTCTGCTCCTGTGCCTTGGCCTGTCCCTGAGCCTGCTTCCGCTGACGGCGCCCCGGGCGGAGGCCGCAGAGACGACGCCTGCTGTCACCGCCACCGAGCGTTCGCTGCGTCCCTCCGACGAAACCCCTGTCACCGGCGGCACTCCCATGACCAACACCTACATGCTGGAGGTCAGCACCGGCTCCGTCCGGGGCGGCGGTACGGCGGACAACGTCAAGTATTTCGTCATCTACTACACCACAGGCACCGGCGAAAGCGCCAAGACCCGCTCCGCGGTCATCTTCCCCGGCAAGGACGCTATGCAAAAGAGCATGAACACCGCCCACGCCGTGGGCAGCCGGGACAGCCGCCGGCAGCAGGTGGAAACCATCTTCGGCTACACCACCGCGAGCCTGCAGGACCGGAAGGGCCTGGGCAGCGTCCACACGGACCAGCTCCTCTTCAACACGCCGGAGCCGGTGGAGACCATCGACCGGATCCAGATCTTCGGCCGGCTGGAGGAAACCGTCGGCTCCGACGGCAAACCCAAGGTTGCGCCCAGCGCCTGGGCCTGCCAGGGCATGCGCGTCAGCCGGGTTGACACGCTCTACGGCCTGGAGATGTACGGCTGGTACTCCGACGACGGCTATATCGACTACAAGGGCGAGATCATCGCCGACGTGGTCATGGCCCAGGGCGGCGGTATCTTCCGCTGGAACAGCAGCGCCGGCGTCTTCAACATCACCTGTTCCAGCTCCACCTCCACAGCCGCCGGCGTCATTCTGGTCAATACCCAAACCGCGGCCTCCTCCGGCAAGCCCAACTTCGTGGGCACCCAGCACGAGTCCCAGGTCACCAATCGGGTTGTTTTCGAGATCACCCTGGCAGATATTCTCGACGGCGGCTTTGAGTGTCTGGCCGGCTCCTACGAGGCCGGCTCCGAAAGCAAGATCAGCAGCCTGAAGCTCTGCGAGGCCGCCGCCCTGCGCCTCTATTACCGGGACATCTACGGCTGCATCCGGGAGCACAGCGCCCCCGTGATCGTTGACTCCCTGGGCTGGACCATGGAGAAGCTCGCCTCCGGAGACAATCACGGAGACGTCGCCATCGCGGGCTTCGCCCAGCAGGGAGACTCCATCGCCGTCTCCCTCATGCTGCCGGACTTCAAGGAGCTCACCTCCGTGGAAGAGCCGAACGGCGTCTCTGTGGGACCGGAGCTGTCCATCGGAGAGTCCAAGGCCCGGGAAAAGACCCATATCCGGACCGCCTCAGGCGCGGATCAGACGATCCGCCCCGGCCGCGTCTCCACCTCCAACAAGGAGGTCGTCTCCTACGTCTGTATCGCCGCCTATCGGGAGGTCTCCGTCAAGATCGGCTATAACGGCGCCAGCCTGCGCTACAGCTTCACCCCCGGGGCGCAGGAACCCGGCGCGGCCATCGTGGCCGGCAGCGTGGAGGGCGTGGATCTGGACGCCGGCACCGTGTCCCTCCTTCCCATGGTGAATTACCGGGACGGCATGAAGCTCCGGCCCGGCGACAGCCGAAAATACTATCTGATCACCATCACCACGGACAACGTGTCCAACGCCGGCACGGAAAAGGATATCTATCTCAAATTCCGCTATCTCAACATGCGCGACCAGGAGGTCAACACCAGCGAACTGCGGCTGAAGAATTATATAAAGCAGTACTACGGCGAATGGCCGGGCAACGTGAGCGATTTTGCCTACAACTACGGCCTGCGCACCGCTGGCACGGTCCAGTTTCTTGTGCCTCTGTCCGACGTCAAGCAGTTCCGGACCGTCTCGGTCAAGGTGGACGGCCCGGATGAGTGGCAGTTCAAGGGCATCCGGGTCCAGTTGGTCAGCTCCTACAGCTCCCGGGTCATCTGCTGGAATGAGATCGACGAGCCGTGGACCAGCACCCAGAATCTGAAATCCCATGTGGTCGTCTCCCGGGAGGTCACAGCCCAAAGCCCCTGCTTCGAGTGCGGCATCATCTATGACACCCCGGATGACGCGCCGGATCCTACGGATCCCGATTCCGGCTGGACCCCCGGCAATCTGATCCAGGACGACGACAAGTATCATGAATTCGACGGCAGCAGCACGGAGGTCTCCACCGAGGAGCCCTTTGACTGGTCGGATTACCGCTACTATATGACTTATGAGGACACGCTTCGGGATCTGGGCTTCACCAAGGAACGCTGTCTCTACAGAGTGACGGTGAAGGTGGCCAGCGACAAGGTCAACGCCGCCAACGACGACTGCGGCTCCGCCAACCTGTTCTATTTCCAGCTCATCTTCGAGGACGGCAAGAGCGGCTGCGTGCTGGCCAACCAGCAGCTCCAGGCGGACGCCTTCCGTACAGGCGCGGAAGCCAGCTTCGACATCCCCACTACCCAGGATTACGGCGATCTGACCTCCATCCGGATTATCCCGGACGACCAGGACTCCAACAGCGATATCTACGACAAGCTGAAGATCCAGTACATCAAGGTCAGGAAGCAGAGCACCGGCAGGATCAGCCCCACCTGGACCGCCGACAGCGATTCTCCGGACGGCCTGGGTTGGGTCGGCATCGACTACCGGGATCCCGGCGCCGCCGGCTCCACCCGGGGCACGGAGGGCCGCACCATCTCGGAGATCGCCCACACCTTTGAGATCAACAAGACCAGCTACAGCACCAAACTGCTGATCGCGATCTCCACCGGCAGCTATGCAGCGAACCCCGCCACCAACGCCAACGGCGAAACCTTCATGGTCCAGGATCCGATCCTGGAGTGCGGCATGCGCATGAGCATGGATTACTATGACCACAATGGCGGGACCATAGCGATGGATCCTGTGGACATCATCCAGCTGATGAACGATTACTCCGGTCTGGAGAACAAATACACCCGGACCGTGGACGGCGTGACCGAGACCATGGACTTCTGCGTCAGCAATCCGGATTATCAGTTCCGCCCGGGTACCACCGACAAATTCTACGTGGATGTGGACGACATCTCCCAGCTGTCGAAGATGCAGCTCCAGATCCGAAGCAGCGTGGCGACCCACTGGACCATCGACAACGTCTCCGCCTATCTGGTCCAGGGACCCGGCTCCCGCTACATCAACGGCAACGGCGAGTACGACTTCAAATATCCAGAGGGACAGGGTCTGGCCCTGAAGTGTACCTGGAACCGGCCTCAGAGCCTGACCAAGGACATCCAGACCTTCAAGCCGCCCAAGCCGGATGACCCGGAGAGCCAGATTATCGGAACCTCAATCGTCACCATCAACATCGGCTTCAACGAGAACAGTTTCCCCATCGGCGACCAGGCCTGGACCTCTACGGTCACCCGGGAGCCCAACTCCAAGAACGACACGCTGAATCTGCTCCTCTATCCCTCCACCGACAGTGCGGCCACCGATCCCAGCGGCTATTCTCTCTCCTCTGAGGTGCTGTACACCGACACCCTCACCCAGAGCGCTCTGCGCATTGGTACCGGCAGCATGAATTACGCCACGGACAGCGCAGGCAGACCCGTGTTCTACGCCCTGGGGCTGAACGCCAACTATTTCGAAGCGCTTGCCGGCGTCGAGGTGAAGGCAAATTCCATTCGCCCGGTCCACGTTCCCATCAGCTATGGCATCCTGCAGCGGGTCCGCGACGGCGTCCTCATCGACTCCTACTACCTCATGGGCGGAGGAAACGCGGATCTGGGCGTCACCCTGCACACCGTGAACAATCCCGCGGGGCAGACGATCCAGCGCGTCTTCCTGCAGACGAACCACGACACGGTGGAGCAGCTGCTGGTGGCGGATGAAAACGATCTGGCCGTTGCCGTCTATTTCACAACCGACGGTCCCAACGGCGGAGAGCTTCGGACCAAGTACATCTGCCTGAAGGATCAGGGGTATCAAAGCATCCACGGGGATCAGGTGCTGGAGCTGGACTTTTGCATCGACAACCTGGCCGAGATCTACGGCGTCAATCTGGTCTGTATGGGTCGTCTGAACATAGGCCTCGACGGCATCGAGATCCTGCAGCAGAATTCCAACGGAACGGTCAGCGGGAAGTGGAGCTTCCGGAGCCGCATGACGCCCACCCGAACGCCTGCCCGCTTCAATCCCACCGATCTGATGACCCTGCTGGATCTGGACCTCACCACGGCCCTGAGCGACGCCACGGTAAACAGCGGCACCACGGGACCCATCCGGATGACCGTGGGCTATCTGGACCAGACCAGCAATCTGAGGACCGAGACCTACGACAATATCCGCTACTATCTTAACACTACCAGCGGCTTCCAGGCCGGCGATACCAACCACGTTCGTCTGCTGGTCCCGGAGCTGTCAGAGCTCCGCTGGGTCGAGCTGGAGCCTTTGAGCGAAACCGAATCCATTGTCAGCGCAACCTGGAAACTGCAGGATCTCTCCGCAATGCTGGATCTCTCCGGCCTTACCGTGTCCCGCGTGGTGGATCAGCTCATCGTGGAGGGTACGCCTCTGCGGATCAGCCTGGCGGACATCCTGCTGGCCGGTACGGTTTCCATCGTGACCAGTCCCACCGACCCCGGCAACGTCTCCGGCGACTACGTGATCCCCACGAACGGTTCTCTGGATCTGATCCTCAATACCGGCGAGGGCGTCCGGGTCGTGCCTGTGATCCAGGGCTCCAAGGAGCGCGTTGACGTGGAGCTGAACCGGGTCGATCCTGCCACCGGAGCCCTCGGGCGGGCGGATCTGGCAGACACCCGCGGCTATACCCTGGAGAGCCTGGAGGCGAAGGCGGCAGCCGCGGAGGCCAATGGCTTCACCGAAGAAGCTGCCGTCTGGAGATCCGTCGTCCCGGACGAGGGCACCTGGGAGCTCAAGGAGAGCTATGATGCGCTGAGCGGCGTGACGTCCACCGATTCCATCCTCTTCCTCCCGCCGCACAATTACACCGACGCCACCATTACCTACCGACTCACATTGACGTCCCATGAAAACAGCGCGGTGACGGTCTGGGTCAACATCCCGGTGCTTCCGGAGCTCAACCCGGTGGACCAGTTGATTGAGGAAGCCAGAGCGAATGATATGCAGGTTCACGTGCATACCATCGTCCCCATTGCAGCGACGCCGCCGACCTGTATCGCTCTGGGCAATATCGCCTACTACTCCTGCGCCGGCTGCGGCAAGTACTTTGCCGACGCGCTGGGCGAGGAGGAGATCACGCTGGCAAGCACGATCCTGTATTTTGTCGAGCACAGCTACGGCAGCTACGTCAGCACGGCGGAGGGCCACTACCGGACCTGCTCCGTCTGCGGGGAGAGCGAGACAATGACCGCCCATATCCTTACGGATACCGTGATCCCCCCGATGGAGGACGAACAGGGCTACACCCATCACGAGTGCTCCGTCTGCGGATATGCCTATGACGACAACTACGTCAGAGCCCTGGGCCGTGACTACGTCGTGCACTTCTCCGTCCCGGAGGGAGCAGAGGGAGCGCGTGACATCATCTCCAATACCAATACCGGTATCTGGATTCCCGCTGCTTGGGGTCCTGAAGGCTACACCTTTGAAGGCTGGACGACGCAGCCCTATCAGGGTTCAACCGCTCCGGAAACGCTCTATCGATACGACTCGCACTTCATCGCAACGGAGGAAACCACCTTGTACGCCGTCTTCGCCAGCGGTCTGGAGGCGGAAGTGTTTACGGAGTCCTTCGACATTCTGCCAGACGGCAGATATCTGATCACTTTAGGTGAGCCGGACGACAACGAATATCCTTTCCTCGTCATAAACGGTGTCGCGGACGGCCATACCTATTCCACCAATGATTACACGTACGATTGGGAATCCGCGGGTATGACCCTGAACAACGGACACCTCAGCGGCATTCGGGAAGAGTTCGTCTTTGACATCAGCCAGCTGCCCGGTGAAATGTTGAGCGATTCTTACCAGTTGTACACGATCTATAACGAGGCTGCCAGGACGTACCTGTGCAAGACCAACGGTCTGAGTGCGACGAGCACCTATTCCCCGGATACCTGCAAATGGGCAATTTTCAATTCGGGCTTCATCCAGATCTTCTATAACAACCCCTGGCGCTACCTGAACTGGGACAGCGGCAAGTGGTGTGCTATACAAAGGGATACAGATGATCTGTACTTCTGGAAGGTGAGCGGCCAGATCAGCTATTCGACGACCCTCGACTGACGCCGCACCGACCGCCCGCGGAGGCCTGATCCGCACGAGCCTTCAGGCCTCCGCTCCGACCCCCGCATGACCAACGACCCGAAGGAGGGACCTCCATGTTTTTCAAAAAGCTTTGGGAAGACGTGACCGACTCGATCAAGTCCATGGACAGGAAAACGATCATCCTGGGCGTCGTCATCTTTCTTGTGGCCGCCCTGCTGATCGGGATGCTGGTCCGCGTGCTGATCGCCAATCTGAGCTCCACCGTGGAGGGCGAAGCCTGGAAGATCAACTGGCATTATCTGATCGAGCCCCTGACCTGGATGATCGGACTGCTGATCGTTCTGCTGCTGGGCACGATCTATGCCATCAACGGCGGATTCTCGTCCTCCAACAAGGGCGCCCGCTTCCTGAAGGGCAAGGGCGGCGAGAAGGACCGGATCGAGGGTTCTCTGGAAAACAGCCGCTTCCTCACAGATGAAGAGCGGGATAAATATTTCCCGCCCTTCACCTATGAGACTCTGCCCGAGGCCAAGAAGGACGGCGTTCCCGCCCGGGCTGTGCTGGACAAGAAGGGCCACTTGGTGGGCAACTTCAAGCCCGGCGTCCACGCCCTTGTTATCGGCGCCACCGGTTCCGGTAAAACGACAACTTTTATCAACCCCATGATCCAGCTCATCGGCGCCACCAACTGCGGCAGCTCCATGATCATGACGGACCCCAAGGGCGAGCTCTTCGACCTGCATTCCGGCTTCCTCAAGAGCCGGGGCTACAACGTCATGGTCCTGGACCTCCGCGACACCTACTCCTCCAGCCGCTGGAATCCCCTGGAGCCCATCTGGGACGCCTATCAGGAGTACCTGAACCTGGGCGCCGGGATCGTGGCTCACGTGGACTCCATGTCCGACTACCCGGAGCTGAAGCGGATGGACGGCGAGGCAAAGGAAGACGAGCCCTGGATCGAATGGAACGGCAAAGCCTACATCGACGCCGGCCACTGCAAGGACGACGTATCCGTGGAGCGGCAGAAGGTCTACGACGCCATGTACGAGGATCTCAGCGATCTGGTCAGCGGCCTGATCCCGGTCCAGAACGAGAAGGACCCCCTCTGGGAGAAGGGCGCCCGTTCCATCGTCCAGGCCACCTGTCTCGCGATGCTGGAGGACAGCGCCGACCCCAGGCTGGATATGACCAAGGAGAAGTTCAATCTCTTCAACGTCAGCAAGGCCCTGACGGACAACACCAACAACTATCAGAATCTGAAGGAGTTCTTCGAGGGCCGGAGCAAGCTCTCTCAGGCCTATACGCTGTCCCGCCAGGTGCTCTCCGCTCCGGAGGCGACCCTGGGCAGCTATATGTCCATCACCATGGACAAGCTGAGCCTCTTTAACGACAGAGGTCTCTGCTCCCTGACCAGCGCCACGGACATCAAGGCCGAGAAATTCGCCTACGAGCCCACCGCCCTCTTCCTGAAGATCCCCGACGAGAAGGACACCCGCCACGCCCTGGCTTCCCTCTTCATCCTCAGCACCTACAAGGCGCTGATCAAGGTGGCTACGGACCTGCCGGGGCAGACCCTTCCCCGAAACGTCTACTTCATCATGGACGAGTTCGGCAACATGCCCAAGATCGACAAGTTCGGCCAGATGATCACCGTGGGCCGTTCCAGAAAAATCTGGTTCAGCATGGTGGTCCAGTCCTTCGTCCAGCTCACCAACGTCTACGGCAAGGAGGTCGCCGATATCGTCATCGGCAACTGCGGCGTCAAGATGTTCATCGGCTCCAACGACACCGATACCTGCAAGATGTTCTCCGAGATGTGCGGCAATATGACGGTCCGCACCTCCAGCACCTCCAGCTCCCTGGGCAGCAAGGCGGGCGACATCAACGTGTCCACCAACACTCAGGTCCGCCCCTTGATCTACCCCAGCGAGCTGCAGCGCCTCAACAACCAGGAGAGCACCGGCAACAGCATCATCGTCTCCTTCAACTCCTTCCCGCTGAAGACCAAGTACACCCCCTCTTACAAGTGTCCCTACTACAAGTTCGGTCCCATGGATCTCACCGAGATCCGCAGCAACGTCTTCCGTGCCGACGAGGTCTACTATGATCTCTCCGTGCGCAACGAGAAGATTCTTGGGGCAGCCAATGGGTAGCCCTGCGGAAAGGAGCATGCACCGATGACAAATGAAGCCAAACAGGAGATTCGCCGGGTCCTGATGGGACGGACCATGCCCACCGAAGACGGAAAGCTCGTGGCTCTGGAGAAGGGACAGTACCGCATTCCCATCGGAATCTCCGACGGTGCGGGCGCGGTCCGCTTCTTCGGCGTCTGCAAGAAGGCCAAGCGCCTGAAGGCCTCCTGCGCCGCCCCGAAGGCGAAGCTTCTCGCCGCCCAGATCATGCGGGACATTGGGCGTGAGCTCTACCTGCCCCAGCAGCCGGAAGCCGTTGCCTGCCTGATCCGTTACGTGCTGACCCGGCCCGTCGTCCTGGTCTTCGACTTCCGGGACGGGATCCCCGTGCTGACGGCCTGGACCGGGCGCGGGCTCACCGGCTGGATTTCCCTGCGGCGGGCTCTGCGCGCCTTCCTCAAACGGCTGCCGAAGCAGTTCACTGTTTCCGATGAGCCGGTTCCGTTGGACGAAAAAGAGGCCAGGAAGAAAGAGCGGAAGGAAATCACGAAGGAAGCAAAGCAAAACCTGAAAAAAAAGAAAAAGAACAAGAAAGCCGTTTCCGACGGCACAGCCAATCGCATGGAGGAACAAGCAAATGAGTCTGAATCTTGATTTGATCAACCGCGGCAGCGAGGGCGAGCTGGTCCTCGTCGGGAGGCTGGATTCCGTGACCTCGGAAGAGGCCGGAAAGGTGTTCGACGAGCTGACAGAGCGCTTTGACGACCTGATCCTGAACATGAAGGACCTGGACTACATCTCCAGCGCCGGTCTGCGCCTGCTCAAGCGAGCCTATATGGCCATGCGGCGCAAGGGCGGCAGCCTCAAGCTCAAGAACGTCAACAAGATGGTCATGGAGGTCTTTGAGGTCACCGGCTTCGCGGGACTGCTGCAGTTCATTTGAACGGAGCATCTGATATCTGAATCAGGAAGGGAGGCTGTCTGCTTT
The DNA here is from genome assembly GCA_017429325.1 of Oscillospiraceae bacterium. Taxonomy (GTDB): domain Bacteria; phylum Bacillota; class Clostridia; order Oscillospirales; family Oscillospiraceae; genus JAFRPC01. The sequence goes on along the minus strand of JAFRPC010000010.1, from coordinate 31,393 downwards.
GCCGAAGAAAAACACCCGGGAGTCCTTCCGGGATCTGCGCGCGGCGCCGGTTCGGGAGGGTGAGACCTGGAAGCAGTACGTTGACCGGCTGCGGGGACAGCCGACGCTCGGCGCATCGGAGATTGCCGGGGTCCTGTGCGCCACGGTCCTCATGGGGAAGGAGCCCAATTCCCCGGCCAGAGGCCGGATGCTGGACGCCCTCTCGGAGCGCCTGACAAAGCAGTCCAGCTTCCGCCAGCTCGTCCGGGACCCGGAGGCCCTGCGCCTGGCCCGGGCCGGAAAGGGCGCCGAAATGATCGTCCGCATGGGCGAGAAGCGGCAGCAGCAGGAGGAGGCGCGCCGACGCTACCAGCGCAGCGCCGCCCAGGTGAAGGACGACGCCATCTTCCTCCGGGCCGCGGAAAAGTCCATGAAGGACAGCTTCGCCCAGGGCAGCCCCGCCCAAAAAGAACGGGAAAACCAGCGCTTTCTGGAGATGATGAAGCGCATGGACCATGCCCGCAGCCTGGCAGAGCAGGGCATCCCCCTGGACGGCAAGACTGCCCGGGAGCTGGCCCAGGCTGTTCAGCAGTACAACAACGGCGGCGGCAAGATCCCCGGCGGCAAGCAGCAGGCCGCGGCTTCCAAAGAGGCGCTGTGCGTGCTCAATCGCTTTATGCCGGAGGGAGATTTCAAGGATTACTGCGCCTCCATCAACCGGGCCCACGGAGCCGCGACTCCCACCCACAGGCGCTACGTTGACCCCGCCGACTACAACGACGCCCTGCTGCGGGGCGGAGCCCGCTCTGCCAGAGACCTGATGCTTGCCTCCCAGCGGCAGCTCAACCGAGGCATGACCCTGGACGGCTGCGCCACGGTTACCGCCATCATGCAGCTCTCCCGCGGCAATCCCAACGCCATCATTCGTCGGGATGCGCTGGAGGCGGAAATCAAGAAATTGAAGCAGCCCGGCTCCGCCTTTCTGCGCGCCATGTCTGACGAAGCTGCCCGCGGGAAATACGCGGAGCTGTCCAACCAGGGCAAGGGCGTCCTGCTGGGCAAGTCCCTGCTTCAAGCCTCCAGGGAGCATTCCGTCCGTTCCGCCCAGTGGCAAATCGATCAGTCCACAAAGTCTGCAGCCCGGGATGGCGGCGCCGACCCCAATAAGCTGGCAGCTATCCTGGCGGCCCGGGAGATGGCAGTCAACGCCAACGCTGCCCAGAACATTACCACCGGCGCCTTCAAGGCCAAGACCGAGGAAATCCGCAGCAGCCCCGCCTTCGTGACCCTGGCGGCCAGATACCGGGAGGACCCCTCCCTCCGGGCTCGGATCAACCAGGGACTTACCAAGGGGGACGGCGGCAAGAGCCTGGAGCAGGAATATCAAAAGATCAAGACGCCGGAAAAAGAGCTTTCCGCTGAAACAGAGAAAAAAATTGAGGAGAAAATCATTGAGCCGCCCGTGCTGAAAAAGCCGGAGCGATAGACGGATAAAACGAGCAAGCGCAGCCCTGCGTGATTTCGGGGCTGCGCTTGCTCGTTAATTGTTCGGGGAGCCGGTCTGTGGCTGGCGCGGATCGGCAGATCGTCGGCGCTACGGATGCGCCTGGGGCTGGGGCTGGGCCTCCTGCTGGGCGCGGCGCTTGTTGGCGAATTCCAGAGACTCCGTGACCGCGGCCTGCTTCTCCTGCGCCTTCTGGTTCTGAGGATCTTGCAGCTCACGGTAGGCCTGGATGCTTTTGCGGAGCTTCAGGGCGTAGTCGATGCGCTTTTGCTCGTAGTCGTGCTTGCCCCGGCCAACCAGCTCCTCGGGGGTGTTGACGTGCTTTTCCCGCATCTTGCGCTCGAGGTATTCTTCGTTGGCCTTGCGTACCTTCTCCATGGCGCGGTTAGCCTTTTCCAACTGCTGCCGTACCTTCGGGTCGTCCCGGGTCAGATACTCCTTGTCCTTGCCGATGGCCTTGTTGATGGCCTTGGCGGCCTTGGTGGCGTCCTTGACTGCGGAGATCATGGAGCGCCACTTGCCGGAGCTGTGGAGGAAGCGGCTCAGACCGCCCACCTGGAAGCCCGTGACCTCGTTTTTCAGAGCCCGGTCCATGGCGCTCATGGAGTCGGCGATGCCGCCGGCTGCGTAGACCCGCTCCGTAGTGCTGACCTCGGTCAGCTTGGGCGTTTTGTTCTTTTCCTGCTCCAGGGCGCCGTGTACAAACTGATATCCGGCCTCTCTCGCTTCCTGCATCCGGTTATGGAGCTGGACGCGCACGTTGTGGAACAGGGCGTATTTGGTATCCGGAAGCTCGTTGATGTGGATCTTCTTCAGGTCCTCCGGCTTCATGATGGAGAGCTTGTGCTCCCGGTCCGCGGCCTTCACGTCGTCGATGGTCTTGGCCTGTTTGGCCTCCCGAATCGCCCCCTGGAGCTCCGTGAGCCGCTGGCAGCCGGCCTGGATCTCCTCCTCGGTCAGGCCGCGGCCCCGGAGGGTGAACTTCAGCATTTCGGGCGTCATGGCCGCGAGCTTCTTCGCCATGGGCTCGGTGATCACCTTCAGGTCGTTGAGGCCGGCCTGACGGAAGAGGCCTTTTTTCTTGTCGATGGGGATGACGCCGAAGGAGGTATCGTTGTCGAAGGCCTTGATACCCGTGAACTTGCCGTTCTCGTCCACGTAATAGGACATGTTGCCGCCGTGGCGGTCCGCGTTGCCGCAGAGATAATCGAAGGCCTGGAGGTCAGCGATCTGCTCCAGTGCGTCGCAGGGCGGGGCAAAGGGATCGTCAGAGACCTTGTTGAACTCCTTGAGGCCGTTCTTCCCGTGGAGGTCCAGACCGTCGGCAAACTCCATGAAGGTGCCCTCCACCTCCTCGCCGTTCTCGTCCAGGAACTTCATGTTCTCCGACTTGGCGACCATGTGGTTCATACCCATCAGAGTGGCCACGGCGGTCATGGCGCTGTTGCGGTGGTCGAAGCGCTGGCCCTCCTGCAGGCCCAGATCCCGGACGTTGACCAGGTTGGTCCGGTCCTCGTAGAGATCGGAAAAGCCTGCCTTCAATTCGTCCGCGGCTTCCTCCGGCAGGGTGTCCAGGTCAAGCTCCACCGCATTCATGGTCTGCTGGAGCTTGGTAAGCTCCCGCGCCTCCTCCGCCGCCTTGGCCTCCGCCTTGGCGATCGCATCCGCGTCAAATTCCAGCGCCGCAGCAGTCTTGTTTTATCTACGTTCGCATGAGCACGGGCACGCAGATACGTGAAGCGCTCAAAATTCATGATCAGGGAGAGGATCATCTCCTCGTCGGAGGCGTTCTCCGGGGCTTTTCCGTTGACCTTCGTTCCGGTTTGGATCATCTGGTCCCTGTATCTCGGCAGGATGCCGGTGACCTTCTCCTTCATCTTCGCGATGACCGCGTCGTCGGGGATCTGGTCCTCGCTGGCGTAGCCTGTGATTTTTTGATCCCTGAACAGGGCCCGCCGGTAGGGCACGATGGAGCTTTTGAATTCATCGGAGTCATAGTAGGAGGCCGCTTTTGTCAGCATCCCGTTAAACTTGGACTTGAGATCCACGTAGGAGGCCTTGGTGAAGACGCCGGGACGGCGGTTGCCGTGCTCGTCCACCACGGTCATGGGCAGGCGGAAGGAGAGCTTGTTCCGCATGACGCCGAGCTTCTTGCCCCGCAGGTCCACGATCCGGGTCCGGGCGTTCTGCTGGAGCTCCGGGAAGGAGAGGGGCGTCTTCGTCGGGTCGTACTCCTGGAGCAGGCCGAAGTCCCGGCCCAGCATGCCCTGGAGGTTCCCGACCACGCTGGGAATGCCGGCGTTGAGATTTCCGTTCTTATTTGTCACGTCGGCCAGGAAGGTCTCGCCCAGGAGGGCGGTCTCCCGCATGGCGTTCATCAGGTCCAGCTTGCCCGCCTCGTCAAGGGTGGGCGGGAGGCCGAATTCCTCGTCGATGACGGAATAGCCGTCCATCTTCTCGTTGAGGGCCTTCAGGCTTGCCGCGTAGGCCCGGTAGTGCTCGTTGTTGGTGGGCGCGGTCCCGTTCTGTTCGGCCTCCAGCAGCTGGGCCATCAGGCTCCTGCGCTCGGCCAGGGTCGGGAATTTGGGAAGCTTGGGAGGTGCCATAGTATCGCTCCTTTCTCGGGCATCGCCCGGTCAAATCGTCAGATTTTGGGGTTGGTCGTTTTGTTTTTGGGGCTCTGTCCAGCCCTGGTCCTCCAGGACGTCGCCGAAGCGGCGGTTGATCTGCTCCTGGGCCCGGTGCTGGTTCCGCTCCATGGTATTCATCTCCGACTCAGAGAACTTGGAGCCTTTCTCTCCCATCTCCCGCACCACCCGGGCCACTTCGATCCGGTTCTGGGTATAGTCCTCGTACTGTCGGTCGCCCTTCTTGTCCAGATAGATCTGGGCAGTGTCCTTCATGGCCTTGCTGAGGCGCTGCATCTCGTTGAGGTCTTCCAGGGTGATCACGGAGTCCATGATCCGCGGGATGGCGTCCTCTTTCGGGAGGAGTATCCCGTCCATCATTTCCATGTCCCTGGCGGCGGCGCCGAGGCGCCCCTGAAGGCCCTCCAGGTATTCGCGATAGTTTTTGACGGCCTCCTGCATATCCTCATACTCCTTGGAGCTGTGGAAGCGCTTGGTCCGATTCTTCAGCACGGTCTCCAACTGCCGGGCCTTGTCGAGCTCGCTTTCGGCGCCCTTGGGGTTGGCCCGGTTGTCGGAGCCCAGGGCGACCTCGCTCTTGAGAGACTTGTATTCTTCTGTCTGTTTCCGGTACATGCGGTAGATGCTCTTGACCGTCTGGAAGGCGCGGGTGAAGAAGTTGCCTTCCAACTTTTCCTTGACCGGTTTTCCCTCGTGATACCAATTTGCCTCCACGACCCGGCCCAGCTCCTTCCAGTCCATCTTTCGGAAGTCCTGATCCGGCACCAGACGGCAGTGCTTTCCGACAATGAATTTGCCCGGCTGTTCCACTGCCTTGCCTTCCCGGAGATCCTGATCCCGCTTCTCATAGTAGTCCAGGTCCTTTTCCACGGTGTCCTTGACGATCTGCATCCGCTGGACGGCAGCGTCCAGCTCTGCTTCCGAGAGGCCGTAGCCCCGGAGCGTGAACTTCAGCATCTCGGGAGTGATCTGCTTCAAGCGCTCGTACATGGACTGAGACACAGCCATCATGTTTCCCGGCATGGTGAGATGGGCCACGAAATCCCCATTTTTCGGGATCAGGGTCCCGAAAGCCGTGTCGTTGTCGTAGCCCTGGACGCCGATGAACTTGCCGGTCTGCTTGTCGAACTGGTAGGTAACGTTTTGGGCGTGACGGTCGGTGTTGCCGCAGATGAAGTCCAGGACCTGGAGGTCGGCAATGCTCTTCATGCCTCTGCCGTCGAGATCCTTCAGGGCTTCGCTGCCGTAGCCGCCGTCCTCATCCCGGATATTGGAGACGTCCACACCCTCTGCCTCCTGCATAAAGGTGCCCTCAATCTCCCTGCCGTTCTTGTCGATGATCTTCATGGGGACAGACTTCGCCAGGAGCTTCGGCACGTTGAGCAGCTCCGCCACGGCGCTCATGGCGGCGTTGCGGCTGTCCATCCGGGCCCCGTCATGGATCTTGGCGACGAGGTTGTTGTTAAGGATGGCCGTCCCGTCGTCAAGTATGGTGTTTGAGATGAAATTGGCGCTGGGTCCAAGCGCCTTTTGGACATCCCTTGCGGTCAGTTTCCGCTCGGGCGTGGAGCTGAGCGCTGCGATGGTATCGAAGAAATTCTGCGTATAGTCATCGCCGTACTGTTGGTTCACACGACGGTAGAAGGCGCCGATCCGCATCCCCCGGTCCGCGTCCTCGGGGATGCCCAGGAGACGAGCGGCTTCTGGCCCTTCCAGACGCGTCATGAGGTTTTCCAGGATATCCTTTCCGAGGGGAGACATCACTTTGGCTTTGTCGGCAAGCTCACGGAAGCGCCGATCCCAGCGGTCCCAGATCGCGTGGTCCTTCCGGGGCGTGAAAATCCCGACGATCTCACGGCCCTTGTCATCCAGGAAGGTCAGCGGCTGGCGGGAATTCTGGGCGCTTCCCAGCTTCTTCTTCAATTGCGCGCCGCGGGTGTCCAGGGTCAGGGTCCGCACGTCCTCCAGCAGCTCCGGAAGGCTGCGGGGCTCTGCGGGGTCGTAGTTCCGCAGGTGACGGGCATTGGCGGAGCCCAGGGCGGCCAGCTTTTTCACCGCGTCCTTGTGCTCCTCCGGCACCGCGTCCCCGGCGATCAGCGCCTCGGCCTCCCGGCCCAGGGCCTCGTGGAGGCGGACCAGCTCGTCCCGCCTATCTCCGGTCAGTATGGGGATCCGTCCGAAGCGATCCCGCCTGTGCAGCGCCGACATGGCGTCGTCCGCCGCCTTTACGGCGTTGAAAAAGGGCTGGAAGTAGGGCAGCAGCTCATTTTGCCGCATCTGCTCGTAGAACTGCTCATAGGCAACCAGAAGTTCGCTTTTGTTTGGCATAAATTCTTTCCCTCAACTTTCTATGAATACGGTGGACCATGCTCCTGCCCGAAGGCAGCGCATGGGCTGCGTTTCCTCTGCGCCGCCGCCGGCAGATTGCCGGCGCTATACGCGGGGACGGGGCTCGGGTTCTCTGGGAACGGCGTCGAAGTCGGTCTTCTGGAAGGGAGTCTGTTTGCCGGACGACCATTGAGAGGCTTCGAGCCTGTCGCCGACCCGGCGGTTGACCTCCTCCAGGGCCTCCTTCATGGTGCGCTCGGAAGCCTCCGCCTCCTCGGGCTTAAGCTTCGCCCCGTCCTCGCCCAGCTTATAGGCCAGCTTGGCGGCCTCGATGCGCTTGTTGGCGTAGTTGCTGTGGAGGCCGCCGCTCTTGTGCTCCAGATAGGCTTCGGCCTTGTCCCGGAGCTCCTTTGCCAGCCTCCGCATTTCCTCCAGGTCCTCGGACCTGACCACGCTCTCATAGGGGGCGTCGGGGTCCTCCGAATCCTTGGCGGCCTCCGCCATGCGGTTTTTGAGCCGGATCTGGAACAGGGCATATTGCTCCGCGGCCTCCTGCATGGCATCGTATTGGGGACTGGAGCGGCCCTGGGTGGTCCGGGCCTCCATCAGCTCGGCCAGCCTTCGGGCCCTGGCGGCCTCCTTTGCCTGCTCCGTGGGGATGGCCCGGTTGCCCGCGCCGATGGCGACCTCGCTCCTTAACTCGACGTATTGTTTACTCTGCTTCCTGTATAGCAGCGGGATCAGCTTCACGGCGGCCTGGGCTTTGGTAAAGTGGTTGCCAGACGTTTCATACTGCTTCCATTCTCCGTTTACCAATCTTTGGCAGGAATAGTGTGCTTTCAGTTCATCCCAGCTCACGCGGTTCCATTCCTCGTCCTTCATCACCCGGAGATTGGAGCCGACAAAGTTTTTGCTCTCCCCCTCGACGGGCTTGCCGGCCTTCCTGTCCGCTTCCCGCCGGGCATAATAATCCATGCCCTTCCGAATCGCTTCCTTGAGGTTCTGCATCCGCTTCGCGGCGGCGTCCAGCTCCTGCTCCGTCAGTCCGAAGCCCCGCAGGGAGAATTTCAGCATCTCCGGCGTGACCTGACAGAGCCGGTCATACATGGATTGAGAAATGCCTTTCATATTCTCGAGCATTGGGAAAAAGGAGACAAAGTCTCCCGTTTTGGGGTCGATGGTCCCGAAGGCCGTGTCGTTGTCAAAGCCCTGCACGCCGACAAAATTGCCCTCGTCGTCAAATTGATAGCACATGTTTTTGCCGTGGCGGTCTGTGTTGCCGCAGATATAGTCCAGCACCTGCAGATCCGCCAGGGATTTCATCGCCTTGCCGGGATTTCCCTCCAGGGACTTCTCCCCGTATTTGGCGTCCTCCGCGCTCAGATTGCCCGGATCCACACCCTTGGCGGCCATCATGAAGGTTCCCTCGATCTCGTTGCCGTCCTTGTCGATAATCTTCATGGGGACGGACTTCGCCAGGAGCTTCGGTACGTTCAGCAGCTCAGCCACAGCGCTCATGGCAGCGTTTCTGCTGTCCATTCTGGCGCCGTCGTGGATCTTTGCAATCCGATTGTTGTTCAGGATCTGGGTTCCGTATGCAAACATGGCATGGGTCAATTGCTGCGTGAGGCCCGCGCCCATCTGCCGTTGGATCTGCTCGGGCGTTACAGGCTTTTCCGGGGTGGAATGCAGCGCCGAAAGCAGTTTCCATACCTCCCGGTTCCTTGTCTCTTTGCTGGCGCTGAGGACCTGTTTTGACAGAGCGGAAAGCCTCTCGCTCCGGTCTGCGTTCTCCGGCAGGCCCAGCGCCCTGGCGCCCTTGTCCGTGTCCAGCAGATCCATAAAGCTGCTGAAATACGGCCTGGCGGCAGCAGGGGTCTTTTTGCTGTCGGCCAGGGCCTTCAGATCCCGTGCGATAGAGTCCCAGCTGTCCGCCACCTTCTTCGGGGTGAAGACGCCCGTGACCTCCCTGCCGCTGCTGTCAAGGAAGGTCAGGGGCTGACGCTTGTTCTGATTGTTGCCGATGGGATGATTCAGCTGCATGCCCCGGGTGTCCAGGGTCAGGGTCCGGACCTCGCGCAGAAGAGAGGGCAGGGTCCTGGGGGCCTTATCCGGCTCATAGGTCAGCATAGCCCTGTGGGTTCCGGCGGCAAGCGCAGTGATCTTCTTCACAAGTTGTCTGGTTTCCGCGTCCGTCTCATCCCTGTAGACGTCCTCGGCCTTCAGGCCGACCTGCTTGAGGAGGCCCATGAGCCCGTCAGCGTCCTCCTGTGTCATTTTCCGGACCCGGCCATAGCGATCCTGTGCGTGAAGCTGCGAGATCCGCTCCTCCGCGTTCAGAATTGCGTTCAAAAAGCCCTGATAGGCGGCGCTGTCGCCTACCTTTTCCCGAAGCTTCTGACTCAGTTTTTCCATGGTTTCGTTTGGCATAAGGGCTCCTCCGAATCATAGTTTTACTGCTGCCAATCATCGTCGCGCTTCAACACGAGCTGGGGGACGTCTGCTTCGCGTTCCAGCTCCTTTTCAGCCGTTGGCTGCTGTGGGCGTCGCTCGGTGCGGCAGAGCTCGAGGATGGCTCCGCCCTTCTCGGGCTTCATGGCGGAGAACTGCTCCGCGTAACCGCCGAAGCGGCGGTCGTATTCCCCGGCCATCCCGGGGTTCTTTTCCTTGGCGGTCTTGAAGTCCCGCATGAAATTTTTGAGTTCCCGGGCTGCGGTCTTCACCAAGGGAGAGACGGGCTCCTTCCGCTCCCTGGCCTTGGCAATGGCCTTGGCGTGAAGCTCCAGATTTACCAGCCGCTTGCCCAGATCGCGGACGGTCCGGTAGTGGGTCTCCGCCGCCTTTTCATCCGCCGGAGCCTTTTGGACCGGGCCATCCCGCCGGGCGGTTTTTCGGAGCTTCTCGAAGAAATAGGAGTTTTCTCCCACAGAGGCCGCCAGGTGTGCGGCAAGCCGCTCGTATTTCGTAAACTCCGGCTTCTCTGCCGTGGGCTTCGACAGCGCGGGCTTTGGAAGTCTCGGCGTCGCAGGCGCAGGCGTCGTCTGCGCGGGCTTCGTCTGCGCGGTCGTCGTCTGCGCGGGCTTCGCCTCTGCGGACGCTGACGGCTCCGGCGTCGTCTGCCCGCGCGTCGTCTGCTTTGGAGCCTTGTCGGGTGCTTTCTCTTGTTCCCTGCCGGAGGGCTTCTTCTTTGCAGCCGTCTCGTCTGCCCTCGTCGGCTCGGCGGTGGGGGCGGTGGACGTGACTTCCTCCGGGTCCCTGGCATCTGTGACGTGGACCACAGCTTCCACCAGCTCCGTGGGCAGGAGGGAGGGGCCCTCCGCCTCCCGCTGTCGGGCGAGCTGCTCTAAGACCTCGCCCTCCTGGGCGCGGCGCTTGCGGGCCAGCTGCTGGCGCAGCTGCTCCAGCCGGGTCTCCAGCCAGGCGATGAGGGACTCTGCGTTTCGGCGGGCCGCGTTGACCGCGCCGTCGCCGTTTTCCTGCCCCAGGAACTCTGTCCGAATCTGACGGAGCCGCTTCAGCCCCGCCTCGGCCTCCGCCTCGGAGCAGGCCTTCGCCATCTCCGCCGCCAGGGCCTGGAGCGCTTCCACCAATGAGACGTTTTGGTTCATGTCGTGTCCTTCATTTCTTCTTTTTCTGGCGCTTGGTAAGCGCTGCTGCGGCGTCGTGGGAAACCGGCGGGCGCTTGATAAGCGCCCCTACGGCGTTGTCCGACCACAGAATTTAATTGCTGTTGATGTAGCGGAAATAGAGCCGACCGGAGGTCAGCTCGGCCCAAGGGTACTGCTGCATATACTGGCCGTCAAAGCTGTTGAGGGCGTCGGGGTCGCCGTCCAGCATCCGGTAGTAGTCGCAGTCCAGCAGGTCTCGCCGGACGGCAAGAAGACCGCTGCGGCGGATCAGCAGCTCTCCCAGCCCGAAGCGGTCCAGGCAGGTCTTCAAGTCGCTGACCAGGACGCGGATGCGATTCTTGGTGAGCTTCAGGTCCCATTCCTCCTCCCACAGGGCGGTGGAGATCTCCTCCGCCGTACAGAAGGCGCCCTCGCGGTCGATGAGATAGGCCAGGAGTTCCTTGGTTCTGCGGCGGTCAAAGGACAGGGGCGCTCCCTGCCAAAAGACCTCGAAGGAGCCGAAGCATCGGACCCGGAGCTTCTTGCTGCCCGGAAGCGCTCCGGCCTCGGGGGCCGGGGAGACGGGCTGGGACCAGAAGGCCAGTTCCTCCTCCACCCGGTCCGTCCGAAGGGGCTTGAGCACGTAGCCGTGGGCGTGGACCTGGAAGGCGTCCAGGGCGTACTGATCGTAACCGGTGACGAAGATCACCTTTGTCACCGGGGAGAGCTGCCGCAGCCGGACCGCGAACTCCAGCCCCGTCAGGCCGGGCATCTGTATGTCGCAGAAGGCCACGTCCGGCTCTCTGCCCTGGGTCTGGATCCAGTCCAGGGCCTCCTGGGCCCGCTGGAAGGGAAGAATCTCCGCGTCAGGCCGTACCTGCCGGATCACGCGCAGCTCTGTTTCCAGAAGCAGGGCTTCATCGTCCAATACAAAAATCAACATGATTCAAGCTCCGTAAGTCAGTTCAGGGCTGGAGACCGGGGCCTTGGCGCTGGGGCTGCTCCCGCTCCTGCCGGAAGGAATTGGCTCTCTGCCGCTGGGGCTCCTCCCGGTTTTGCGCTTCGTTCCGGACGGGCTGATTCCGCTCCTGCTGCATCGAATTGGCTCTTTGCCGCTGGGGAGCCTCCTGCTGAAGCTGCTGTTGCTGCCGCTGCTGCTGGCGCTGCTGCTCCAGGATCCGCTTGTTGTTGTCCAGGACCTGGAAGGCTTCCGCCATCTGGTTTTTGGCGGCCAGCGAAACCGTATGTTTGGCGGCTTCGGCCCCGTCGAACATCTTTTGGAAGGCCTTGGACTTCATGAGCGTATCGACGTTCCGCTTCATGTCCTCGGGGTTCAGCGTCGGTGAAGCTTCCCCCCTGTCCCGAGCCTGCTTTTCCAGCTTGGTCAGATACATCGCGGAGGCCACCTTCTTCATCGCGGTCTCCTTCTCCACGTCGAAGATGGGGTTGTTCTCCACCTTCAGCTCGGAAGCAAGATTCTCTTTGAGCCCCTCCCGGAGCTGGGCCGCCGTGGGCCGGAAGCGCTCCGGCGTCGGGGGCAGAACGCCTTCGGCGACGGCCTGGCGGAGCGCGTCCTCCTTCAGCTTGTCGTCCAGAGCGCCGCCGTGGCCGGAGGTGGCCGCATCATACAGGACCCTGCGGTTCGCCTCGTCGAAGAAGGTATCCGCCGTGCCCTGAGAATAGAGCTGTCCCCGGATCTCTCCCAGCTTTTTGGCGTCCACGGCCTGATTCAGGGATTTTTTGTCTCCGCGGACCGAATCCACCGCCGCACGGGTCGCGACCAGCTCCTTGTAGATCCCGTTCTGCTCATACATATTTTTGCTGCCGAAAGCGGACTTGATCTTTTTTTGCAGGATCTCCGTCCGTTCCAGCGCGGTGGGCATGTATTCCTTTGGTACGTCGTCCGGGATCTTGTCCAGGTTTTTGACGTAGTCCTTGAAGGCGTCCTCCAAGGCGCCGCCGTGGCCGGAAAGGGCGGCCTTCCGGGCGGCGTCGGGATTTTTCTCAATGAAATCGCGGAAAGCGCTGGATTGGATCAGCTCGTCCGCGGCCTTTTTCGTTTCCGCCGCCGGCAGGCTGTTCTTCAGACTGTCAGCCTTCCCGCGCACGGCTCCGGCAGCCCTGCGGGCACCCAGCAGCTCGGCGTACAGCGTGAGCTTCGCATCAAGGCTTGCGCCCTTGAACTTGTCGCCTTTTATCTGCTCCTGCAAGCCCTCGAGCCGGACGGCGGCAGTGGGCATGTATTCCGCCGGTACGTCCTGGGGCAGACGGACCATGGTGTTGACGTAGTGCTTGAAGCCCTCTTCCAGGGCGCCGCCGTGGCCCTCGCCCGCGAGATGGCGGGCAGCGTCCTTGTTGTCGCGCAGGAAAGCCTGGAAGGCGCCGGAATTTGTCAGGGCGTCGGCGATGCGCTTGACCTCATTGGGGTCGAGCCGCTTTTCGAGGGTCTCCTTTTTGCCGCGTTCCGCGCCGACGCTGGCCCGGGAGGCCAGCATCTGGGCGTAAACAGATGCGTATTCGTCCGGCTCCGAGAAGAGCGGGTCCATGGTCTTAAGCTTGGCCTTCAGCGCTTCGTTCCGTTCCAGCGCGGTGGGCAGCATGTCCTCGGGCAGGTCCTCCGGGAGGACTTCCATGTTCTTGACGTATTCCCTGAATTTCTCAGCCAGCGCACCGCCGTGGCCTGCTGTCGCGGCCTCTCTGGCGCCGCTGTCGGGGTCGTTGACGAATTCCCGGAAGGAGTCGCAGCTTGCCCACTTCTCCTTGGCTTGGCTGAGCTGTTCGGGGTCGATGGGCACCTTGAGAGAATCCGCCTTGCCGCGCTTGGCGTTGACGGCCTCGCGGGTCGCCATAAGCTCACAATACAGGTCCGCGGCGTTTTCCTTCTCCGGGAAGCCCTCGGCCTTGATCTTTTTTTGCAGGGCCTCCACCCGTTCATAGGCGGTGGGCATCCAGCGCTCGGATAAGTCGTCGGGAAGCGCGTCCAGACTTGTAACGTACTCCTTAAATTTATCCTCCAGGGCGCCGCCGTGGCCATCCAGCGCGGCCGTCCGTACCTCGGCGGAAAGAGTATCGTCCTGGATAAAGCTCTGGAACGCGGCGCTCTTGGTCAGCTTTTCCCGTTCCTGGGCCAGGATGACGGGATCAACGGGCTTGTTCAGGGATTTCGCCTTGCCGCGGACGGCCTCCACGGCGCCGCGGGTGGCCATCAGCTCGGCATAGAGCTGCTGCTGCTTCTCCGGCGACGGGTCTTCGGCGTCCCGGAGCTTCTTTTGCAGGACCTCCAGGCGGGCCGCCGCGGTGGGCATGAAGTCGATGGGAACGTCGCCCTCCACCACATCCCGGTTCAGAACGTACTCCTTGAACTTGTCGCCCAGGAGACCGCCGTGACCGGCTGTGGCGCCGTCGCGGACCTGGGCCGGATCATCCTTCACGAAATCCTGGAAGGCCTTGCAGCCGGTCCAGCGCGTCACCGCCTCGTTCAGCTTGGCGGGATCGACGGGCTTTGTCAGGCTGGACTTATCTCCCCGGACGGCCTGGACCACCTCTCTGGTCGCCATAAGCTCGGCGGCCAGGGCCAGCTTTTCCTGCTCGCTCTTTCCATTGTAATCTGCGGCCTTGTATTTTTCCTTAAGGGCCTCCAGGCGCTCGTCCGCCTGTGGCATGTATTCCGCGGGCACGTCCGCGGGAATGTGGTCGAGTTGAAGGACGTAGTCCTTGAAAAGGTCCTGGAGCTTGCCGCCGTGGCCGACGGTGGCCGCGGCCAGGGCTTCCTCCGGCTTGGCCTTGAGGAAGTTCTGGAAGCTCTCGCACTTGCTCCAGGTTTCGTAGGCCTTGTCCAGTTCAGCCGGCGGGATCTGGGGAGCCAGGCTCTTCTTGTCGCCCCGGATGGCTTTTACCGAATCCCGGGTGGCCATGATCTCCGTGTAGCGAAGACGCTGCTCCTCCCCGGTGCCCCCGGTCTTGATCCGTGTCTGCAGCATTTCCAGACGCTCTTGCGCGGTGGGCATGTAATCCTTCGGGGCGCCCGCGGGAATGTGGTCCTGCTTCAGCAGATGGTCCTTGAACATGTCCTCCGCCGCGCCGCCGTGACCGGTCTGGGCTTCGCTGCGCAGGGCGCCGCCGTACTGCTTGATATAGTCCCGGAAGACCTTGTTTTTGGCCAAATCCTCCGTATCGGCATACTTCCGGCCCTTGATTTTGACCTTCAGCGTATTGCCCTTTTTCCGCACCGCGTTCACGGCCCGGCGGCAGCGGAAGATCTCCGCGTAGATCTCAACGGCCCTGTCGGATCTGGGATCCAGGCCGGTGAGTTTATTCTGCTGCTGTTCGATGCGCTCTTCGGCGGTGGGCATATAGCGATCCGGCACGTCAGCGGGGAGCCTGTCGTACTCCATGACGTATTTCTGGAAGGCATCCTCGGCTTCGCCGCCGTGACCGGCACTGAGCATCCGTTTCATCTCAGCATGGCCCTGATTTTGCAAAAAGCTTTGGAAGGTGGGGCTCAGGATCAGCTCGTCGCGCTTGCTTTGAAAGGTTTCGAGGGATGCAGGGAGCTTGAGCGTTTTTTTGTTATTCCGTTCGGCGTTGACGGCAGAACGGGCCGCAAAGAGCGAGGCATAGAGCTCCCCCTTCCCTCTGTCGCTCACTTGATCGAATTCCTTGCTTTTGATCATTTTCTGGATCGATTCGACAGTCTTCAGCATACTGTCTTCTCTGAAAGAAAATCCTGTCGGCATAAACAACACCCTCTCATAATTTTACGTCAGAGCGCCATCCCGGTGGATCCGGCGCATGACACGGTTCCTGTTGCATTCAGTATAGCAGACAGCGCATACAAAAACATTACAAAATCCTTCGGTTTTTGAAAAAATATAAAAAACTGGAAAAACAAGGGGCAGGAAACGCAGTTGCCTGTCCCTTGTCGCAGTTTACAGATTCTCTGCCGGTACGGCCTTGGGGATCAGGATCGTGGCGGTGGTGCCCATGCCGGGGGCGGAGACGATCCGCAGGCTTCCGCCGCTGACCCGGGCCAGCCGGTCGCGGATGTTCTCCAGGGCGATGTGAGAGCCGCTGCCGGTTGCAGCCGCGGAGGAGTCGAAGCCCACGCCGTCGTCCACGACGCTGACCTCATAGTGGTCCTCCATCTCCCGGGTGCGGATGGCGACGGTGCCCCTGCCGCTCTCCGTCTGCCGGATGCCGTGGGTGACGGCGTTTTCCACCAGAGGCTGGAGGGTCAGCGTGGGCAGGGAGAAGGTCTCGCACTCCAGATCGTAGACGATGGTCAGGTCGTCCCCGAAGCGGAGCTTCTGCAGAGCCAGATAGTTCTGGGTGTGGACCAGCTCCTGGTGGAACAGGATGGGCCGGTCCGTCTCGATAGAGCGGATATTGTGCCGCAGGAACTGGGCGAATTCTCCCACGGCCTCCTCCGCCTTCTCCGGATGGCTGCGGCAGAGGGCCTGAATCGTCCCCAGGGAGTTGTAGAGGAAGTGGGGCTGGATCTGATTGAGCATCAGGCTGACCTTCAGCCGTTCCGCCTCCTGTGCCTGCCGGAAGTACCGGTTGGTCTGGTCCGCCAGAATAAAAATGAACATGGTCAGCACGGAGATGACGGCGGCCATCACGATCAGATACAGGCCGTAGAAATAGAGCTGCAGCGCCATGGCCGCCAGGGGCACCAGCAGGTAGAAGCAAAAGTCGATGCGCTCCTGCCGGGAGAGCCGGTTCCGGAAGCAGACGAGCAGTGCCGTACTGCCCAGCAGAATCCCGGCGGGGGCCGCCAGCGCCAGAGGATAGAGCTCGGCCCGCTGATAGAGGTTCTGACTGTCGATGCTGTAGAGCAGCCCGGTGAACTGGGAGACGTCCACCAGAACAATGTGGAGCAGCAGCAGCGCGGCGAAGCCGATCCGCACCCAGCGCAGGCGGCGCTCCGGGTCCGTCAGAGACAGGAGATACCGGGCTCCGATATAGGCCAGGACGCCGGAGAACAGGAACTCACAGTAGTTGGCCAGGATCAGGCCCGTCCGGGCTGCGGCGCCCGGCTGACCCCGCAGGAGCTGCCCGGCCAGGTTGCCCCCCACGAAGAAGAACAGGCAGATGTAATAGATCAGAAAATAGTGCCGCACCCGGGGCTCCAGCTTCCCCAGGGCCAAAACCTGCACCATGCTCAGAAGGCACAGCATGAGCGCCGCCGTACTGACAGACAGGTTCAACAGACTAAGCTGCATCGCACGCACGCCCCTTTCTCTCTGTCGGGTCTGTATTTTCATTTATTATACAATACGCCCGATGAAAATACACGAAAAATCTTTCATCCGACGCGTTTTTTGTAATGATTTTGTATGCGCCGCCTGCTATACTGAAAACAGAACGATCAATCCGGGGACTGTTTCCGCGCCGCCTTCGGGGATTGATCCTTCGCAGGGCCGCGAAAAACACCGTGCGGCAAGTCCATTCTGTTTGGACTTGCCGCACGGCGTTTTTTTGTCTGCTCACGATTGGCCGTAGTACTGCACGCAGAGCATGGTGAGGTCGTCAAATTGGGGCGCGTCCTCCACGAAGGCGGCCACGGCCTGATCCACCGCCCGCAGGATCTCCCGGGGCGAGCTATCCTCGGTCTCCCGCAGAACCTGCAGCATGCGCTCCGTGCCGAAGGCGTCGCCGCGGCTGACGCCGGCCTCTGGGACGCCGTCGGTGTAGACGAAGACCTTCGCGCCGGGAGAGAGCTGCCATTCGTACTCCTTGTAGCGCACGTCGGGGAAGCCGCCCACCACCAGGCCGTGGACGTCCTTGATCAGCTCAAAGTGTCCGTCCGCCTGCTTCAGGACCGGGTATTCGTGGCCCGCGTTGGCAGCGGTCAGCTTCCCGGTCTTCAGGTCGAGAATGCCCAGCCAGACGGTGACGAACATGTCCTCCCGGTTGTTGGCGCAGATCTGCTCGTTGACCTTTTCCAGGACCTTCGCGGGAGACAGGCCGTTCATGACATGATTCTTGATCAGGATCTTGGAGACCATCATAAACAGAGCCGCGGGAATGCCCTTGTCGGAGACGTCCGCGATGACCAGAGCCAGATGATCGTCGTCGATCAGGAAGAAATCGTAGAAGTCTCCGCCCACCTCCTTGGCGGGGTCCATGGAAGCGTAGATATCGAAGTCTCCCCGGTACGGGAAGGCGGGGAAAATACTGGGCAGCATGTCGGCCTGGATGCGGGACGCCAGGGCCAGCTCCGTCCCGATCCGCTCCTTCTCCGCGGTGATGGTCTGGATGTCGTTGATATGGGTCTTCATGCGCTCGGTCAGGGACTCAAAGGAGTTGGCCAGGGTCTGGGTCTCGTCCCCGGTCTCCAGCTCCCAGTGGAAGTCCAGGTTGTCGCCCTCCACCTGCCGGACCTTCTCCGTCAGGGTGACAATGGGGTTCACGATCCGCCGGGAGAGCAGGAGGGACACGATCAGGGCGGCGAGCAGAGCGACCGCCAGCAGGACCGGCAGCAGGATCGTGGTCGTTTTGACGTGCCGGGCGGCCTCGGCGGCGGCCTCCTCGGAGATCCGGTCGAGGTCTTTCTGGAGCTGGACCGTGGGGGCGTCTACCTCCTCCTGGGAGAGAATGACGAAAACGGACCAGCCCGTCGTCGTCATCGGGGAGCAGGCGACATACTTGGAAATGCCGTTCAGCTCCAGCAGCATGACGCCGCTTTCGTGGTTCTCCGCCATCATCGCCAGGGTGTTCAGGGCTTCATCTACCCTGCTGTGCAGGTCCCGTCCGGGATAGAAGGGTGTGCGCATGTCGTCCTGGTCGCTGGCAAAAAGGACCTGGCCGACCTGATTGACGATGCAGGCCTGCCCGGACTCGCCCAGGTCCATGTCCTCCACCAGGGCTTCCACGTTGTCCAGATACATACCGGCGCCGGCCACGCCTTTGAGCACGCCGTCACTGTAGATGGGGACGCCGCACATGACGGTAGGCCGCTTGGTGTGCAGGTCCTCCACCACCTCTGTCAGGAAGAGCTCGCCGGTCTCCGCCGCCCCCTGATACCAGGGCCGCTCCTTGGCGTCCAGGGGCATAATGTTCCCGGCTTCGTCGAACTTTCTGGCGGAGATGTAGTCGGCCTGGAACATGATCCCGCTCTCGGTGGCGATATAGTTGGAGACGATGCTCGGATTGTTGCTGTTGATGGCGTAAAGGGCCTCCTGGAAATTGCCAAGCAGGCGGACCTCCCGCTGGATGGCCTCGTCCTGAGGATCGACCCCGGTGGCGAAGAGGACCTGGACGGCCAGCTTCCCGTCGTTCTCCATTCGGGGCAGGGGAACGTCCCGGGGCGGATAGGCGTCCGCGTCAGCGTAGAGGAGCTCCGCGGCCACGGCGGCGTTGCGGACGGCCTCCTCAAACTCGTAGAACATCCGGTCGGCCAGCTCGGCCTTCCCGATCGCCAGCTCCTGGAGGCGGGTCTTGGTCAGCTCGGTCATGGAGGTGGAGGAGCGGGAGCGGGAGGTCAGGGACATCTGCTGATTCGATTCTGTCAGGGTCGTTGTGATCTGGTCGGAGCTGAACAAAAACAGGGTTCCGACGCAGAGCAGGGTCAGCCCCACCACGGCGATCATGGTCAGAGAAATCTTGCCGCGCAGAGATCTGATTCGTTTTTTATCCATAAAAACTACTCCAGTCGCAATATATCAGGCCCAGGTTTCCCGACGCCGCCCGCCTGGGAACGCAGATCATGAGTGATTATACCATAATCTTTTGGCCGATACCACTAAAAAATTTCAAAAAATCTCCTTTCCCGCCATATTTTTTCGTCGGAGCAGACTTTTTGTAATGATTTTGTATGCGCCGTATGCTATACTGATCCCAGATAAACCTCAAAACGATCAATAAAAAAACGAGGTAATCGTCATGCCGGATCCCGCCCTTCAGGACTTATTGCAGGAGCTTCAGAAGCAGGCCCGGCCGTCGTGTACCGGACGGCCAGGCAGGGCGGACCCGCAGTCAGCACCTGAGCCGAAGCTCATTGCTGACTTCTCAGCTGACAAAGCATTCACAGAGCGTCTCATAAAACGAACAATTTACAGGAAGAAAGGTGAAGGATTATGCCCAACCCCAGGAACAACATGACAGTGGAGGAGTTCCGCAGCCTCTCACAGGAACAGCAGACCCAGGTGCTGGATCAAAACTACAAGGACAACATGAAGGTAGACCTCAAGCTGTCGGATAAGACCCTGGCCGCTCAGAAGGGCAAGCTGGACAAGCTTATGCTGGCAGCCTATTACGGCATCCGCGCCACCGCCGACTCGACCGGCGTTTTAACCCCGGAAGACAGATTCAATCTCGGGATCGCCTCCTACGACCTGGATAAGGTGGATGAGGCCAACCAACAGAAGAAGTTCGTCGAGAACGCCATCCACTCGATCGTCGATCCCCCCTCCCTCGAATCCATGCGGGACCTGTACTTCCTGGTCGGCATGACCAACGCCTGGTCGTCCCATCAGATCGGCAGGGAGAACGAGATCTATCAGAAGAAGGCCCGGGAGATCATGGCTGCCCACGGCCCCGTGGATCAGAACAACTACGAGATGGTCGGCGGCCGGAACCTGACGGAGCAGCTGGGCGATATGATGACGATGCAGAGCGAGAGCATGCCGCATCAGGTATTCCGTTCCACAAAAGACGACATCCTCTCCGGGATGCAGGATCTCGTCGTTCCCGGATCGGTCGGCCCCGGCGCGCCGGAGGGCAAGTCGTATAAGGATCTCATGAATGAGCTGCTTCGGCAGAAGCTGATGCAGCGGCTCCAGCCCCCGGAGGACCCGGTACTGACCGCCGGGGATTATATGGATTTTGTGAAAATGGATCCCGCGACACGGGAGAAATTCCTCAAAGGCACCCACATGAAGCCTGAGGACGATTACTATGCCGCAGCAGCCAGAGACATGATAGACAATAAGCCGTATGTTGTGCAAAAACGGGAACAGGCCAAGGATCGGGAGAAACGCAACGCGGAAAAGCTGAAAGAGGAACTGGCAAAATTCGATCAGAATCATCCGGACTATCAGAGCAAGAAAGAAACCGTCGATAAGGCGGAGGCCAAGTGGAAACAGGCGGAAGCGGACTACAACGCGGCTGTGAAGGAAGCGGTCATCGATAAGATGATGGATCTCTACGTCTCCCACGTGAAGAAGCACTGGCTGGATGAAGGCGCGGCGGCCTATGAAAAGGGCCTGCAGGAGTCGGACAAGAAGGAGCTTCGCAACGGCAGGCGGCTCGAGGCGATGATGGAAAAGGGCAAGGAAAAGATCCTCGCCAACCTGAAGAAGAACAACGTGGATCACGAGGCAGCCTTCGATCAGATCAAACGCGAAAACGTGATCCAAAACTACAAGCTCTCAGATGAGGCGATCCGCAGCGGCAAGCCCCTGAATATGCGCTACCAGTACGGCTACTCCGAGGCGGTCTACGCTGACAACCCCAAGGCCTACGATGAGCGCGCCTATCTGGCCAGCGGCGTGCTGGGCCAGCTCAAGGACATGAAATCCACCTGGAAGTACCACAGCAAGGACTCTGCGACCTATACCAAATTCCTGGACTCTCTGAAAAACTACCGCGACGCCCTGCACAGCAAGGAGGGCGGCAAGGTCAACGATTACCGGAAGGCCTTCATCAAGGCTTGCGCGGACTACGTCAAGGGCAAGGAGTCCCTGCGCTCCCATCCCAACGCCCAGCTGCGCTTCGACCTCGCCATGGCCATGCTCAAAAAGGAGCTCAAGCCGGAAGCTTTCCGGGAGCTCATCGACCGGATCAACAAGAAGCGCGGCGCCTCGGAGAAGGTCAGCGATGTGTACTACGCGAACAAGATGAAGAACGCTGAGCGGAAGGGCAAGGACGACGCGGTCATCGACCACAACAAGGGTCTGGAAAACGCCACCAAAATGTCCTACGTCGGCGCTGCCAACATCAGGTATCTGGACGATCTCTGCGCTTACCCCAAAAAGCAGGAAGAGGCGGGACTTCCCTTCGCGCCGGTGGGCGCCCCGGAGGGCGTCAACTGCAGCCTCAACCCCAAGGACTACAGCGCCGTTGTTCTGGCCTCCTCTCTTTCCTCCAGACACAGCGGCTTCAAGCTGACGGACACGGTCCTCAGCCAGAACCGCCCGGCGATCGACGAGGGCAGACAGGTTGCCGAGATCGCCTTCAAGGCCTACGGCGGGCAGGGCGTCCCAACCGACAAGGTCCCCCTGGCCAAGCTGCTGACCCTCGGGATCCAGAAGATCAACGGGGAGCTTGCGCACAAGCAGGGCGTGGAGAAGGAATGCCTGAACGAGATGAACGTCCGGATGTCCAACATGCTGAACCGCGACCCCGAGCTGAAAAAGCTCGCGCTGCGCGAAGGCCTCAAAGAGGAGGAGATCCCCGCCCCGCAGAAGCAGGGTCCTGAGCAGGAAAGGGTTCCGGAAAACGTTGCCGGGCAGAACGCCGTCAATCGGAATGATTCTCTGGCCAGCATAATGTGATTTGCATCTTCCGCGAGACAATCGGGTAGGAGCTCACCCATTCGTTGAGTGAGCGACCTCCCACACCACCGTGCGTACCGTTCGGTACACGGCGGTTCAATCGCATAAGTGCAGGGACTCGTACCTGTCGGATAGGCTTTAATATCAAAGGTCGGATACAGGGTCTTCAGCAGCTCGTCGGCAGTCTTGTTTGTCTCGCGGAACTTCTGGAAGTCCCGTTCCTCCGCTGTCTGTTTTGGACTCGGCATAAGCAAAAAAAGAATAATATCCACACCCGGCGTTGCGAAAACAAGACAACGCCAATTTATGTGCGCCTGAACCGTGAGTTTTTCCACAGTCCAGGCGCTTTTTGCTGCCATGACGACACCAAACCGCATAGAAAGAGGGCGCGCTGCAATTCTTTCGTTTTGCAACGCGCCCTTGTAGAGCGTTTTGGAGAAGTCCATCAATTTCTGTTGATCCTCCCGGAACTTCTCCGGGTTCTGGCGCATCTTCGCTTTGAGTTGGTTTAAGGTAAGGGGCATACTGTTTCCTCCTTTTGTTCTGCAATCGTATGAATTATATCGTTTTGCTGTTTCTGCAGCTATTTTAGCAGACACCTCGTACAAAATTATTACAAAGACCGGGGATTTTAAAAGAATTTTTCAGCGAAAGCAGAATTGTAATGCTTTTGTACGCCCGGTATGATATAATATGGCCAGACGACAAAAAAAGGAGGCGCAAATTATGACCCTGAAGGAATACTATCTCCAGCAGAAGGCGATCTTCCAAACGGTTCTGGACGCACCGAAGCCCAATTACCTTGACGTGGAAAAGGTCAGCGATCAGGACATCGAGGACTATATCACAAATTACACCATCGCGAACGACCATAAGAATCAGATCCATAGAAACATCCATACCGCTCTGAAGACCCTGACGGACGACCAGCTCAAGGCGGTCTTCCGGAAAATCAAGGGACCCTCGGGCGACGAGCGGTGCACGGAGGACACCTTCATCCAGCGGATTCGCTCGAATGATACAGAAGTCCACATGAACGCGGCGTTCTTCGGCAGCACGATCGAGCAGATGATGGACGTCTACGCCGAAGCTCTGGGGCCCGAGAAGGTCAACGAGATCATCAACACGCCCATCCAGCCCCATCCCATGAGCCCCGATTACAAGGAGTCCAAGGTCTACAGCCCCTACGAAACCGAGATCCAGGCTCTGCGGGACAAATTCACCCACACTGCCGACGCGGCGAAGAACGCGGAGAACGAAAAGCTGCTCCAGAAGGTCAGCGCCACGCTCCAGAACGTCAAGCCGGAGGTCCTGAATGCTTTTGACGGTCCCCGGTCAAACGCCAACGTGCCCGGTTACGAAAACTACGACAATATCGTCGGTCGGCGCGTGAACGTGCGTCAGGTCCAGGGCCTGCAGACGCTCGGGGACGGTCAGTTCAAGGACCTGGTGAAGCCCGCCGTCGGCGGAGGCGGCGCCCCGGATTTCAGCCTACTGAGTGAGGACCAGTATCCGAACCCCATGCCGGCGGAACAGGCGCAGGCGCTCGACAAGCTGAGCGCGGACCCCAAGGTCGGTCTGTCCGAGGATACCCGCCAGGCTGTCCGGGAGCTGAGCCAGCGCCTGGACGAGCTGCACTTCGAGCGGGTTTCAGGCGCCCCCCTGAGCGGCCAGATCTTCCCCCTCCATAAGCCCGAGAAGCCGGACGACATGTATTACCCGAACGAGGAAGGCTACAAGTATTACGCCTTCCGGCCTGTGGCCCACGCCAAGCAGATGCTGATCGCCGCCGTGAAGCGCGGCGACCTGGAGGAGGTCCGTCAGGCCCAGGAGGCCTACGAGCAGGCGGAGGCCTCCACGGACAAGGCCATTGAGATCCTGAAATCCGATAAGCTCAATCCGGCGCCCATCTTCTCCCCCAACGTGGAGTCCACCCGCGCCAGCACGGGGGACATGCCGGAGAAGTTCGCCCTGGACACGACGAACCAGAAAAAGCTGAACAGCCTCTACATCGGCTACGCGACCTTGAAGAGCGCGGGGCTGACCCTCGAGGAACTCTGTAAGGATCCCGCCAAAACCGCCAAGACCCTCGGCAAACAGCTCATTGCCGCCGGCGGGCTGAACTCCCGGCAGGGAAGCATCGGCGCGGTCCTACAGAACGGCATGAAGGGGAGATACACCGTCGGCACCGCGGATACGGCGCTCATGACCGCCTGGGTGGGCCTCGACGCCGCCATGACCCGCGCCTTGAGCGGCATCGCGGGCATGGAAAAGGATCCCAAACGAAGCGCGGAGTTCTTAGCCGCCTTCCATCTCGGCCTGCGCGAAGCCAATCTGGAGATCCAGAAGGAGATCCGGCGCTACGAGACCATGAGCAAGGTCTGCACCGACGAAGCGGAAAGATACGCCGGGATGCGGGGCACGCTCTACCAAAACGCCGCCATTCGTCCCGAGGCCGGGGAGAACGCCCTGAACCTGGAAGAGATGATTGACAGCTTCGACAAGCCGGATCAGGTTCTGGAGCCCGGCCTCAGCCTGAAAAACGCGAAGCCGGAGCAGATCCGCTATTCCTGGCAGGACGAGATGGACGCCGCCAACGCCTATGCCTCCGGCGACGCCGCCTACAACTGGGTGGAGCTGGCCGACCGCAACCAGAAGGTTCTGGCGGACGCCGCCCGGGAGGAGCTGATCAGCGGCTCCTACAATAATCAGTTCGTCCCGGATCAGTACCTGCTCCACGCCTTCTCCGCCCAGAACCGTCTGGCCAAAAACGCCGCCGCCAAGGGCGAAAGCAGCCAGGAGTTCCAGGCCTTCCGGGAGAGCTTGAAGAACACCTGGAAGCTGGCCAGGAATCAGGACGTCAAGGCGATCCTGAAGATGGGCGCCGCCCTCATGGACGATCCCATGGCCTATGATTTCCTGCAGACCGGGAAGGACGACCAGCTCGTCAAGACGGACTCTGAAGAGTACAAAACCATGAAGAAGAGCCTGGCGAAGATCCAAAAAGTCAAGGAGCTTCTGACCGGCGGCAATCCCATGAAGCTGGAAAAGCTGTACGGATCCGATTTCTGCAAGGATCTGGAGAAGGCCAAGCAGGACGCTTTCGAGTACGTCCGGCTCAAGACCAAGAACGGCTCGAAAAGCTCCTTCCACTACGAGAGCGGTCGTCGGCGCTTCGAGGAGGGCATGGCGAACTTCAGGAAGCTGGCCAAGCTGCAGGACGATCTGGGCCTGCGTTCTCCGGCCCAGAAGGCCTATGAGGACGCGCGGATGGAGCTGATGCTCAAGCGCGGAAATCCCAAGTGGCTCTACGGCACGGAGGGCAAGACCGTCATGGCGAAGATGCTCTACGCCAAGTCCTTCGTGGACGCGAAGATCCCCGCCGAGCACCAGACGGCGGCCTTCCGTCCCGAGGCCTTCAGAAGGGGCGTGGATTCCATCCTGAATAAGCGCCTGCATCGCTTCGAGAACCCCGCCGAGCTGGAGACCCTGGCCGACCAGGCCGTGGAGCACAGCGGCGTATTCAAGCAGGCTGCCAGGAACATGGCCGCCCAACGGCTGGAAGCCTACGACCGTGCCATGGCGGAGCCCAGGCTGAAGCAGGCCAAGCTGGACTGTGCCAAGGGCTTCGCTTTGGACAAGGCCGCCGAAGCGCTGCAAATCAATCATGCGATGCAGAACTACGCCTCCCGGAACCCCGCGCTCCAGGCGAAGGCCGAGGAAATTATGAAGGATCCCGATTTCCAGGAGACCATCCGGCGGCTCACGGCAGGAAAGACAGTGCAGCAGATCAGGAAACTGCATGATGCCGCGGCGCTGGACGGGTCCTCGTCAGGGGGCATGGAATTTGAAAAGAATGAGGCTGCGCTGAAATACGAAAAGCGCTGCGCCGCCGTCGCTGCCGACGCCACCCTGCGCCGGATGAACGAGGGCAGGGAGCCCACCCAAGAGGAGATCGACAAGTACGCAGCGGCGATCCGGAAGGACCAGCGCTTCCAGGCCTTCATGCGGGAGAAGGAGAGTAAGCTGGCAGACGGAGCCGCTTACAATAAAGCGATAAACGCGCTCAACTTTGAGGACAGCAGGAACCAGTTCCTTATGGAGATGGCGCAGAAGGTCACGGAGCCCATCCCCCAGCAGCCCGCTTCCATAGAAAACCAGCCCCTGGCCGCCCCGCAAAGCCTCCAACAGAAGCACGGCCCGGAGCCCATTCAAGGAGCGCCCGTTCAGGCCGGCCCTACGTCCCAAAACTGAGCCGTTCTGAAAAAACGGAAATTCAATCGGGGGACGGTTCTCTGATTGATTCAATCGGGGGACGGTTCTCTGATTGACAACAACGACGGTAGTGCTATTATTTAACAGTCAATCAGAGAACCGTCCCCTGATTGTAATATGTTGGTTTCCACAATGATGAACCTTCGCATGTTGCATCAGCAGATGAGCCAATAGCAATTTTTGGCGACCACTCTTGCAAGTATCAGTTGATGATTTGTCCTTTTTCTCTGTCTGAAAATGTCGTGCCTTTTGTTGCGAAAGACAGTGTGCTTACTACATATTTGTATTTTTTAACAAGAGGTATTATTGAAACTACCGAATACAAAAGACACTGGACGGAGTTTATGGCAAAAAAAGTGCTGGTTGCACCGATATATTTACAAAAACGGTTTGTTGAACAGGTTCTACCCTTAATCAAGCTAATACAGATAGAAACAGAGAAAGAGCGCAATCTTATAAAACAGAGAGACTTGTTGCTACCTCGTCTTATGAGCGGAAAGCTGGAGGTGTGAAATATGTTGTTACGACTAATTGATGATATCAGAAATGCGCTTGATAATGATTGCCTGTTCTCTGCCTTGTCCCTAGCACTGACTTTGCCAGATATTTGTGGGAAAGCAGAATACCCTAAGGCAGCTGTTGGGAAACGGTATATTGATTGGTATGACAAGCATGTTGGTATAACCGAAAGACCAATGGTTAACGGACTGATACCAGAAGGCCTAGAAGATATGCCTTATTTAAGCGGTGAAGTAGTATTTAATCTTCGCTGTTGCTATCTGCATCAAGGAACACCCAATATCGAAAAAAGGAAAATAAAAGAAGAATGCTGTAAGATCGACCATTTTATATTATTATCGGAAAAGAAGAATCATTTTGATTCGTATGGTGATACAGCAACTGTTTCATATGGTGTGCCTTTTTCGCGCGATGGTAATAAGTATCGTAGCTATACGGTCAGCATTAGACGCCTTTGCTTGATTCTGACTGCTTGTGCTAAAGGTTACTATCAGGAAAACAAAGAAAAGTTCAATTTCTTCAAGTATTCGATTGTTGAGGAGCAGACGACGCAGAATGAGTATATAGACTAAAAGTAACGATAACTTGGAAGAGGAAAAATGAACAATGCTGTAAATGGAGGTAGAACGATGTTGGACAAGAAAGCGTTTGTTTTTGATACCAATTTCATAATACAAACAAAAGCGCTTAATGAAGTAATAGAAAACTTGTCAGACCGATTTACTGTTTATGTTACAGAGGTTTCAATAATTGAACGAATTGCCCAACAATGTCGTGAAATAAAAACGCTGTTTGAAGAAGCAGAAAAAGAACAGGCGCGGCTTAATAGAATAGCAACAGTAACATTAAAAACAACATATGAAGAACAAGAAGACAAACTGACCCAAGCCGTATGGAGAAGATATAAAGCAACTTTTGGAGACCAGATAATTCCGTTTCCGCAAAGTAGGGAAATGCTCTTAGCAGTTTTCACAAGAGCAAACCGAAAAATGGCCCCTTTCCTTACTGATGATAAGGCAAGTGATAAAGGCTTTAAAGATGCATTAATATGGGAGTCGATTATCTCGTATTTTCAAGAAAAAGGTGAATCTGAAGTTTTGCTGATCACAGACGATGGAGGTTTTACAAAAAACGAAGCCAATCTATGTGCTGAGTTTTCTGAAAGAACAGGTAAATCTCTTTCGATACATCCTAATTCTTATTATCGTGAGCTTCTTAAGCCTGAGCTTGTTGAGGAACCACCGACACCTCCCCAAAAGAAACCTGAATTCAATTTAGAAAAAATGAGGGACGAAATAGAAAATGTAATTACAAATTTATGTTATACAACAGAGTATAGTGATTATGGCGATGAGTATGATGTTGAAACTTTTAAAGTTACAGAACAAGTTGATTCGGAATACATCGAAGAAATATTCAATAGATTAGAGGAAGTATATCATAATCATTTTTTTGAAAAAGAACTTGCAGCGTCGTTAGTATTTGATTTAGACGGACGTTTTACAGATGGTTCAGCAAATATTTCAATCTCCTCAATAGAAGACGCTATTGAAATCTATAATAAGATAAAGGAGAAACCAAGTTATCTGCGACAGTTTTATACAGCTATAGCAGCTGGATTTAATAAGCATTATCAGAAAAAAGAAGTATTCTGCAATCCATTTGAAGAAGACGGTAGTGAATTACCGTTTTAAAATATGGTGATTGGTATTTATTCAGTAGCCCCGGTTGACAAGCGACGAATTGTGCAAAACGGAGAAAAATCAGCGCATCTCAAGGGGCAAACGAACGATGAGTGTGGAAAACTTTCGGCGTTTTGACGAAAGCAAATTCAATCGGGGGACGGTTCTCTGATTGACAACGACGGTAGTGCTATTATTTAACAGTCAATCAGAGAACCGTCCCCTGATTGTACCCTGATTGTACCTGGAGATCCGGGACAAGCCTTTGACCGAGGAAGAGCGCACCGAACGCAGCCGTCTGACGGAGTTCCGCAGCTTCGCGGAGCGGGATGATTACAAGCGGCGTTACGAAAAGGGCGAAGCGCCCGCCGTCAATGCGGATGCTTTCCACAAAAATCCCGCCCAGGACGCGGAAAAGCAGCAGCCCGAGGTCCCGCAGGGACTTGCCCTGCATTGACAGGGAGCCTGTACCGCGGTGAAGCATAGAAACTATGACACATTTACCACGTTGATCAGTAAAAAACAGGAGGGAAAACCATGACTAAGAAAAAAGTATCCGCTATCTGGCGCACCGTCGCCATTATCGCCATCTGCCTGTGCCTGGTCGTCAGCGCCCTGTGGGCCGCGGGCGTAAGCCTGAAAAAGAACCCATCGCCGCAGGAGCCCGCCGTCGATTCCAACCCGCTGTCCCTGTGGACGGAAAACGCCGAAGCAAAAACCACCCTGATCTCCTACATGGAGGCGATCACCGACGAAGCCGGCTCCGATTTCATCCCGGTGGATCACCGCATCGCCGTGTTTGATCTGGACGGCACCCTGTTCTGCGAGACCGATCCCAACTATTTTGACTACACCCTGCTGGTCCACCGTGTGCTGGAAGACCCGGACTACAAGGACAAGGCCACGGCCTTTGAGCGGGAGACCGCCTATAAGATCCTGGATCAGAATCTGAACGGCATCTCCTTCACCGGCCTGGAGGTGGATCACGGCCAGTGCATCGCTTCCAGCTTTGCCGGTATGACCCCGGACGAGTTCAACGCCTACATTCAGGAGTTCAAGAAGCTCCCCATGCCCAGCTACGACGGAATGCTCCGGGGCGAGGGCTGGTACAAGCCCATGCTCCAGGTGGTGGAATACCTGCAGGCCAACGACTTCACGGTCTATATCGTCAGCGGTACGGATCGCTTTATTGTCCGCGGCATCGTGTACGATTCTCCTCTGGACATTCCCATGGGGCAGATCATCGGCTCGGACGAAACGCTGGTTTCCACGAATCAGGGCGACACCGACGGACTGCAGTACGTGTTCGACGAGAACGACCAACTGGTCCTGGGCGGCGAGTTCCTGATCAAGAACCTGAAGATGAACAAGGTTTCCGTCATTGCCCAGGAGATCGGCGTGCAGCCGGTCCTCTCCTTCGGCAACAGCACCGGCGACGCCAGTATGGCCGAATATGTGACCTCGAGCAATCCTTATAAGAGCCTGGCCTTTATGCTCTGCTGCGACGATCTGGCGCGGGAAAACGGCAGCACCGAAAAGGCGGACAAGATGTATGCCCTGTGCGAGCAGTATGATTGGGTACCCGTCTCCATGAAGGACGACTGGACCACCATCTACGGCGAGGGCGTCACGAAGAAGAACCCGGATCAACAGGCCGCGGCCGAGATCGACTATCTGGCCCTTGTCAATAAGGAGTACCCCCTGCCCGAGGGCTGGGAAGAGGCGCTGGACGTGGTGAATACGTCCAACTCCCTGGGCGACGACATCGAGGTGGAACGCGCCGCCTACTACGCCTATCTGGAGCTCAAAAACGATCTGGCGAAGGACGGGGTCTATATCGACCTGGATTCCGCCCGCCGCAGCATCGCGGCCCAGCAGGATATCGTGGTCCGCTTTACCGAGAAATACGGCGAGGACTATGTGAAGCGCTACGTGGCCGTCCCCGGCTATTCCGAGCACCACACGGGCCTGGCTTTGGACCTCTATCTCAACATCGACGGCGAGGACGTGTATCTGAACGAGGATATGGTGCAGTACCCGGAGATCTGGGCCAGGATCCACGCGAAGCTGGCCGACCACGGCTTCATCCTGCGCTATCTGGAGGGCAAGGAGGATATCACCGGCTACAGCTATGAGCCCTGGCACATCCGTTACGTAAACGACGTTTCCGTCGCGAAGGAGATCATGGACAAGGGCATCACGCTGGAGGAATACCTGGGCAAGCTGCCCACCACCGACGTCGCGCCGCCGAAGGACGAATAGGAGGAGTTGACGATATGAACGGACGCATCAACGATCGGGCCATGGATCCCTCCGGCTTTGTGCTTCTGGCAGACTTCCTGCCCCACATCGTCCAGGAGATCCGCTATTATTCTACCTACAATTTCATCGGGGACCGGATCGACGGCTATGAGGAGCCCTGCGCGATCCTGACGAAGGAAGCGGCCAGAGCCCTGAAGGGCGTCAGCAGCGAGGTTTTTGTGCAGGGCTACAGGCTGAAGGTCTTCGACGCCTATCGCCCCGCCTGCGCGGTCAGGCAGTTCGTGCTTTGGGGGATCGAGGACCAGGATATCCGCATGAAACCCTATTTCTATCCCGCGCTGGAAAAGCAGGAGCTGTTCGTAAAGGGCTATATCGCAAAGCAATCCAGCCACAGCCGGGGCAGCGCTGTGGATCTGACTCTGCTGGATATGAAAACCGGTAAAGAGCTGGACATGGGAAGCCCCTTCGACCTGTTCAGTGAGGCATCCCATCCGGATTACCGGGGCGTCACGGAGGAGCAGTATGAGAACCGTATGCTGCTGCAGCGCGTGATGGTGCGGCACGGTTTTCAGCCGATCGACTGCGAGTGGTGGCATTTTTCTCTGAAAAACGAACCATATCCGGACACGTACTTTGAATTCCCCGTTTCCTCGGAGTATCTGAGACGGTGAGCGTTCCCAAAAAACGGGCGAAGACCGTCTATCCGGCAAAAATATAGCCAGCAGGGAGTGAGAATATGCCTACGCAGAAAGATGTTTTGGCAAGGCAGTACTTGGAGCTTGCGCGGCGCAGGGAAGAAGGCGCGGGTACAATCAGGGGACGGTTCTCTGATTGACTGTTAAATAATAGCACTACCGTCGTTGTTGTCAATCAGAGAACCGTCCCCCGATTGAATTGTTTGCTTTTCGTCATTTTGCCATGTGGAAATCTTTGCGCCTTCCGCTTGGCTACTGAATAGACAATATGAAGTGACTCCCGACTTGCAAAACGTGGATTTACCTGTCATAATGGAATTGCACACCACAACACAGGAATTACCACATACAAGGGGGAGTCACCATGACAAGTATACTCTATGTTGGGCTGGATG
>JAFRPC010000009.1 GCA_017429325.1 Oscillospiraceae bacterium | reverse complement strand
AGGGACCTTTCAACCCTCCAAATCCGGCTTTCTTCAGATTCCGCCTCACGACGGACACCCTTGCCTTTGGCTAACGCTTCCCACTGCCGGGCGCGTTCGGGACTTTCACCCTATAGAACGTGCGCTCACCGGGCGCACAAAAAACGGCGCAGGCTGAAATCAGTCTGCGCCGTTGGCTGTAACTTTAGAACATTGGGTTTGTGGTGTAGTTGTACTGGTCAGATGGAGGCTGTGCGAGAGTACCAAGAGGGTGTGCGGCTTTCTCAAAACGCTCCGGTGCCAGTTGGTCACCAGAACGAGACGCTGATTGCTCTGCTTGCCGGCTCTGTTGGTTTGGTATGGCAGTTCTCGTTGTGCCACAGGAAACATACCATGCTGCCACCTGGACCCTCACCGGCGACAGCTATCTCACCGAGTTCAACGGCGACGCGGCAAACGTGATCACACAGGGTGCCAAAGCGCGCAGAAGGAAAATGGGAAATGGAGGTAAGCAGCCTTCCGCTATGCAGTCTTATCAAAAATCGGTTGCACTGGGAGGACGGAAAATCATACCGCATCCCCGGAAGAACATACCCAAAACAGCGACTGGCCGTCTTTGATCTTACTGCAGCAGAACAAATACAACAGCTTCCAAATCATAAAGTGCAACTACTGCAGCGATGTGATTAAGCGCTGATCGAAAAAATTTTTTCGAGAATTTTGTTGTAACTATTGACATTACAACGCGGGTGTGCTATACTGTGGTCAAGATGAAACATTGATGGTTACATCTAATGAATTTTCGGAGGTATTCTACTATGACTAACAAAGAAAAAGCCCTGGCCCTGATCGGCACATTCGTATCCGGTGATCTGGAACTGGCGAAGTCCCTGCTCGCCCCCGAGTACAAGCAGCACAACCTCGCTTTCGGCACCGGCGCTGAAGCATTTGTGGCTGCGGTCGCCGGACTTCAGCAGGCACCCGTAAAGACAACGGTAAAAAACATCCGCGCTTTCGAAGACGGCGAATGTGTTTTCCTTCAGACCGTTTACAATTTCGCCGGAGCGGGCGAACAGGCAGCGTTTGATGTGTTCCATTTCAATGCTGACGGCAAGATCGACGAGCATTGGGACAACCTTCAGAACATTGCCGAGCCCAATCCTTCCGGTCACACCCAGATCGACGGTACGCTTGAAAAGAAAGACGTCGATAAAGAAGAAACTCGCCGTATCGTTGCCGGGTTCGTGGGCGACGTCCTTCGCGGAGAGCGCCCCGAAAAGCTTACCTCCTACTACGATGGCGACAAGTACATCCAGCACAACATCTCCATCGCTGACGGTCTTTCCGGACTCGGTGCTGCGCTTGCGGCTATGGCGGAACAGGGCATCTCGATGGTCTATGACAAGACGCATATGGTTCTTGCCGACGGCGACTATGCGCTCGCCTGCAGCGAAGGCTCCTTCGGCGGCGTGCCCACCACCTATTACGATCTCTTCCGTGTTGAAAACGGCTTTATCGCTGAGCATTGGGACGTGATGGAGACTCTTGCTGCCAAGGAGACTTGGGCAAACGAGAATGGCAAATTCTAATGTAACCGTTGAAATTACAGTCGTTCCGTGATAGAATGTTCTTCGGGAGGAATGGCTATGCAGATTTCAAGCAGGTTTACAATCGCCTTGCACATTTTCACCTGCGTGGATGTGTTCAAGGATGAATACAAAGTCACCAGCGACTTTCTTGCCGGGTCGATCAACACCAATCCGGTCATCATACGCAAGATTCTGACGCAGCTCAAAAATGCTGGTTTGATCAACGTGGCAAGAGGCACGGGCGGCATTGAGCTGACGAGGGACTTATCGGAAATCACCTTTTACGATGTGTACGAGGCAATCGGAGCAGTAGAAAACGGAGATCTGTTTCATTTTCACGAAAGTCCCAACCCGGAGTGTCCGGTTGGCAGAAACATCCACGCTTTACTGGATGAAAAGCTGAAAGCAATTCAGAACGCAATGGAAAACGAGCTGCGAAAATATACGCTGCTTGATCTTCGCAGCGGCATGAATGAGCTTTTGGCAGAGGGAAACTAAAAGCAAAAGCTCCGGAGGATAGTATTCTTCCGGAGCTTTTCACAGGAGGCGAGTTTATGAAGACAGCAGAGTATCTATCTTATGTTGTGAATGAAATCCATACGACCATCGTTGCCACGGTGGATGATGAGGGTTTACCGGTCACTGCCGCAATCGACATGATGGATTGTGATGAAAACAGCCTGTACTTTTTAACGGCGAAGGGCAAGGGCTTCTATGATCGTCTCATCAAGAGAGGGTTTCTTGCGCTGACCGCTATGAAGGGCAAGGATACGATGAGCAGCGTGGCAGTGTCGATCCGGGGCAAGGTGCGTGAGCTTGGGTATGAAAGAATACCGGCGCTGTTTGCGAAGAATCCATACATGAAGGAGATTTATCCGACGGAGGATTCCATGAAGGCGTTGACCGTCTTTCAGATTTACGAAGGAATCGGTGAATGGTTTGATCTCTCGAAAAAGCCGATTGAGCGAGCCTCCTTCCCCTTCGGGGGAGCAGAACAGAAACCGGAAGGATACTTCATTACGGACGCCTGTATCGGCTGCGGAAGCTGTGCGGCGGTCTGCCCTCAGAACTGTATCAATGCTGAAAGCATCCCCTATGTGATCGAACAGGAGCATTGCCTGCACTGCGGAAACTGCATGGAGGCATGCCCCGTGGGAGCGGTAGAAAGAAGGCAGCTGTATGGCTGAGAAGATGACACAGGAGCAGAGACTCGACACGCTCGTCGAAGCGTTCAAGGCTGATTCCGTTCATTATAAGGATTTACAGACGCCGGAGGATAACGAGGGCAAAAGACGAATCCTGCGCTCTCTGATGAACATTCGCATGCCGAAGAAGCTGGACGATTCGGTACTGGCCGTACAGGATGAATACCTGCGGGAGCGTATCCGTGAAAACGGGATTGTCACGCTTTCGGAGATTCCCGTGATTCGGAATGGCATGTCAATCTGGCAGGGCGATATCACCCGGCTTGCCGTTGACGCTATCGTGAACGCCGCCAACTCGCAGATGCTGGGCTGCTTCGTCCCAATGCACACCTGCATTGACAACTGTATCCATACCTTTGCGGGCGTGCAGCTTCGGGCGGAGTGCAACAGACAGATGAATCAGCTTCGCATCCGCTATGGCAGAGCTTACGAGCAGCCGACCGCCATCCCCATGCTGACGGACGGATATAACCTTCCGGCGAAGAAGATCATCCATATCGTCGGCCCCATTGTTGAGGGACGGTTGACAAAGGGGCTGGAACAGGATCTGGCAGATTGCTATCGCAACACGCTCGACCTCTGCGCCGAGAACGGCCTGCGCAGCGTGGCTTTCTGCTGTATTTCAACGGGCGTATTCCGCTTTCCGAATCAGCGGGCAGCGGAAATTGCGGTCGAAACAGTAAGCAAATGGCTGGATGAACACACGGGACAGGTCGACCGGGTGATTTTCAATGTGTTCAAAGACGAGGACAAGACATATTATGAAGAACTATTACAATAATCAGCCAAACGGCTATCTGGAATCGATACAAAAAGGTCTTCTCGCTGTGCGTTCCTACGACCTTCGCATGTCTCATGGGATAGGATCACGGGACGAACAGATCGCAAGACTGAAAAATGAGCTCGAAAC
Organism: Oscillospiraceae bacterium; assembly: GCA_017429325.1. GTDB lineage: Bacteria > Bacillota > Clostridia > Oscillospirales > Oscillospiraceae > JAFRPC01. Next base: position 9,964 of record JAFRPC010000009.1, on the reverse strand, counting down.
AGCGGATGCTATTGTTGTCGGCGCAGGGGCGGGTCTCTCTACCGCGGCGGGTTTTACTTATGCCGGGGATCGTTTCAAACGGTATTTTTCCGATTTTGAAGAGGCATTCGGCTTTCACGATATGTACACCGGCGGATTTGTTGTGATGAATGCAGAGCCGGAGGTTCTGTGGGCATATTGGGCCAGACACATTTACTTCAACCGCTATCTTCCCGCTCCGAAGCCTGTCTATTCTCAGCTTCTGCAATTACTTGACGGCAAGGACTACTTCGTGATTACAACGAATGTGGATCATCAGTTTCAGCGTGCGGGCTTCGACAAAAAGAGACTGTTCTATACGCAGGGAGACTACGGCCTGTTCCAAAGCGTTGATCCAAAGGTGCGGGAAACCTTCGATAACGAGGCGTGGACGATGCGGGCCATGGAAGCGCAGGGCTTTGTCAGAGATGAAGCCGGCATATTCCAAGTTCCGGGGAACGGCACAGTTTCCATGCAGCTCCCGACAGAACTGATCCCCACTGCTCCAAACGGAGATCCTGTCACGATGAACCTGCGCTCCGACGATACCTTTGTTGAGGATGCAGGATGGCGCAAGGCGTCGGCTGCGTATTCCGATTTCCTTCGCAGACACGATAATCTGCATGTGCTGTATCTGGAGATCGGCGTAGGAGCCAATACACCGGTGATTATAAAGTATCCCTTCTGGCAAATGACAAGAGACAACAGGCAGGCAACATACGCTTGCTTGAATTACGGCGAAGCGTATTGCCCAAGAGAAATTGAGAAACAGGCTATTTGCCTCGATGGCGACACTGCAGAAGTACTGGACGAGATTCAATAATTCGTCTTCACCTATGAGGGAAAGGCGATCGCCGTTATGCAGACCCGCTTCTATAACACAGGCGAGCTCAGCGGCAAAAGCGGCGCCGAGCTGGAAGCGCTGATGCACGAATGAGCCCTTGCTCGGCACAGAGAAGTACCGCCCCGGAGAGTCTCTGGGGCGGTTTGCGCGTATCCGACGGGGCTTCGGTCTTATCCCTTCGCCGCGACGCGCTCGTTCATTTCCTTCGCGTCCTTCCGGCTGCGGATCCAGCTCAGGAGCCAGACCAGGAAGGCGATTGCGATCTGGAGGACGGCGGCCAGCAGGCAGGGCAGCCAGCCCCGGGAGAAGTCGATCCAGCCGACAGCCAGGGAGGCCGCCAGCATCACAGCCACGCCGACGCCCATGTGGATCAGCACCTTCAGGGCCGTAGGCAGCCCGGTCCTGTAGATCAAAGTCGGGACGCCGAAGCCGAGGCCGATCCCAAGGGTCGCGGCGCACATGCGCGCCATGCCGACGCCGGAGGCGAAGCTCTCCTCCCCCGCGGACAGGCCGCGGATCAGGCAGGTCAGCACAAAGAGGGCGGCGGAAATCCGAATGCCATTCCAGGCCGCTTTCATGAGGTTTTTCATAGGGATGCTCCTTTCTACAGGCCGAGGAAGCGTTTCATTTCCGGCAGATATTTCCGGGAAATGCTGTCCTTCAGGCCGTTTTTGAGGGTCACCTGGAGGAGACCCGAGAACATGGGGTCAAAGCATTTGACCTCGTCTAAATTGATGATGCAGAACTTCGAGATGCGCATGAAGCCGGGCAGGGCTTCAAAGTCCCGGAGGGGCTTTGCGGTATCGTAACGCGCCTTCTCCGTATAGAGGCGGGTCCTCCCCTCCTCCGTCCGGATCATGAACAGCTCCTTTCGCCGGATCACCACGATCCGCTCCCCGTCGGAGGCTGTGATAAAATCGCTTCCGCCCCGCAGGACCTCTGCCGCGGCCAGCACCGAGGCGTCCGCCTCCCGGCAGCAGATCACGGCGTAAGGCTCCGCCGCTTCCGGCGTTTGTCTGATTTCAACCTTCAAATGGACCAGCTCCTTTCGACGACTGCAGTATAGCACAGGCTTCGGCGCTTGTCATCTGTTTTTGGCTGAGTGGTCGAAAACAGCCGGTGAAATGCAAAAAAGCCCGGCCATGCGGCGGGAGCGGATGAAGACGGGGAACTGAAGACGGGGGCGGGAGATGTTATTTTCATCTTGCAAAAGCTGAAAAAACATGCTAATCTAAGCATAATAAGCAAAGGAGGCGACTTCTATGGTGATACAGGAATCTGGGGAGATGTACCTCGAAACGATCTACATCCTCTCCCGGCAGTCCGGCTCTGTCCGGAGCATCGACGTGGCGGAGCATCTGGGCTACTCCAAGCCCTCCGTCAGCCGGGCCGTGGGTCTGCTGGAGAAGGACGGTCTGCTCCGGCGGGATGAGACCGGCGCCCTGATGCTCACGGAGACCGGCGAAGAAAAGGCCCGGCAAATCTATGAGCGCCACACGGTCCTGACGAAGCTCTTCATCAGGCTCGGCGTGGACGAGGAGACCGCCGCCGAGGACGCCTGCCGCATCGAGCACTATATCAGCGATCAGAGCTTTGAGGCCATCAAGGCCCACATGCGCAAATACGGCGGCGAACAGCTCTGACATACTCAAAAAATGGAGGAATCGACTATGAAAAAGCATTCCGCGCTTTGGTGGCTGGCTTTGGCGGTTCTGCTAATCGCCCTCGCCTTTGTCATCCATTCCGTACAGAGCAAAACCGCGGCCCCCGCCAAGCCCGACACGACGGAACAGGCTCCCGCCTCGGAGCAGTCTCCCGTGACCGAAGCGCAGCAGTCCGAAACCGAGCCCCAAGAGACCGCCGCGGAGCCTCGGGAGCCGGAGGCCGCCGACTACAAGGCCGTGGGCAGCCTCTCCCGGGAGGGCTATTCGCTGGAGCAGGTCGTGGTGCTCAGCCGCCACAACATCCGCTCCCCCCTGAGCGGCAGCGGCTCCGCTCTGGGCACCATCACGCCCCACGAATGGTTTGCCTGGTCCTCCAACCCCAGCGAGCTCTCCCTGCGGGGCGGCGTGCTGGAGACCGAGATGGGCCAGTACTTCCGCAAGTGGCTGGAGGCCGAGGGCCTCTTCCCGGAGAATTACCACCCGGAGGAGGGCGCCGTCCGCATCTACGCCAACTCCAAGCAGCGCACCATCGCCACGGCCCAGTATTTCGTCTCCGGCCTCCTGCCCACGGCCAAGACCCCCATCGAGACCCACGTGGAATATGATCAGATGGACCCGGTCTTCACGCCCCAGCTCACCTTTACCTCCCCGGCCTACAACGCCGACGCGGAGAAGCAGATCCGGGAGCTCTACGAGGACACGGTGAAGGGCCTGGAGGACAACTACGCGCTCCTGGCCGAGGTCATCGATCTGGAGGACTCCGAGGCCTGGAAGGACGGCTCCGCCGCGGCCTTCCGCACCGACGACACGGAGCTGGTCCTGGAGCTGAACAAGGAGCCCGCCATGAAGGGCTCTCTGAAGACCGCCTGCTCCGTCAGCGACGCCCTGGTGCTGCAATACTACGAAGAGGCGGATCCGATCAAGGCCGCCTTCGGCTACGCCCTGAGCGCCGAGGACTGGGAGTCCATCGCCGAGATCAAGGACGTCTATGGCGACGTGCTCTTTACCGCACCCCTGATCGCCGCCAACGTGGCCCATCCCCTGCTGGAGGAGCTCGAGGCCGAGCTCGGCGCCGAAGGCCGACGCTTCAGCTTTCTCTGCGGCCACGACTCCAACGTGGGCAGCGTGCTGGCCGCCCTGGGCGCCGAGGCCTACGAGCTGCCCGGCGCCATCGAGGCCAGGACCCCCATCGGCTGCAAGCTGGTCCTCTGCCGCTGGCGCGGCCCCGACGGCGAAGCCTACGTCAGCGCGGATCTGGTCTATCAGACTGTGGACCAGCTCCGGAACACCCCGCTGCTGGACCTGGACCGCCATCCCGCCGCGGCGCCCCTGCGCTTCGCCTCCATCAGCCCCAACGCCGACGGGCTTTTCCGGGCGCAGGACTTCCTGGACCTGCTCCGGGACAGCATCGAGGAATATGACCGAATCACGGAAGAATACGAGCTGGCCGATGCAGCCTGAGCACGGCCGCTTCTGAAAAACGATCAGAGCATAAGGAGAAACGCCATGCTGAATATTCAAAAAAGTCTTGAGAACGACCGGGCCCTCCTGCGCCTGGAGGGGCGGCTCGACACCGCCACCGCGCCGGAGCTCCAGCAGACGCTGGATCAGCTTCTGCCCGAGACCGCGGAGCTGACCCTGGACTTCGGCGCTCTGGACTACATCTCCTCCGCCGGTCTGCGGGTCCTGCTGACCGCCCAGAAGCAGATGAACCGCAAGGCGGGCTCCATGAAGCTCGTGGGCGTAAAGAAGGAGATCCTGGAGGTCTTTGAGGTCACGGGCTTCGCGGACATTCTGACGATCCGCTGAGCCGCCCCGCAAACAAATTGAACGAAAGGGGATAACAGGAGTGTTCCAGAAAACGATCTATCGCGCCGACATGCTTCGCTGTGCGCTCTGCACTGACGCGCCCTGCTCCGCCGCCTGCGGCCGACTGAAGCCTGCCGATCTGCTCCGCAGCATCTGGTTTGACAACGAAAAAATCGCCGCCGCCCGCCTGCCCGCGGAAAATCCCTGCCTCGGCTGCCCCGCTCCCTGCGAGGCCGCCTGCGTCCGCCCGGGAGAGGTCCCGATCAAGGGGCTGATCCGGCGTCTGCACGAGGAGGTCCGGCCCAAGCTGGAGCTCCCGGAGCCGGAGAACGAGGACTGCCTGCGGACCGAGCTCTGCGGCATCCCCCTGGAGAATCCCTTCCTGCTGTCCTCCTCCGTGGTGGCCAGCACCTACGACATGTGCGCTCGGGCCTTTGAGGCCGGCTGGGCCGGGGCCTGCTTCAAAACCATCTGCTCCTTTGAGATTCACGAGGTCTCTCCCCGCTTCTCCGCCATCACCGGCGACAACGGGACCATCATCGGCTTCAAGAACGTGGAGCAGCTCTCGGACCACAGCGTGGCCGAAAACATGGAGATCTTCCGCCGGCTGAAAAAGAACTACCCGACCAAGTTCATCCTGGCCTCCATCATGGGCCAGAACGAGGCCGAGTGGGAGAAGCTGGCCCGCCAGTGCCAGGAGAACGGGGCCGACGCCATCGAGCTCAACTTCTCCTGCCCCAACATGGCGGAGGGCGGCCTGGGCTCCGACATCGGCCAGGACCCGGAGCTGGTGGAGCGCTACACCGCCGCAGCCCGGCGGGGCGCCTCGATCCCGATTTTGATGAAGCCCACCCCCAACGTGGCGGCCATGAGCCCCTCGGCGGAGGCCGCAAAGCGGGGCGGCGCCGACGGCTTCGCGGTCATCAACACCATCAAGAGCATCATCGGCGTCAACCCCCACACCTACGTCTCCGCCCCGGCGGTCCACGGCATGTCCGCCTTGGGCGGCTACAGCGGCGCCGCCGTCAAGCCCATCGCCCTGCGCTTCCTGGCAGAGCTGGGCAAGAATCCCAAGCTAGCCGGGATGCATCTGAGCGGCATGGGCGGCGTGGAGAGCTGGCTGGACGCCCTGGAATTCATTCTCCTCGGCGCTTCCAGCATCCAGGTCACCACCGCCGTGATGCAGTACGGCTACCGCATCATTGACGATCTCAAATCCGGCCTGAAGCTTTATCTGGCGGAGAAGGGCTTCTCCTCCGTGAAGGAGGCCGTGGGCCTGGCCCTGGATTCCGTCAGCGAGACCACCGACGTGCTGGAACGGGACACGGTGATCTTCCCCAAGTTCCATCCGGAGAAGTGCATCGGCTGCGGCCGCTGCGCCGTCTCCTGCGCCGACGGCGGCCACCAGGCCATTCGCCTCAACGCCGAGCGCAGACCCGTGCTGGACGGGAAGAACTGCGTGGGCTGTCACCTCTGCGTCCTGGTCTGCCCCCAGCGGGCCATCAGCTCCGGCCGGAAGCGCTTTTTGAAGAAGTCCTGACCCGCGGCAGCGCGGTTCAAAGAAAGCAACACACAACAGCACAACAGGAGATATGAAACATGAACGAAACATTTTCAAAAAAACCGTTGCAAAATTCCATATCATCCTATACAATATATCAGCTTTGCCGGACGGGACCGAACCGGGCTTCCCTCCTCCGGCCCGGCCCAATCCACAGAGAAAAACCGAGGTGCCAGTTCCATGACCTTCAGCTCCCTGACCTTTTTGTTCGTGTTCTTTCCGGTCACCTTTCTGCTCTACGCGCTGATTCGGAACCACACCGCCCGCAACTTCATCCTCGCGGCCGCCAGCCTGGTGTTCTACGCCTTCGGCGAGCCGGTGGCGGTGATGATCATGCTGATCTCCATCGTCCTCAACTATCTCTTCGGCCGCGGCGCCGCGGGGACGAAGTGGGACAAGCCGGCGGTGGTCCTGGCCGTCGTTCTGAACATCGGCCTGCTCTTCGCCTACAAGTACACCGGCTTCTTCACGGAGATCCTCAACGCCGTCTTCCGGCTGTCCATCCCCGTGCCCCAGATCCGCCTGCCCATCGGCATCTCCTTCTTCACCTTCCAGGGCCTGAGCTACGTCATCGACGTCTACCGGGACAAGAAGAACGTGCAGAAGAACCTCTTCTCGGTCCTGCTGTACATCTCCTTCTTCCCCCAGCTCATCGCCGGCCCCATCGTGCGCTACTCCGACATCGCCGCCCAGATCCAGGAGCGGGAATTCAGCTTCGACCGGATCAGCCGGGGCGTGTGCCGTTTCCTCTTCGGTCTGGCGAAGAAGGTCCTGCTGGCGAACCAGATGGGCCTGCTGGCCGACAAGGTCTTCTCCTTCGGCGGCGGCCAGCTCTCCACGGGCACGGCCTGGATCGGCGCGGTCTGCTATACGCTCCAGATCTTCTTTGACTTCTGCGGCTACAGCGACATGGCCATCGGCCTGGGCTGCGTCTTCGGCTTCGACTTCAAGGAGAACTTCAACTATCCCTTTATCTCCGGCAGCATCCAGGAGTTCTGGCGGCGCTGGCACATCTCCCTGTCCACCTGGTTCAAGGAGTACGTCTACATCCCCCTGGGCGGCAACCGCAAGGGCCGGACCCGCACCACCCTCAACAAGTGGATCGTCTTCTTCCTGACCGGGCTCTGGCACGGCGCCAGCTTCACCTTCATTCTCTGGGGCCTCTGGCACGGCCTCTGGCAGATGCTGGAGACCTATCAGATCGTGCCCACCAAGAAGAAGTGGTTCAAGCCCATCGGCCACGTCTACACGATGCTCGTCGTGATCCTGGGCTTCGTCCTCTTCCGGGCGGATACCCTGGCCCAGGGCTTCGGCGTCATCGGCGCCATGTTCTGGCCCACGGCGGGGACCCCGGCGGTCACCCGCGAGATCCTGTCTCTGTTGAGTCCCCTCTTCTTCCTGAGCTTCGGCTTCTCCCTGCTGCTGTCCACGCCGATTTTCCGCGTGTTCCGCCAAAAGGCGGAACAAACGGGAAAGATCGCCGTCTACAACTACGCGGCCTGCGCGGGCTCCCTGGTCCTGTTTGCGCTGTCGGTCCTCACCCTGGTGTCCAGCAGCTATAACCCCTTCATCTATTTCCGCTTCTGAGAGGAGGTCGTGCATCATGAAAAAAGGCTTCAAGATCGTCTACGTCGTCCTCTTCTTTACCCTGCTCTGCGTGCCCATGCTGCTGATGCCCTTCTTTAAGAACGACGCCAGCCTGGAGAAGCGGGCTCTGGCAAAGTTCCCCGCCTATCTCACCGAGGGGCAGCTGAACCTGAACTTCTCCGACGAGTTTGAGTCCTGGGTCAGCGACAGTCTGCCCCTCCGGGCCCAGCTCCTCACCGCCTCCAACACCCTCAAGGGCGAGCTGCTCCACACCGCGAGCTCCAACGTCATCGACGGGAAGGACGGCTGGCTCTTCTACAACACCGAGAGCGCGGACTTCCTGGACACCAATGCCCTGACGGACCGGCAGATCCGGTCCATGGCCGTGACCCTCTCCCTGATCGAGGAGGACGTGAACGCCCGGGGCGGACGCTTCACCTTCGTCCCCGCCCCCAACAAGTCCTCGGTCTACGGGGAGATGATGCCCGCCAGCTACCGGGCCGCCCCGGAAAACAACCTGACCCGGCTCACGGCGGAGCTCAAAGCCGCCGGGGTCAGCTTCACCGACCTGCGGCAGGTCCTGCTGGAGCAGAAGGCCTCCGGAGCCGCCCCCGACGTACCGCTCTACCACCGCCGGGACTCCCACTGGAACTACCGGGGCGCCCTGGTCGGCTATAACGCCATTCTCGACAGCCTGGGCAAGGAGCACGAGACCTGGGCCGACGCGCCCTATACCGTGGAAACGACCTGGAGCGGCGACCTGGACAAGCTCCTCCTCCCCGCCGGCGGCGTTCCGGACGATCAGGTGGTCTGGCAGATCGACCACGCCCGCTTCCGCTTCACCCAGCCCATGGGCGTCCGGGATCACGAGGCCCAGCTCGAAAACTTCATGAGCGACAAGGAGGACCGGGACGATCTCTTCACCGTGAAGAACCTGGACCGGAAGGACGGCAGCGCGGTCTACGTGGTCCGCGACTCCTTCGGCCGGGCCCTGCTGCCCTTTATCATCGACTGCTGGGAGAGCTCCACCTTCAAGCGCACGGACTGCCCCGACGTCGCCACCCTGAAGCAGGGGACGGACCTGATCTATGAGATCGCCGAGCGCAATCTCTCCCGGGTCATCTCCACAGCCCCCTTCCTCTACGCCCCGGTCCGGGAGAACCGCTCCGTCGAGGGGCTTGCCGACGGCGGCGCCGTCGATGGAAAATACGAGCGCACCGGCTACGGCATCCGGCTCTACGGCGCTCTGCCCGAGGAGCTGCCCTGCGGCGACTGCCGGGTCTGGCTCCGGCTGGAGCAGGCGGGCAGGGTCCTGACCGTGGAGGCCTTCCCCATCTATGAGGCCAAGCTCCTGGAGGGCGAGGGCAGCAACGGCTACTCCGCCATTCTCTCCAAGGACCTGAATCTCACCGGGACCTGGACCGTGACCGCCATTGCGGAAAACATTCAGTTCAACTGCGGCACTTTTACCGCTGAATAATTACATCAAGGAGGAAACCAAAATGAAATTCACAAAAATCCTTTCTCTGCTGTTGGCGGTCCTGATGATCGCCGCCCTGTTCGCCGGCTGCGCCGGTGAGACCAAGCCCACCGAGGCCCAGACCGAGAAACAGACCGAGGCCCAGACCGAAAAGCAGACCGAAGCCCAGACCGAAAAGCAGACCGAAGCCCAGACCAAGGCCCAGACCGAGGTCGAGACCGATCCCCAGAGCGAGACCGATACCCAGGCCGAGCCTGTTGAGATCGACGTCTGGCTCGAGGTAAACGGCCAGCAGCTCCGCGTCGGCGTCCCCTTTGCGGAACTGGAGCCGATGCTGCCCGAGGAGACCGCTCCTGCCCAGGAGGTCGATTCCTGCGACTCCGATTCCGACTGGCACCAGACCACCCATACCTATGACGGCTTCACCGTCACCGTGAACAAGGACGGCATCGCCGTCGGCATCAGTGTCGTTGACGGCGACTACGCCCTGAACGGCACGGTCAAAATCGGCTCCACGCCGGACGACGTGAAGGCCGCCTTCGGCACCCCCGACACCGACGAAGAGTGGGGCATCTACTACTACGGCACCATGCCTATGCTCAACTTCTACCTGGACGAGGAGACCGGCCTGATCAGCGGCTTCGGCGTCATGTCCGAGTTCGTTATGTAATTTCCCAAACAAAAGGCGCGTTGCAAAATAGCGTCTGAAAAAACAAAGGCACCAGCTTTCCCCGAAAAGGGGTTGGCTGGTGTCTCTGTTTGTGGTAAAATTAAGGTGTGAAACAAAACCTTACCACTACAGAGTATAACGTAGTTGAGCGAAATGGTCAACTGAAATTTACTCTGAACACAGAAAAAATAAGGGTCAATCATTTTTCTTGTGTGATTTAGGGTTACGGATATAGGATTTGCGGCTTGCGTCGAAAAGCTTGAGGAAGAAGTAATCGTCATCTGGATAGCCGTAGCCTTGGCGGCGGAGGGTTTTGATTTTGTTGTTGATT
>JAFRPC010000008.1 GCA_017429325.1 Oscillospiraceae bacterium | reverse complement strand
ATTTCCAGCCGCATTTTATTATCCTCCAAAGCACAAAAGATGTACCTATGTACCTGTTTATTATACCACAAAAGCAACAAAAAAGCAAGGATTTTTTCCTTGCAATTCCTAACTTTTTTCACTTTTTGTCCTTGCCTAAAGTGGCAAACTCGGGAGAAAATGTTAAATTTAATTGTTTAATATATTCTTGACATTCTTAAACGTTCTTGTTATAATGAACACAAGTACATGTGTAGGAGGGTTTTCCTATGGCGATTGGAGAGAGGATACGCTTCATCCGTAATTTGCGGGGCATGACGCAGAAATATCTCGGTACTTTAGTCGGCTTCCCAGAGAAGACCGCCGATATCCGCATGGCGCAGTACGAAGCGGGATCACGTACCCCTAAGGAGGATCTGACGAAAGCTCTTGCAAATGCGCTGGGAGTATCGCCGCTGGCACTGGATATTCCTGATATCGACAGTTATCTTGGGTTGATGCATACCCTGTTTGCTCTGGAGGATCGCTATGGGCTGACCATTGAAATCAGAGACGGAGAGGTTGTTTTTCGTATTGATCCCCGGAAGGGAAAGGACGCTGCTCAAATATCAGAAATGGTTTATGCCTGGGCTCCCGTTGCGGAGAAGTACCGGGCCGGAGAAATCAGCAAGGACGACTATGACAAGTGGCGCTATAACTATCCACAGTACGACGACACAATGATCTGGGAGACGGTTCCGTCCCAGGCGTTCAGCGACGCTATGGTCAAGGCATTCAAAAGAAAATTCAAAAAGTAATACAACTGAGCATATGAGGCGAATATGGGAAGTAAGGAAATCTGGGATCTGTATAATGAAAAACGCGAATTGACTGGACGAGACCAGATCCGAGGCGAAGATATTCCGCAGGGATACTATCATCTGGTTGTTCATGTCTGGATCAGGAACAGTAATGGCAAATTCCTGATCTCGCAACGCAGCGCAGATCGTCCAATGCATCCGCTCAAATGGGAGTGTGTCGGTGGCTCTGTACTCAAAGGAGAGGATAGTTTGGTGGGAGCTCTCCGAGAAACAAAAGAAGAAGTCGGTTTGTCTCTGGAACCGAAAGACGGGAAGATAGTACGTTCGACAATAGGAAGAGTAGTAAATGGAACCAAATTCTCGGATATTGTTGATGTGTGGCTGTTTACGTATGACGGTCCGGTATCATTGGAAGCTGCCACGACAAACGAAGTAGCTCAGAGCGCTTGGCTTGACAAGGAACAGATAAAAGAATTATTCGATAAGGGTGACTTTGTTGACACTCTGGGATATTTCTTCGAGGAAAAACAACTCGGTGGAAAATGAAATCATACATTGTATATACATAGAAAAAAGTGACAAAAAAAGAGCTGCCTGATTTTCATATCAGATAGCTCTTTTTCATCATTCGATGGAGTTATTTCAGATGTTGCCAAAACGTTGCCAAACGCCGTTTTGAACTTTCAGAAACCCAGTATTTATGCGGGCTTCCGGCGTTTTCGTTATTATTCCCACTCGATGGTGGCGCTGGGCTTGGGGGTCACGTCCCAGAGGACGCGGTTGACGCCGGGGACCTCGGAGGTGATGCGGGCCACCAGCTTCTGGACGAAGCTGAAGTTCAGCTCCGCGGGCTGAGCGGTGACGGCATCCACAGTGTTGATGGCGCGGATGACCACGGGCCAGTCGTAGGTCCGTTTGCCGTTCTTGATGCCGGTGGTCTTGAAGTCGGGGACCACGGTGAAGTACTGCCAGACCTGCTCGTCCAGGCCGTGCATGGCGAACTCCTCCCGCAGGATGGCGTCGGACTCCCGGACGGCCTCCAGGCGGTCCCGGGTGATGGCGCCCACGCAGCGCACGCCCAGGCCGGGACCCGGGAAGGGCTGCCGGAAGACCATGCTGTCGGGCAGGCCCAAGGCCTTGCCCACCACGCGGACCTCGTCCTTATAGAGCAGCCGGACGGGCTCCACCAGCTCGAAGTTCAGGTCCTCGGGCAGGCCGCCCACATTGTGATGGGCCTTGACGCCGACCTTGGACTCCAGGATGTCGGGGTAGATGGTGCCCTGGGCCAGGAAGGAGATGTCCTCTAACTTCCGGGCCTCCTCCTCGAAGACGCGGATGAACTCGGCGCCGATGATGTGGCGCTTCTCCTCGGGGTCGGCCACATCGGCCAGCTTGTCCAGGAAGCGGTCCACGGCGTCCACATAGACGAGGTTGGCCTTCATCCGGTCCCGGAAGACCTCGACCACCTGCTCGGGCTCACCCTTGCGGAGCAGTCCGTGGTTGACATGGACGCAGGTGAGCTGCTTGCCCACGGCCTTGATGAGCAAGGCCGCCACGACGGAGGAATCCACGCCGCCGGAGAGGGCCAGCAGGACCTTCTTGTTGCCAATTTGAGCCCGGAGGGCCGCGAGCTGCTCTTCGATAAAGGCTTCCGCCAGGGCAGGCGTGGTGATGCGCTCCATGGTCTCAGGTCTGACGTTGGTATTATAATCGTAATTCATAAGCTTTCCTCCTCGTCTCTGAATGTGATATGGTCTGGCTCGGCCACCTCAATGACCGCCAGGGCGTGATAGTTGAGGCCCATCTCCCGCAGACGGTCTCCGCCGCCCTGGAAGCCCTTTTCCACGGCAATGCCAATGCCCACCAGCTCCGCCTGGGCCTCCTCCACCAGCTCGCAGAGGCCGCGGACGGCCTCGCCCCGAGCCATAAAGTCGTCGATGATCAGGACCCGGGTGCCGGGAGTCAGCCACTGCTTGGACAGCAGCAGCGTGACCTTCTTCTTGTAGGTGTAGGACATGATCTCGCTCTTGAAGAGACCGCCCTCGATGTTGTCGGACTTGGCCTTTTTGGCGAAGATCATGGGCTTGCCCCACTGGAAGGCACAGATGGACGCCAGCGCGATGCCGCTGGCCTCGGCGGTGAGCACCACATCAACCTGGGAGAGGTCGAAAATCTTTGCGAACTCCTCCGCGATCTGGCCCATGAAGGCACAGTCCACGCGATGATTCAGAAAGCCGTCGATTTTGACGATGCTGCCGGGCAGGACCTTGCCCTCTTTGCGAATGCGGTCTTTTAATTCTTGCATGAGACCCTCCTGTTACTGATAGCACTCTTCCTTGATGACGGCGATATAGGGCAGGTTGCGGTAGTAGTCCGCGTAGTCCAGACCGTAGCCGATGACGAACTTGTCCGGGATCTTGAAGCCATAGTAGTCCACGTTGAAGCGCTCGGGCTTGTTGACCTCCTTGTCCAGCAGGGCCACGGTGGTGACGGACTTGGGGTTGCGGGTCTCAAAGAGCTTGACCAGATATTCCAGGGTCAGGCCGGAGTCGATGATGTCCTCAACCAGGACCACGTGGCGGTTCTCCATGTCGATGCTGACGTCCTTCACCAGCCGGATGGTACCGCTGGATTTGGTGCCGTGGAAATAGCTGGAGGCAGCGATAAAATCCATGTCCATCATGCAGTCCATCTCCCGGCACAGGTCCGTGAAGAAGAAGGCCGCGCCGCGGAGCACACAGACCATCAGAGGCGTCTCTCCCCGGAATTTCTCGGTGAGCTCTTTGCCCAGCTCCCGCACCCGGGCGGCGATCTGCTCCCGGGTGAACATGATATACTTCACATCTTCTTTTGCAGAACGAATGAGCATAATCTTTCCTTTCTGTAACGGCTGTGGGTGGATCTTACTCGTTGGTGTAGTTGTCGAAATAGCCCTGGATGTAGATGATGGGCGTGCCCTTGTCGCCGGAGCCGGAGGTCAGGTCACAGAGGGAGCCGATGAGGTCCGTGAGCTGCCGGGGCGTGGTGCCCTGGGCGGCCATATTGCCCACCAGGCTCTCGCCGGTCTTGGCCCGGATGCGGTCGGAGATGGCCTGCCGCAGTTCCTCGCCGGAGAGGTCTCCGAAATCGTTGTCCGCCAGGTACTTGAGCTTCAGCTCGTTGGGGGTGCCGCCGAGACCGGCGGTGTAGCCGGGGCTGACCACGGGGTCCGCCAGCTCCCAGATCTTGCCAACGGGGTCCTTGAAGGCGCCGTCTCCGTAGACCATGGCCTCGATGCGCTTGCCGGAGGCCTCAGACAGGAGCTTGGAGATGCGCTCCGCCACCTCGGTGCAGTTCCGGGGGAAGAGCTTGACGGTCTCCTCGGTGGCCTTGTTGGAGCCCAGCAGACCGTAGGTTTCATTGTAGCCGCTGCCCTCCACGGGAGCGGTCATGAGGTCGTCCAATCCCAGGACGGTCTTGCAGCCGGCAGCCATCAGCAGCCGCTTGGAGCGGGCGCGGGTGTGAATGTCCGCGGTGATGACCGCATCGGTCAGCGGGACCAGGGCCTGGATGCGGTTGCCCAGCCGGATCTCCGCCTCGGCGCCGCAGCTCTCGATGAGCTCTGTGTAGAAGTCGATGTAATCCACACCGGTGAAGGGATGGAGAATGTGGCCGAATTTCTCCCGGAATTGGGCCACGGTCAGGGTGTCGGAGTAGGGGTTGACGCCCGCGGCGTCCAGCAGGTCGATGTCCACAAGATGGTTGCCCACCTCGTCGGAGGGATAGGAGAGCAGCAGCACGACCTTTTTGCAGGCCAGGGCAATGCTCTTGAGGAGGATGGAGAAGCGGTTGCGGCTCAGAATGGGGAAGGCAACGCCCACAGTGCCGCCGCCGGTTTTGGCCTTCACGTCGGCAGCGATCTGCTGGATGGTGGCGTAGTTGCCCTGGGCCCGGGCTACGACGGATTCGGTGACGGCCACGATGTCCCTATCTCTGGGAGCAATGTTGGCTTCCTCCCAGGCGGCCTGAACGGAAGCGGCGGTGATGGCGGCAATATCGTCGCCCTGGCGGATGATGGGCGCACGCACGCCCCGAACGACTGTTCCGATGGTTCTCATGGATCAGATTCTCCTTTTCGGTCAGATTACAAGGGTTGGAACGGGCAGACAATGCGTTGGTTTTTACGCTTTATTATACAAACACGGCGAGCGAAAATCAACAACCGTGCGTGCAAAATACAGATTTCGGAAGAATCCACGAAACGGGTGAAGCAGGAGAAGTGTAATTTAGGAAAAATTACACTTCTCCTGCTTCTAAGCCTCTCCGGCGGCGTAGGAAAGCCCCTTGGGGTAGAAAAACCGCAGTTTTTTGTCGGACAGGCGGATCTCCACGTCCTTGCCCCAGCGGGCTTCGCCGTCGAGATTCACGACCTCTTCCCTCTCGCAGTGGATCACCACCCGCCGGGTGGTAAAGCGGCGGAAAATGTCGGGGTATTCCGCATAGCGTCCGGTCTTGTACTTGCCGATGATGCCCGCGACCTGGAGCCGGGAGACCTTTTTCACCAGCAGTACCTCCAACTTCCCGTCGTCGGGCATCGCCTGGGGGACAGGCTGATAGCCGCCGCCGTACCAGCGCCCGTTGCAGACGCAGATCAGCGTGAACCGGTCGTCTATGGTCTCGCCGTTGAGCTCCACCAGGTAATGCCGGTGGATGCCTTTCACCAAATTGACCACGGTGGAGAGGTTATAGGCCCCCTTGCCGGAGACCAGCGGCAGGTGCTTATACTTCTGGATGGAGGTGCCGATGCGGGCGTCGATGCCCATGGAGCAGATGGAAAGGCTGTAGTCCTCCCCCACCTGGATCAGGTCCAGCAGGGCCTCGTCGGGGTCCAGCAGACGGTTCAGGTCGGTGAAGGCCCCGGGCTCAGTGAAGTTCTTGATAAAATCATTGCCGGAGCCGCAGGGCAGATGGGTCACGGCCAGGTTGGCCGCCCCCGCCGCGCCGCAGACGACCTCGTTGAGGGTCCCGTCGCCGCCGCAGGCGTAGACGCGGGTCTCCGCGCCGGAAGCAGCGGCTTCTTTCGTAAAAGCCGTACAGTCGCCCGGCTTTTCAGAAACCCTGATCTCATAATTCAGACCATATTCCTTGCAAATAAGATCTATTTTAGACTTCAACTCTTCCGTATGATCATATTTACCGGCAGCGGGATTGATGATGAACAAGTGCTTCATTACAAGTCATCTCCCTTGACTATATCAAGTTCATTTGATATATTGATTTCAGAGAAGCTGAAGGTTGGTCATGCGCTGCGATTTCCGCAGTAGCCTCCATTGAACTGGATGCTTCTCTTTTTTCTATTTTGCACTTTGCATTTTGCATTCCGCGTTCCGAGCGGGAGACCGCGGACGGCAAAGTGCCGTCCCTACAGGCGTGCCATTCTGAGCGAAGCGAAGAATCCGTTCCCTCGTCCCCCTGATCCCTGATCCTTGATCCCTGATCCTTGATCCCTGATCCCTCGTCCGTGCGGGGAACGGCGGACAAGCAATGCTTGTCCCTACATGCAGGTCTGTTGCCTGTTGCCCGCTGCCTGTTGCCTGTTGCCTGTGTATTGATACAGATTGCACTGTATCATCCCATTGTACAGCTTCCGTTTCTTATCGGCTCGTTTCCCGAAATAATGCTCAAATTCCGGCTCCGAGGAGATGATGAATTTCTTCCAGCCGTCGGCATACCGCAGGTGCTTCCCCAGGGCCTGATAGAGCCGCTGGGCGCTGCGCTGCTCCAGCATCCGCTCGCCGTAGGGTGGGTTGCAGATGATGACGCCCTGCTCTGCGGGCAGGTCCCGTTTCGTTGCGTCCGCCTCCTCAAAGCGGATGAGCTTGCCGACGCCCGCCTTCTTCGCGTTGGAAATGGCGATGTTCAGGCTGTCCGCATCGTTGTCGGAGCCCAGGATGCGGTACTCGCCCCGATATTCCGCGTCCTTCGCCGCCTGGCGGGCCTGCTCCCAGGCGGAGGCGGGCACGGCGGCCCAGCTCTGGGCCGAGAAGCTCCGGTTCAGACCCGGCGCCCGGTTCAGGGCGATCAGCGCCGCTTCGATGACAACGGTGCCGCTGCCGCAGAATGGGTCCCAGAAGTAATCCCGGCCCCGGTAGCGGGCCAGCGTCACCATGGCGGCTGCCAGGGTCTCCCGCAGAGGGGCATCATTGCCCACGGCGCGATAGCCCCGCTTGTGGAGCCCCGCGCCGGTGGTGTCCAGAAAGAGCTCACAGCGGTCCTTCATCAGGGAGAACTGGAGCTGATAGAGCTCACCGGTCTCGGGCAGCCAGTTCAGGCCATAATGCTTCCCCAGCCGCTCCACGGCGGCCTTTTTGATGATGGCCTGACAGTCCGGGACGGAGTGGAGCTGGGAGTTCAGGCAGTGGCCCTTGACCGGGAAGCGTCCGTCCTTGGGGATCAGCTCCTCCAAGGGCAGAGCCCGGACCCCCTGAAATAGTTCCTCAAAGCTGCGGGCCGGAAAATCCCCCAGCCGGAGCAGGACCCGCTCCCCCATGCGCAGCCGGAGGTTGGCCGCAGCCAGGGCGTCAAAGCCGCCGTCGAAGAGAACGCGGCCATTCTCCACGCGGACGCCGCGCAGCTCCAGCCGTCGGAGCTCGTCGCCTACCAGTCCCTCCAGGCCGAAAAGACAGGGGACGCTGAAGGTAAAAGATTCAGACATAGCTAACCTCCGCAGGAGAAAGAATACAGCAAGGAGTTAAATGGAACACAATACTGTATTATTATACCGGGAATCCTGTCGAATAGCAAGTATTATTTGCACTTTCTCAGAGGGCAACGTCCAATTCTTTCCGGTACTGCTGAGAACAACACTTGCAGAGCCAACTGAAAATATTCTGCGATTTCACCCATTGACAAGCTCGTGGAAACGCAGTAAAATACAACATAGAAAGGAGGATTGTATATGCCGCTTGTATGGCTGATAATCGGAATCCTGTTCTTGATTGGCGAGAGCCTGACCGTCGCGGTGGTCAGCCTGTGGTTCGTCATCGGCGCTCTGGCCGCCCTGATCGCGTCGCTGTTAGGCGCTGCGATCTGGCTTCAGGTCTTGCTTTTTGCGCTGGTCTCCGCCTTGATGCTGCTGCTGGTCCGTCCCTTCCTGCGCCGCTGTGTGGACCCCTTCAAGGTCCGCACCAATGTAGACGGACTGCCCGGAAAGCAGGCCATTGTCACGGAGCCCATCGACAACTTGCAGGGCATCGGCACGATCAAGCTCGACGGCCTGACCTGGTCCGCCCGCTCTGCGGATGGCGCTTCCATTCCCGAGGGGACCGTCGTTACGGTTCAAGCGGTGGAGGGTGTCAAGGCCATCGTTTCCCCCAGTTCCCGCTGAAGCAACCAACCAAATCATTTAGGAGGTATTTTGCAGCATGGAAATCTATCAGTATGTGATCCTCGCGGCCATTGTGTTGATTGTTCTGGGCGTCATCGCCAAGCACATTCACGTGGTCAAGCAGTCCCACGCCTATGTCATCGAGCGTCTGGGCGCCTTCCGCACCGTTTGGGGCGTCGGCTTCCACGTCCTGACCCCCTTCATCGACCGTATCGCCAAGAAGGTAACGCTGAAGGAGCAGGTTCTGGACTATCCTCCCCAGCCCGTTATCACCAAGGATAACGTCACCATGCAGATCGATACCGTCGTCTACTTCCAAATCACCGACCCCAAGCTGTACGCCTACGGCGTGGAGCAGCCCATGATTGCCATGGAGACCCTCACCGCCACCACCCTGCGTAACATCATCGGCGACCTGGAACTGGACCAGACCCTGACCTCCCGCGACGTGATCAACACCAAGATGCGGGCCATCCTGGACGAGGCCACCGACCCCTGGGGCATCAAGGTCAACCGCGTGGAGCTGAAGAATATCCTGCCGCCCGCCGACATCCAGAACTCCATGGAGAAGCAGATGAAGGCCGAGCGTGACCGCCGTCAGGCCATCCTCCAGGCTGAGGGCCAGAAGCACTCCGCCATCCTTGTGGCCGAAGGCCAGAAGGAGTCCGCCATCCTCAAGGCCAGCGCCGAGAAGGAGGCTGCCATCCTCAAGGCCGAAGCCGAAAAGCAGGCCGCCATCCTCCGGGCCGAAGGTCAGGCCCAGGCCATTCTCGCCGTGCAGCAGGCCACTGCCGACGCGCTCAAGATGCTGAATGAAGCCAACCCCAACGAGCAGGTCATCAAGCTGAAGTCTCTGGAGGCTATGGCAAAGGTCGCCGACGGACAGGCCACCAAGCTCATCATCCCCAGCGACATGCAGGGTCTCGCCGCCCTGGCCGGCGGCCTCAAGGCCGTCGTCAAGGATTGACCCTTTTCAAATACACACCTTCTGAACAACACTCGGGGCCGTCTCACATCAGTGAGACGGCCCCTTTGCTTTTGGGATTCTTCACTCATTTGTGCCGGATTGGTACAGGCTGTAATATTCTCCGTTCTTCTGCATCAGCTCTTCATGCGTTCCCTCTTCCACAATACAGCCGTCCTTCATCACATAGATCCTATCGGCATCCACAACGGTGGAAAGGCGGTGCGCGATCACAAGCATCGTAAGTCCCAAATGGTTCAGCTCGTCAAAAATTTGATGCTCCGTGATGGAATCCAGGGCGCTCGTCGCTTCATCCAGCAGCAGGATTTTCGGCTTTGCCATCAAGGCTCTTGCCAAAATGATACGCTGGATCTGTCCGCCGGAGAAAACTGAACCCTTTTCCGCGACCATTGTCTCCGCTTTCATCGGCATTTTCATGATGTCGTCATAGATTCTTGTAAGCTTGCAGGCTCTTTCCACCTCTTCCTGTGTGCAGCCGTCGGCAAGCATGACAAGATTGTCCTGGATCGAACGGCCCAACAAGTTTCCGTTTTGCCCGACGTAGCCCAGAATATGCCGCAGAGACTTGTTTTCGATGCATTCGGAGTCCATCCCATCAAACAGGATCTTCCCTTCTGTCGGTTCATACATCTTGATCAGCAGCTTTGCGATGGAGGATTTGCCGCTGCCGGATTCCCCGACGATTGCGATTTTCTTTCCCCGCTCGATGGTCAGGGAGATGTCTTTCAATACCAGCGGGGCGTGCTTGTCGTAGCGGAAAGAAACATGCTCCAATTGAATCCGGGAAATATCCTCAAGCTTTATGTCTCCGCTTTTTTCTTCTGCGTGCAGGATTACATCCTCCACACGATCGGTCAGGTTGCCCATTGTGCGGAAGGAATTGACGGAGGAAAAGAGATTCATCGCAAAGGAGGAAATCATCGTTGACAGGGAATAGAGCGAAATCGCAGTTCCCATTGTGATCAGATTCTTTGTGAGCAGGTAAAAGCCCGCAAGGAGGATCACCAGCGGAAGGATCAGGGTGAGAACCGCATTCAGGGACGTGTAAAACGCCTCGCTGCGGCTTTTTTGCAGATTCTTTCTCACGGAATCGGAAAAGGCCTTCTCCCACTCGGAAAAGAACAATCCCTCCTTCCCGTACGCCTTCAATTCACAGATAGAGCTGAGAAATTCAAACTGCTTCCCTTTTAATCTGGATCGGCTGCTGATTTCCGACTGATTCTGGCGGATAACCCGATTGTTGGACAATCTCAAACCGATAAAGGAGAGGATCAGCAAAAGGGCCATCACCAAAAAGAGCCGAAACGAGCTGAGTGCAAAAAAGATTGACAGAATCACCACCGCACCTGCTGAAATCAGAGAATTGACCATGAGGATGCTGTAGCTGTCGTTGATCGTATCAATGCAATCCAGATTATAGGAGATGATACCGATTGGTCTCAACAGGAAATACCGAAAGTCTGACGCCCCTAATTTCTCCATGGCGAGCGAGAAAAAGGATTTGTAGATCCTGGATTTGGCGACGACGCTGAACAACGCGCTGACGGTGTAGGTGACTGCATACCCAAAAAGCGCTGCCCCGCCGATCAGGAGCAAAGGCTCGATCCCGGAATATGGAGCATCAATAATTCTCTGGACCATCATTGGGACAACCGTAGAGATGAGGTAGGCAATCAGACTCAGAAGCAGCGCAGAAGCAATCAAAAACTTGTTTTTGGCAAGCAAAAAGGTATAGTTCCACCAGACGGAGCGACCGGAGGACTTTTTTTCAAATCCCTCGTTGGGCTTTGGGCAGAAAATCAAGCCGGAAAAAAGCCGATTGAACTCCTCGGCAGAGACGATGGTTCGACCGCTTCCGGGGTCCACGATATAGATCCCGTTTTTCTTGATTTTTTCGATTACGACGTAATGGGAGTTCTGCCAAAATGCGATTGCCGGCAGCGGAATGGCCGGAAGGTGCTCTTGCTTGCAGCGATAGATTTTACAGTCAAAGCCCAGCCAGTTGAACAAATCCCGAAGCTGCTTTCCGCTGATGCCATCCCGACCGGGCTGCTGATAGTCACGAAGCTCTTCTAACGAAACATAGTGCCCGTAGTACTGCGAGATCATAGCGGCGCAGCACAAACCGCACTCTGTTTTCAAAAACTGTGAGACGACCTTGATTTTTTTCATGTATTGTTATCCTCACGGTATTTCCAAGGCTAATACGGAAGGAATCTCCGGCTGTAATTGCTGCAGCAAACAATAACCGAGACCGGACAGCCCATCCATAAAGGAGACCTGCAAGGTATTGGTTGCGTCCCGCATCTGGATGCCCTCGTCCCGGAGTATCTGAAGCAGCCGGGAAACGCCCTGCTCCGCCGCCTGCGATGCAGACGAATCGCCGCTGCGTTTCGCGTACCATTGCAGAATGGACAGATTCCCCGCCAGTCCGTGGCACAGAAGCGGCCGATCTTCGCCGGAGGCAACAGCCTGCTTGGTGCAGCGGAGGGCAAGCGCGATATCGTGCTCTACCAAGGCGCGGTCTTCCTCCTTGACAAAGGGGCGGGCAAGCTCTCGGGCAATCAGAATGCCCGGCCCGCCGTAACACCACATGTTCTTTCCGCTTCTGTAGCCGTCCGTGGTGTCCCAGCCATTTCGCGCAGGATTGTATTTTTCGCTTTCCTTCCGCATCAGATCCAGGCCGGCCGCGTAATAGGCCTCGCTGTCGGTTGCTCCGCTGAGCATCAGGAAGGCGGCGCTGATGCCCGCGTAGCCGTGCGAAAAGCCGGTTTGCTCCACGAGCTGTCCGGTGCTGTAAGCTTCATACAGCATTTCTCCGCAGAGCTCCGCCAAGCTCCGCAGGCCGGTAAAGAAGGGCAGCTTGTACCAGGCGTTCAAACAGCAGATCGCCAGGCCGGCATGTCCAGACATGACATCCCACGCGCCGCGGCACTCCCTCGCAAAGGGAATGATTTGTGTACAAAGCTGCTCCGCAGAGCGCAGATATTGGGCGTCCTTCGTGGCTCCGTACAGATATAGGCGGAGATAGAGCGCGGAGCCCTGTCCGTCAAATACGCCGATGCTGCGGTCCGCACCGCTCAGAAGCAGGGGCGTCAGAAGGGGCGAGTCCGGGCTGCTGACGGAACGGAGCAGGGCCGCAAACCGCGCATCCCCGCGCTTCCGGACTGCTGCGTACTGGAAGTAAAACAGAGTCGAGCCGATCCCGGCGTACAGCATGGGAGGCTCCGGCTTCAGCATGATGTTGTCGCTTCCGGGTACATTCGCCAGATACATCGGAAACTCTGTTCCCTCCGGCTGGATGCGGAAATACTTCTCCCGGAGCTCGATGATCCAGTCTGTCAGCGCGGCGATTTGTGCGCTTTGCTCCGATGCGGAGAAGACAGCCGGATCAACGGGATAATACCGGGCCTTCGGATAAAACCTGCATGTCAGCGCTCTGCGCAGGCAGTAGAGCTGCCGGAAGCAGTCTGATTCGTTCATGCCTCGGACAGCTTCCAGAAAATTCTCCTCGATCGACTGTCGATAGAACTCCTCCGCCACGCAGCCGTCCGCAGACAGCAAGGCGCGGGATGAAAATGTCGTATAGAAATATGGGATGTCGTCCCGCAGCAATTGTTGGATCTCCGACTGAACGAGAAGGCGGTGCTCCGAAGAATAATAGTCGTGCTTTCCCTTCAGCCTTCCAAACAGCGCCGCCCTTGTCATTCTGTCGCCCAGATAGTTGGGATGATAGCTGGCAAGCAGATATTTCGTGTACAGCTCCGTATTGCGAAGCAATTGGCGAAATACACCCTTTGCAAAGAAGCCGGAGCGGACCAGCTCCAACAGACTCTCCCTGTGCGCCAGAGCTGCTGCATAGGCGTCCCGAAAGCCGTCGGAGACCGTTTCGATATACTCGCCCGCGTGCAGAGGCCGACCGTCGAGATAGGGCAGATTGGGATGCACGGTCTCTTGCGGCACGACCATTTCCTCGGAAAAGCACATCTCATCCGTCCCCGGGCGAACAATCATTTGAACCGGAACCGGGCTCTGTTCCGTGTCGAGCCCCGATACAATACCGTTTTCGACTTTGCGTTCAAAGGCTTTTCCGGGTAAAATATCCGCCGGAATCAACCCGGAGGCAAAGACCGAATGCAGAACGAAACGGTTCCAGGGATTCACGGATTCCATGTGATACCCTTTCAGATAATGCCGGTTATTGAACATGGTTTCCGTATCGACAAGCACCGGAGCGTCTCCGTTGGCGATGAGATTCTCGTGGTGTAAATCGCAGCAGGCACTGAGCCAGGTCAGAAAGATCAACGCACCTGCGCGGTACATATAGTGTTCTGCCTCTTCCGCGTTTTTACAGGGGCGATGCGCAACAAACTCCTGCCATCCGTACTCCCCGCGGGCAAGGACCCGCAGATGGCGCAGGGGAACGCGCAGCGCTCTTGTCTGGTTCAGCCATTGCGTCAATCCGGAAAAAATGACGTCGTTTTCCAGGGAATGCGGCTTATAGACAAGCTTCTCGCTCCCGTTCACGGTCAGAATGGCAACTGTTCTGCCGCGATTGTGTCTGTCCCCCTGTTCCTCCTCCCAATCGTCGAGGGAAGCAATGGGCGCCCCGAGAAACCGCTCCAGCAGCTTATAATCGTCCTGGAAACGCGCAAGCAGCTCCACAGCAGCAGAAAGGGAACAGGCAACGCGGTTTGAGACGAGCCCGCCCAGCTCTGTAGACGGATCCAGCAGCGCCTCTCTGCGGGCAAGCAAATGCTGATGCAGGAAATCCTGATACCGCGCCTCCGGCGTATCGCCTTGGAGCTCGTCGCTCGCACGGTACAGCTCCCCCAAAAAGCAGCGGGAGCACAATTGGATCAGGCTGCTCATCAGTGTCTTTCCCAGCGATAAAAGAATCGCCCTGGTATTACACACAAGCTCTGGCTGCCGCTGCCGGAGGACCGTCAGATGATCCTCCAGTTCGGACAGATACGCCAGAAGCGTTGTCTGAAATACTGGGCCGAAAAAGCCGTCAAGCTTTTCAATTAACTGCGTACAAATGTCTTGTGACAAGCTGTGCGCCATGTTCGCCACCACCTCACGGGATAATTGCGGAAAGTCCATATCAGAGGATTCTGAATGCAGGCGCACCCCGAAATGCTGCGCTTTGAACCGATTCACCTGAAAAAGGCCCTGTAGCTGGATGATGAAACTTCGCGGGAGTTAACTTCAGGAAAGTCGATAATCTATCAGGTGCTCAGCGGCTGCGTTTTTCCTCTTCATGAGAAGAGGCACACTCAATTACCAGCAGAGGAAGTAGAAATCCTTGCAGAAAAGCGTCTGCATCAGGCTGTAATTAGAAGCAGAAGCTTCCTGAACCTCTTCAGCCTCAACCTCGAGTGCTTCCAGATCGATGGCGCCGGTCTTTTTTTCGTAAGTCATAGTATTCCCTCAATCACAAAATGTCAGATACAGATGCAGGTACCGATAATGGGCTTGAAGCCAGGCGTGTTGCTCAGGAAAGCGGCAGAAACTTCCGTAACCTCTTCAGCCTCAACCTCGAGTTTTTCCAGGTCGATGGCGCCGGTCTTTTTTTCGTAAGTCATGGTAGTACCTCCAAATAATAATTTATGGGATTGGTTGCTTGCTCCAGCTACAGAGCCCAGTTCTCTTCCGGCAGATTATCTCCGCCGGAAGATAAGAAAAGTATACAGAATAATACCCAAAAAGTCAATAAACGGCCCTTCTCGGCGTCTAAAATTAGGCAATCTGCATAAATCTCTCCCGGAACGATTGGGAAAAATGATATGTCGCGTTTGAATAGAGAGGCGTATTCTATGGCTGACGTCAACCGGATTCCTGCGTCTCGTGCTTTGGTGGGTCCAGGCTGCGTTCGGCTTCCCGGAAGGCGGTGTAGCGCTCTTTGTCCGTGGGGCCGGGGCCGTAGCGGGTCTGCTCGTAGAGCTTGTGGACCATGTCGGCGCCGGGGCCTTCCAGTTTCGCGGCCCGTTCCAGCTCCTCCGGGGTCATGGAGCTGAGCTTTGCCTTCCCGGAGCTCCGCCCGCGGATGAGCTTCTGATAGCGGCGGCGCAGCTTTTTCTCATAGCCGACCGCTGGCTCCTCCGCCTGCTCGCCCAGGTCTCCAGGCTCCAGCCGCTCCAGGGTCCAGGTCTGGTCCGGTTCCGGGTCTGTATGCTTCGGATTGCCATCAGAAATGGAGAGCAGGCCAAGGACGAGGGCGACTACGATGAGGACAAGAATGCAGCCGATCACGGCCACAAAGAGCCAGGTCAGCACATCCCCGACGCCGCTGTAGTCCAGGGGCTCCCCCGCTGTGGTGACGACAATGTCGGTGGGCATTTTTGTCACAGTTTCAAACTCCGTCGTGGTCACAGCCACAGCGGCGGCAGTTCCCTGAGTTTCCACCGGGGCGACGCGCTCCCCCTGCCATTGCAGGAGCCAGGGGACCGCCGCCAGGATCAGGGCTCCCAGTATCGCGAACAGTGCCATGACCCGGCGGTTCAATACGATGATGCTGCGGTGGGAGACCTCCTCGTTCCCGGCGTTCCAGAGGGAGTGCATCACCTTTTCCTGGTTGCGATAGACGCAGATGGTCAGGGTCATCAGGGCGAACAGGGCGATGGCAAAGCCGGCCATCACCGAAGAGCGGGAGATCTTTCCCAGAGAGTGGAGCAGCAGGCAGGCCATCAGATGGTGGATCTTGGGGACTGTGAAGACCAGCTTGCCGTTGGGACGGTTGAACCACAGGCCGGAGATCAGAATGGGGATACAGCAGATGCCGTAGTACGCCCGGCGCAGGCCCTCGTCCGGCAGCAGCACGGCCAGGGCTGTCACGGCGGCGCAGAGCAGATACCGCGACAGGGACTTGGGGACCCGCAGACAGATCTGGTGAATGAGCTGCACCGGAATGACGGCGCCCACCGCCCAGAGCACGCAGACCGTCAGGTCGGAGCCGGGATAGAGCAGGGCAATGGAAAAGGACAGGCAGAGGGTCAGCAGGGCCAGATGGATGCAGGAGAGGAAGTGAAGGCTTCGCTTTAACTGTCTGATTTCTTTCATGCGTCCGCCTCCTCTGTCACCTTGTTCCAGGAGAGGACCGTGACGCCGCCGGATTTTTGGGCGCCGATCCGACCGCCCACGGAGACGTAGTAGCCGCCGCCGGGCCCTAAGAGCCGTTGACAGGCTGCCGCGGCAGCCCCGGAGGCGTCCGCCGAGAGGACCACGGGCAATGCCCTGGCGGAAACGGAGCCGGGCAGCTCCCGCAGGAAGTCCTCGAAGGGAGCCGACACCGAGGCCGCCAGCTTGATTTGGGCAAGGGATTCGTCGATGACCCGCTGGTGGCCGATGCCGGAGCCGGCAGGGATCCGAAGGGCCGTGCCGCTGACACAGCTCCTGCCGTTGCTCCAGACGGAAACGCTGACGCCCCGGCGCAGGAAGAGCTGGCTCAGGGAGGAGGCCAGCCGCAGCAGCTCCTCTCGCTCCTCCTCGGAGCCGGAGCCCGCGTCCAGCAGGAACACCAGGGATTCGTCGGTGGAATATTCAAACTGGTTGACCTTCAGCTCGCCGGTCCTGGCGCTGGCCTTCCAGTTGATGCTGCGGAGGCTGTCATAGATCTCGTACTGACGGATGCCCTTGAGCTGGAAGGGGTCCTCCTGGGCCATACGCCGGGTGAGGACGGAGCCCAGAAGCTGACGGAAGGGCAGGGAGAGCTTCTCCGCCGGGATCTTTGCAGGGTAGACCGTCAGCCGGGCCGTGCAGAGGCTCTCCCGCTCCCGCCGGATTGTATAGAAGAGGTCCGAGGTGGAGAGCTTGGCGCCGATGACAGTGTAGAGGCCCCGGGGCAGGCCCTGAATGGCGGTGCGGTTCACCGCCGCCCGCCGCCCCGGCAGCGCTACCTTGCGCCGCAGACGGATGGGCTTGGCCCCAGTCTCCGTCACGCCGGCAAAATTCCGGCTCAGGGTGTATTCGTAGCTGAGCATGGGCAGGGGGAGCCACTTCCGGTTTTCGGTGCGCTCCGTGACCGCCACGTCGTCGCCCTCGCTGACGGCAGCGCTGTCAAAGCGGAGGCTCAGCCTGAGGCCCCGGCTCCACAGCACGGAATAGATCCCTCTCTGGACAACGTAGAGCAGGGTCGAGCCCAGCAGGATCCAAAAAATCAGCATGACAGCGCCTCCTTTCCGCGCAGATTCAAACGATTTCGCTCTTTGCTCAGCGCTCCCAGCGCTCGGTGGGCACCGGGACCGCGTCCAGGATGCCCTGGATCAGCTTCTCGCCGCCGCGGCGGTCAAAGCTGCCGTATTGCAGGGTGACGCGGTGAGACAGCACCGCGGGGGCCAGGCGCTTCACGTCCTCGGGGACCGCGTATTCCCGACCGTGGAACATGGCGCAGGCCCGAACGCCGTTCAGCAGGGCCAGAGAGCCCCGGGGACTGACCCCCAGCACCGCCGTATCGGCAGTGCGGGTGGCCTGGGCGATATCCGTGATATAGCCCATGAGCACTGGATGGACGTAGACGCTCTTCCGCAGTTCCTGGAGCTCCAGCAGCTCCCGGCGGGTACAGACGGGCTCCAGGGTTTCCAAAGGGCTGTCCTTGAGAAAGCGGTCCAGAATGGCGATCTCCTCCTGCCGGGTGGGCAGGCCCATGGAGAGCATCATAAAGAAGCGGTCCAGCTGGGCCTCGGGCAGGGGGAAGGTCCCGGCGGTCTCGATGGGGTTCTGGGTGGCGATGACCAGGAAGGGGGCCTCTAAGCGCCGGGTCTCCCCGTCCACCGTGACCTGGCGCTCCTCCATGCACTCTAAGAGGCTGGACTGGGTGCGGGGCGTGGCCCGGTTGATCTCGTCGGCCAGCAGGATGTTGCAGAACACGGGGCCCGCCCGGAAGACAAAGGCGGCCTCCTTCTGATTGTAGTAGTTGAGGCCCGTCACGTCCGAGGGCAGCAGGTCCGGGGTGAACTGGATGCGGCGGAAGTCGCCGTCGATGGACCGGGCCAGGGACTTTGCCAGCATGGTCTTGCCGGTGCCGGGCATGTCCTCCAGCAGCACGTGGCCGCCGCAGCACAGGGCCGTCAGCAGCAGCTCTACGGTCTCGTCCCTGCCGACGATGACCTTTCCGATATTCTCCTTGACAGCCGAAAGGATCTCGGCAGCACGTTGAAATTCCATAGCGATTCTCCTTATTCCTATAGTAAGGTCAAGTGCTTACAGCTTCGGCAGGAAGTCCTGCTGCTCCAGGATGGCGGCAAAGGCCTCCAGCCCGGCGCGGTCTGCTTCGGTGAAGCGGCTCTTGTGGGGGCTGTCCAGGTCCAGCACAGCTGCCACCCGGCCCTCCCGGTGCAGGGGCACCACGATCTCCGAGGCAGAGGCGCTGTCGCAGGCGATGTGGCCCCGGAAGCAGTGCACGTCCTCCACCACCAGGGTCCGGTCCTCAGCGGCGGCGGTGCCGCAGACGCCCCGGCCCAGAGGGATCTCGATGCAGGCAGTCTTGCCCTGGAAGGGCCCTAAGACCAGCTTCTTGCCCTCCAGCAGATAGAAGCCCGCCCAGTTGAGCTCCGGGAGGCTCTGCCAGAGCAGAGCGGAGGCGTTGGCAAGGTTGGCAATGGGATGCGGCACGCCCTCGGTCAGGGCCTGGAGTTGGGCGTTGAGCGCGTTGTAGTCCGTCATAAGTTTGACCTCCGAGTTTGTATTTGATTTGTGTTTCTGTCATTTTATCACACCATTCTCCGAATTGCAATTGCATTTCGGAAAATGGTGTGATATACCCCGAGTTTGCCACTTGGGAAAAGCGAAAAGCCCTCCAAAACGGCCAAAAATACCGCTATGGAAGGCTTTTTATACAGTTTTGAGAGGGGAAGAGATTTGACAATTATGTACCAGCAAATGTACTAATTTGAGATT
>JAFRPC010000007.1 GCA_017429325.1 Oscillospiraceae bacterium | reverse complement strand
CTCCGGCGAGACTGTCTACCAGCTTGTCGATGCTCTGAAGGACGGCGGCAAGTACATCATCGTGGACAGCAACAGCATTTCCGGCACCAGCGGCTATGCAGTGGGCAACACCATCGTAGCCAGCAACCACTATCTGAACGCCGTTTCCGTCACCATCAACGACAACACCGCCACCGCCTCCAACGTGGCGAATGTTCTGTGGCAGGCTGCCGCAGCTTCCAACGGCTTCACCTTCTACAACGCGGCAGTTGGCAAGTACATGGGTCTGGATTCCTCCGAGTACCTGTACCCCTCTGACACGGCTGTGGCCTGGGCCTACACCTCCGACAGCTATCTGGACAACCAGATCGACAGCGAGGGCTACTACTACCTGTCCTTCGATACCACCAACACCAGATACACCACCAACAAGTCCGGCAAGGTCATCTACCTGTATGAGGAGACCACCCTTGGCACGACGCTCTACACCACCATCATCGGCGAAGAGCACGTGCATACCCCCGGCAATCCCGTTGTGGAGAACAACGTGGAGCCCACCTGCACCGCCGCCGGTTCCTATGACAACGTGGTCTACTGCACCGAGTGCGGCGAAGAGCTGAGCCGTGAGACCGTCACCGTTCCCGCTCTGGGCCATGCGCCTCTTGCTGCTGTGGTCGAGAACAACGTGGAGCCGACCTGCACCGTCGCCGGTTCCTACGACAACGTGGTCTACTGCGAGCGCTGCAACGCCGAGCTGAGCCGTGAGACTGTCACTGTCGCCGCTCTGAACCACCTGCCCGGCGTCGCTGTCCAGGAGAACTATGTGGAGCCCACCGCTACCGAGTACGGCGGCTACGACATGGTGGTCTACTGCCAGCGCTGCAACGCCGAGCTGAGCCGTGAGCACACTGTCCTTGATCCCACCGGCACGCCCGAGCCCGAGCTGGACGAGAGCCTGACCTTCTACACCTCCATCACCATCGGTGTGGAAATGAAGACCACCTTCACCATCCGGCAGACCGTTCTGACGAATGCCGCCTCCTGGTATCTGGAGGTCAGCAAGCTGGACGGCAGCGGCAACGTCCTGGAGAGCAAGCGCTTCGGCGAAGGCCAGGAGGGCGCTGTTTCCAACGTGAACAATGTCGCCTGGAGAGCCATCTACACCGACATCACCGCCAAGGAAATGGGTGTTACCTTCTCCGCCGTGCTCCATGTCTTTGACGCCGACGGCAACGAGTTCTATGGCGAGGCCATTGAGAACACCGTCAAGGATTACATCGTGGGCGAACTGGTGAAGACCGACAACACCGCCGCCACCCGCACCCTCTGCGCCGACATGCTGAACTACGGCGCCGCCGCGCAGACCTACTTCGAGTACGACACCGACAATCTGGTCAACGAGAACCTGTCCTCCGCCGCTGCCGCCGCCAAGGACCAGTTCGAGACCAAGACCGAAGCCCCCGCCACCCTGGTGAACGGCTCCAACGGCCCGAACCTCTACGGCTCCGTGTCTGTCAAGAACCGTGTGGTGCTGAGCATTACAGGCCGCAGCCTGGGTACCGAGGGCACCGTGCAGATCCAGGTTAAGAACCATGCGAACGGCGCGGTCAAGGAAGTCCTGGAGACCACCAAGGTCGGCAGCGTCTACACGGCCAAGTTCTCCAACGTGGAAGCCGATGAGATGCGCACGATGTTCGACTTCGTGGCTCTTGTGGACGGCGTGGAGACCGGCACCCCGCTGAGCTGGTCCGTGGAAGGCTACATCCGCGCCGCCCGTCTGAGCTCCGACACCAGCGCGGAGGAGCTGGCCCTGCTCAACGCCCTGCTCGTCTACACGGATTCCGCTGCTGCGATGCAGTAAGATTTCTTCCTGAATAAACAACTAACGCGCAAAGCGCCGGATTCCTTCGGGAATTCGGCGCTCTGTACGCAAAGACTTGAAACTGCGCTGCGGTTGTGCTATAATATTCATAATAGAAATGAAACTGTAAAGGAGGAATCCCTGTGAGTAGAAAGAACTTTGGAGCGAAGCCTCTGAGCGCACCGCAGCCGGTATGGATCCTTGCGACCTATGACGAGAACGGGACGCCCAACGCGATGAACGCCGCCTGGGGCGGCATCAGTGAAGAGACGGAGCTGGCGGTCTGTCTCTCTCCCGGACACAAGACCTGCAAAAACTTTGCCGTCACCGGCGCCTTCACCGTCAGTATGGCTGACGCGGCCCACGCCGCGGCCTGCGACTACGTGGGCATTGCCAGCGGCAACAAAACGCCGGACAAGCTGGCCCGCGCAGGCTTCACCGTGGAGAAGAGCCCGCTGGTCAATGCGCCCATCATCCGGGAGCTCCCCATCTGCATTGAGTGCCGGGTCATCTCCTATGATCTGGAAACCTGCATCCTGCGGGGCGAGATCGTCAACGTCAGCGTAGACGAATCCGTGCTGACCGACGGCAAGGTGGATCTGGCGAAGGCCGCGCCTCTGTGCTTTGACCCCTTCAACGGCGCCTATCACGTGATCGGAGAGAAGGTCGGCGACGCCTGGGGCATCGGAAAGGCGCTGCTCTGAGGAAAATCGCCGGAGGAAGAGGACTATGGATATTATTACCATCAGCCGGGAGTTCGGCAGCGGCGGGCGGGAGCTCGGCAAGCGGCTGGCCGACGCCCTGGGCTGGGACTACTATGACAGAGAGATCATAGATACCGTAGCGAAGGAAGAGGGACTGGACGCCGACTATGTCAACGCCGTGCTGGAGCGCCACGAGTGGTGGACCGTCCCCATCACCTTCCACCGCAGCTTTACGGCTGCCACAGTGCCGAATACGGAGCTGCTGGTCAAGGAGAAAGAGGTCATCGAGCGCATCGGCAAGACGGAGCGGAGCTGCGTCATCGTGGGCCGCAACGCCGACTTCTTCCTGCGGGAGAAGGCCCCGCTCCGCCTCTTTGTGTGTGCGGACACCGAATCCAAGATCCGACGCTGCCGGGAACGCGCCGAGCCCGGCGAGGAGCTGACCGACAAGGAGATCGAGCGCCAGCTCCGCCGCATCGACCGTAGCCGCGCCTCCGTCCGGGAGCTGGTAGCGGGGGACCGGTGGGGAGACCGTGGCTCCTATCATCTGATCGTCAATACCACCGACTGGGATATGAAGGAGCTGGCCGCGGCGGTCGCGGCCTACGCAAAAGCCTATTTTTCCCGGAGCCAAAGCTGAGGAGACGCCCATGTTCAACCATTCAGACCTCTCGCGCAACGCCTGTATGCTCCACGGTCCGCTGCGGCACCACGGCTATGACTGGTGGTGGCATTCCTTCACCGCCCAGGACGCCGAGACCGGCGAAGACAAGGCCTTTTTCATCGAATTCTTTCTCTGCAACCCCGCCCTGGCGGAGGACGAGCCGGTCCTGGGCCAGCTTCCCGCCAATCAGGCAGCGGGGAAGCGTCCCTCCTATCTCATGGTGAAGGCCGGGACCTGGGGCGAGGACGCCTGCCAGCTCCACCGCTTCTTTGCCTGGAAGGACGTGGAACTCCACGGCGAAGCTCCCTACCGCGTGGCCGCGGCGGACTGCCTGGCCTGTGAGAAGGCCCTGAAGGGCAGCGTCCGCATCACGCCGGAGGAGGCCGCCGCCCATCCCGAGTGGATGTGCGGCGCGGGGGAGCTGCGCTGGGACCTGACCCTGGACAAGCAGATCGCCTTTAACGTGGGCTATGGGGCCAGCAAGCTCCTGCGGGACGCAGAGGCCTTTGCCATGTACTGGCACGCCGAGGGCATGAAGACCGCCTATTCCGGCGAGCTGAGCTGGAACGGGCGGCGCTACACGGTCAGCCCCGAGAAAAGCTTCGGCTACGCCGACAAGAACTGGGGCCGGGACTTCACCAGCCCCTGGGTCTGGCTGGCCTCCAGCTGCCTGACCAGCAAAAAGACCGGCAAGCGGCTGGACCGCTCCGCCTTCGACATCGGCGGGGGCCGCCCGAAGGTGTACTTCGTTCCGCTGGACCGCCGCCTGCTGGGGGTCTGCTGCTACGAGGGCAAGGAATACGATTTCAATTTCTCCCACCTCTGGCTCAACGTCAGGACCGAATTCTCTTTCGAGGAAGGGGAGGAGCTGGTGCACTGGAAGGTGCGCCAGGAGAACCTGCACGCCGCCATGGAGACGGAGATCTGGTGCCGCAAGCGGGAAATGCTGCTGGTGAACTATGAGGCTCCCGACGGGAGCAAAAAGCACAAGCGCCTCTGGAACGGCGGCAACGGCTGGGGCACTGTCCGTCTCTACGACAGGCAGAAGGGAAGTTTGGTCCTGACGGACGAGTTGGAGGCCACCCACGTCGGCTGTGAGTACGGAGAATATGAATCCGAGGATGTGGAGCCTGCAAAGCATCAGAACGCATAACGGAAAGAAGAACAGGAGAGAGAAGACCATGAAGCATTGCGACCCCTGCTATCAGAGCTTTATCCAGATCCTCAGGGAGGAGCTGCGCCCCGCAATGGGCTGCACCGAGCCCATTGCCATTGCCTACGCCAGCGCCAAGGCCCGCGCGGTGCTGGGCGCTCTGCCGGAGCGCCTGCTGATCGAGGTCAGCGGCAACATCATCAAGAACGTCAAGAGCGTCGTGGTCCCCCACACCGGCGGCCTGCGGGGCATCCCCGCGGCGGCGGCCATCGGCGCCGTCGCCGGAGACCCGGAGGCGGAGTTGGAGGTCATCTCCCATGTGAGCCAGGCGGAGATCGAAGCGGCGTCTGCTTATCTGAAGGCAACGCCCATCCAGGTCCGCTGCGCCCAGACCCCGCACATCTTCGACATCCAGATCACGGCCTTCCGGGGGGAGGACAGCGCCTTCGTTCGCATCGTGGACTATCACACAAATTTGGTCTGCGTCCGCCGGAACGGGGAGACCCTGCTGGAAAAGACCTGTGAAACCCAGGAGGAAGGCCTCACGGACCGAAGCTGCCTGACCATCGAGGGCATCGTGGACTTCGCCGAGACCGTGGAGCTGGAGGACGTGCGGGAGCTTTTAGAGCGCCAGATCTCCTACAATATGGCCATCGCGGAGGAGGGCCTGCGGGGTAATTACGGGGCCAACATCGGCAAGACCGTCCTGCGGGGCCGGGAAAACGACATCAACTACAAGATGCGTGGCTGGGCCGCCGCTGCCAGCGACGCCAGAATGAACGGCTGCGAGCTGCCGGTGGTCATCAACTCTGGCAGCGGCAACCAGGGCATCACGGCTTCGGTCCCCGTTGTCGTCTACGCCCGGGAGACCGGAAAGAGCCGGGAGGAGCTGCTCCGGGCGCTGTGCGTGTCCAACCTGGTGACAACCCATTTGAAGACCGGCATCGGGCGGCTCTCCGCCTACTGCGGAGCGGTCAGCGCAGGCGCCGGGGCAGGCGCGGGTCTGGCCTGGCTGAAGGGCGGACGCTTTGAGATGATCGCCCATACTGTTGTCAACGCCGTGGCTGTCACCTCCGGCATCATCTGTGACGGAGCCAAGGCAAGCTGCGCCGCCAAAATTGCCGCCGCCGTGGACGCGGGCCTGCTGGGCCTTGCCATGTTTGAGGACGGCAATCAATTCTTCGGTGGGGACGGCATCGTCAAGAAGGGTGTGGAGAATACCATTGCCAACGTGGGCCGCCTGGCCCGCTGCGGGATGGAGCAGACCGACAAGGAGATCATCCAGCTCATGATGGAGAGCTGATTCTGCGAAATTTGGGAATCAAAAACGCAGGACCCGGAAGCGGCGCTTCCGGGTCCTGCGTTTTTGATGCAGTTCGGGATTTATGAGAGGGCGTTATAGAGGAAGGTGACGACCTGGGCGCGGGTGCAGGTCTGGTTGGGGCCGAAGTGGGTCTCGTCCAGACCGGCGGTGATGCCGTTCTCCAGGGCCCAGAGCATCGCCGTATAATAATACTTGCCGGGCGTTACGTCCACAAAGGGGCAGTCTGTGCGGGTGGGCTCCGGTTTTCCCATAGCGTTCCAGATAAACGTCACCACCTGGCCTCTGGTGCAGCTCTCGTTGGGGGCAAAGTGGAAATCATCCTTGCCGGCGGTGACGCCGGTCTCCAGAGCCCAGAGGACCGCCTCATAGTAGTACTTGCCCTCTAACACGTCCTCGAAGGGGCATTCTGTCAAGGTCGGCTCCGGCTGGCCCATGGCGTTCCAGAGGAAGCGCACCACCTGGCCCCGGGTGCAGGTGTCGCCGGGGGCGAAGTGCGTGGCGTCCTTGCCGTTGGTGACGCCCCTGCCGTAGGCCCAGGCCACGGGGATGGTATAGTATTTCCCCTGTCTCACGTCCTCAAAGACGTCGGTGGCGTAGAAGGTATAGCCGAACTGCTCGGCATAATACCTGGGGCTCATCTCACAGATAGTATCATCTGCTTCATGGTGCGTATCTCCGTTGCTGTTCGCGCTGAGTCCATACACCACCACCTGTTCGTGGGGCCCAAGCATGTTTCTGCCGGACTCCGTAAGCGTAAGATCCTCTGCTGTCTCTTCCGTGTCCCAAATCAATGTGGTTATATACGTATTGCTGCCTGCAAATAACATCGTTTTTAATGTGTCGCAGTTATTAAAAACGAAGGGTCAATCATTTTTCTTGTGTGATTTAGGGTTACGGATATAGGATTTGCGGCTTGCGTCGAAAAGCTTGAGGAAGAAGTAATCGTCATCTGGATAGCCGTAGCCTTGGCGGCGGAGGGTTTTGATTTTGTTGTTGATT
>JAFRPC010000006.1 GCA_017429325.1 Oscillospiraceae bacterium | reverse complement strand
CATCCAGCCCAACATAGAGTATACTTGTCATGGTGACTCCCCCTTGTATGTGGTAATTCCTGTGTTGTGGTGTGCAATTCCATTATGACAGGTAAATCCACGTTTTGCAAGTCGGGAGTCACTTCATATTGTCTATTCAGTCGCCCCCTTCTTCGTAGGGGCGGATGCCCACATCCGCCCTCGTTTGCGGCCAAAAACCGGTAGGAAGGGCCGATGTAGGCATCGGCCCCTACGACGACTGAACAGATACGAGAACAGAAAAAACGGAGGCAGCCTGTCGGCTGTCTCCGTTTTTATCAGGTTTGATCAACCAAAATTTGCTTTCAGCTTGTCGAAGAAGGACTTCCGCTTGGGGTGGGATTTTTCGGCGGAGGTCTCGAATTTGCGCAGGAGCTCCTTCTGCTCCTTGGAGAGCTTGGTGGGGGTCTCCACCACCACGGTGACGTACTGGTCGCCCCGGTTCTTGTAGCCCACGTAGGGGATGCCCTTGCCCTTGAGCCGGAAGGTGGTGCCGGTCTGGGTCCCCTCGGGGACGTTGTAGCGGACCTTGCCGTCCAGGGTGGGAACCTCGATCTCTGCGCCGCAGGCGGCCTGACAGAAGGTGATGGGCATCTCGCACAGAACATCGGAGCCCCGTCGTTCAAAGAGGGCGTGGGGCCGGATGCGGACGTTCACGATCAGGTCGCCGTTGGGGCCGCCGTTGGCCCCGGCGCTGCCCTGGCCGGAAATCTTGAAGGCCTGGTCGTTGTCGATACCGGCGGGGACCTCCACGGTCTGGCGCAGGCTGCGCTTGACGCGGCCCTTGCCCTTGCAGCGGGTACAGGGGCTCTTGATGAGCTTGCCCTTGCCGCCGCAGGTGGGACAGGCCGTGGTGGACTGCATGGTCATGCCCATGAAGTTCTGAGTGGTGCGGACCTGGCCGCTGCCCCGGCACTGGGGGCAGGTCTCGGGCTGGGTGCCCTCAGCGCAGCCGGAGCCCTGGCACTGGTCGCAGGTCTCGATGCGGGAGACGTTGACCTCCTTCTTCGTGCCGAAGGCTGCCTCCTCGAAGCTGACCTCCACCTGGACCACCACGTTCTCGCCCCGGGCCGCCCGGCTGCCGCTGCTCCGGGTGCGGGTGCCGCCCCCGAAGAAGTCGCCGAAAATGTCTCCGAAGCCGCCAAAGCCGCCGAATCCGCCGAAGCCCTCAAAGGGGTTGCCCCCCTGGGACGCGGCAAAGTTGGGGTCCACCCCCGCAAAGCCGTACTGGTCGTAGAGCTGCCGCTTCTCCTGGTTGGACAGGACCTCGTAGGCCTCGTTGATCTCCTTGAACTTGGCCTCGGCGTCGGCCTCGTGGTTCACGTCCGGGTGATATTTGGCCGCCAGCTTGCGGTAGGCCTTCTTGATCTGGTCCGCCGCGGCGTTCTTCTCGACGCCCAGGACCTCATAGTAATCTCGTTTGTTGTCTGCCATAATCTTCACCTCTTCGTAGAGGGATATGCCTCGCTTCGCTCGGCAATGTGCTTATCACGCAAAAAATGCCTTGGCATTTTTGCGCGATAAGCCATTTTTTCTATTTCGCAGGCGGTCTCTTGCGCCGCCCGGAGACGCTTAATTAGTCTTTAACTTCCTCGAAGTCGGCGTCTACCACGCCGTCGTCGGGCTTGCCGCCGTTGAAGCCTGCGCCGGGGTTGAAGCCCTGGCCTGCGGCGTTGGGGTCGCCCTGGGGCGCGGCCTGCTTGTAGAGCTTCTCTGCCGCAGGATAGAAGGCCTTCTGGGCCTCCTCGATGGCGGCCTTGATGGCGCTCACATCGCTGCCCTTGTTGACCTCCTTCAGGTGTTCGATGGCGGCCTGGATGGGGGCCTTCTCGCTGGCGGAGATCTTGTCGCCCAGCTCGTTCAGGGTCTTCTCCATCTGGTAGGCGGTCTGGTCGGCCTCGTTGTGGGTGTCTACCTCTTCCTTGCGGGCCTTGTCCTCGGCGGCGAACTGCTCGGCCTCGCGGACGGCCTTGTCGATGTCCTCCTTGGACAGGTTGGAGGAGGCGGTGATGGTGATGTTCTGCTCCTTGCCGGTGCCCAGGTCCTTGGCGGAGACGTTCACGATGCCGTTGGCGTCGATGTCAAAGCTGACCTCGATCTGCGGCACGCCGCGGGGCGCCGGAGCGATGCCGCTGAGCTGGAAGCGGCCCAGGGTCTTGTTGTAGGCGGCCATCTCGCGCTCGCCCTGGAGCACGTGGACCTCCACGGAGGTCTGGCCGTCGGCGGCGGTGGAGAAGATCTGCTTCTTGTTGACGGGGATGGTGGTGTTGCGCTCAATCAGCTTGGTGAACACGCCGCCCATGGTCTCAATGCCCAGAGAAAGCGGGGTCACGTCGAGGAGCAGCAGGTCCTTCACGTCGCCGGTCAGCACGCCCGCCTGGATGGCGGCGCCCATAGCCACGCACTCGTCGGGGTTGATGCCCTTGAAGCCTTCCTTGCCGGTGATCTTCTTGACGGCCTCCTGGACCGCGGGGATGCGGGAGGAGCCGCCCACCAGCAGGACCTTGCTCAGGTCGCTGGACTTCAGGCCGGCGTCGGACATAGCCTGGCGCACGGGGCCCATGGTGGCCTCCACCAGATGGGCGGTCAGCTCGTTGAACTTGGCCCGGGTCAGGGTGACGTTCATGTGCTTGGTGCCGTTGGCGTCGGCGGTGATATAGGGCAGGTTGATCTCGGTGGACATGACGCCGGAGAGCTCGATCTTGGCCTTCTCGGCGGCCTCCTTGAGGCGCTGCATAGCGACCTTGTCGCGGCTGAGGTCAATGCCGTCGCTCTTCTTGAACTCGGCTACCAGGTAGTCCATGATGCACTTGTCGAAGTCGTCGCCGCCCAGGTGGGTGTTGCCGGCGGTGGAGAGGACCTCCACCACGCCGTCGCCGATGTCCAGGATGGACACGTCGAAGGTGCCGCCGCCCAGGTCGTAGACCATGATCTTCTGCTCGGCTTCCTTGTCCACGCCGTAGGCCAGAGCGGCCGCGGTGGGCTCGTTTATGATGCGCTTGACCTCCAGACCGGCAATCTTGCCGGCGTCCTTGGTGGCCTGCCGCTGGCTGTCGGAGAAGTAGGCGGGGACGGTGATGACGGCCTCGGAGACGGTGCCGCCCAGATAGGCCTCGGCGTCCGCCTTCAGCTTCTGGAGGATCATGGCGCTGATCTCCTGAGGCGTGTAGTTCTTGTTGTCGATGGTCACTTTGTAGCTCTCGCCCATGTGACGCTTGATGGAAGAGATGGTGCGCTCGGCGTTGGTGACGGCCTGACGCTTAGCAATCTGGCCGACCATGCGCTCGCCGGTCTTGGAAAATGCCACCACAGACGGGGTGGTGCGGCTGCCCTCCGCGTTGGCGATGACGACGGACTCGCCGCCCTCCATGACCGCCACGCAGGAGTTGGTGGTGCCGAGGTCGATACCGATAATTTTACTCATGATGAATTCCTCCTATATATGAAAGTGTATGGATTACAAAGTTGCTAGGTGCTAGGGGCTAGGTGCTAGGGGCTAGGTGCTAGGGGCTAGGTGCTAGGGGCTGGGGGCTGGGATTAGTTCGCCACCTGGACGACGGCGTGACGGATGACCTTCTCGCCGATCCGGAAGCCCTTCTGGAAGACCTGGGCCAGGACGTTCTCGCCCAGCTCCTCGTTCTCCACGTGCATGACCGCGTTGTGGGCGTTGGGGTCGAAGGGGTCTCCGGTCTCGCCGAATTCCTCCACGCCTAAGCCCGTCATGATCTTCTTCAGCTCGACCATGATGAGCTCCACGCCCTTCTTGTAGGCCTCGTCGGCGGTCTCGTTGGCGAGGGCCCGCTCTAAGTTGTCATAGACGGGGAGGAACTTCGCCACAGTCTCGGCCTTGATGTCGGTGTAGAGGGCCTCCTTCTCCTTGCGGCTGCGCTTGCGGAAGTTGTCGTACTCTGCCGCCAGACGCAGGTATTGGTCGTGCTCCTTCGCCAAGGCCTTCTGGGCCTTTTCCAGCTCGGTTTCCTTGGGCTCCTCCTTGGGGGTCCCCTCCTTCGGAGCTTCCTCCGCGGGGACCTCTTCGACAGGCTCCTTGACCTCCTCTGCGGGGGTCTCAGGGTTCACGGTTTCTTCCAAAGGAGCTTTTTCTTTCTTTTCCTTATCTTTCTTAGACATGGTTCCTCATCCCTTTGCAAATGGTTTCCGATTGATCAAATCGTAGGGGGCGGCGCCTTCGACGCCCCGTGCCGGCGCATCGTTACGGAGATTCGGGGCGTCCAGGGGCCGGCCCCTACATACTTCTTACGGATTGCTTTCTCCGTCGGACAGGGCCGGCGGCATGGCGGGGTTGGACTTCTGGAACATTCTGCCCAGGTTCTCGGCGAAATAGCCCAACTTCGCGGTGATCTTTGCGTAGTCCATTCGGGTGGGGCCCACCACGCCGATGGTGCCCTGCATCCCGTCGCCGATGTCGAAGCGCATCATGACCACGGAGGTGTCCTTGAGCTCCTTCGCCACGTTCTCGGGACCCACCAGGAACTGCACCGGCCCTTCCTTGGGCAGGACCGCGGGGAGGTTGGAGATCATCTCCTCGTCCAGGGTCTCAAAGACCTCCTGGGCCTTCTCCGCGGCGTCCCGGTATTCGGGCTGGCCCAGCAGCCGCATCTGGCCGGTCAGGTGCACGTCCCCGTGCTGCTGCCGCAGGCATTCCAGGGTGAAGTCCACCACCAGCGGCACCAGCGGCGCCGCCGCGCCTGCGGAGCGGGTGATCTTGTCCAGCAGCTCCCCGGTGATCTCCTCGGCGGTGAGGTCGGTGAGGCTGGCGTTGAGCACCGCGGCCAGGAGCTTCAGCTCCGGCTCCGTGACCTGCACGGGCAGCTTCACCAGCTTGTTCTTCACCACGTCGCCGGAGAGCATCAGCACTAAGATGATGCTGCCGGGGGCCGTCATGATCAGGTCGAAGTGCCGGGCCACGGCCTCGCTCTGCCGGGTGGCGACGGTGTAGGCCGGGAGGTTCGTCATCTTGGAGACCAGCTTGCCCACCTGGGACATCATCTTGTCGAACTCCTGGCTCTTCAGCTCCAGGGCCTCGTTGAGGCTCCGGGTCTCGTCCAGGCTCAGGCGGTAGTCCTGCATCAGCTCGTCGATGTAGAGCCGGTAGCCCGCCGGAGAGGGGATGCGCCCGGCGGAGGTGTGGGGCTGCTCCAGCAGGCCCATCTGGGTCAGGTCCGCCATCTCGTTGCGGATGGTGGCGGAGGAGAATTTCATATCGGGCAGGGCCGCGATGGCTTTGGAGCCCACGGGCTCCGCAGTGGAGACGTAGATGTCCACAATGGCCCGGAGTATCTGCTTTTGCCGGTCAGTCAGTTCCATGCGGACGCCTCCAATCCGGTGATTCTGCGCGAAGCAAAGGATACGTTCCTTCCTCCGTTCGCTGGCACTCGCTTCGGAAAAGTGCTTAGCACTCTTTCTTTCTGAGTGCTAATATACACCCGTCCCCCGGAATTGTCAAGGGATATTTTCAGAATTCACGATTTGTTCATGAGTTCGCGGGCTTGACATTCCCCCGGAAAAGCGATACAATAGAATCGCTCTTCGGGGGGCCGGACCGTTCCGGCTGAGAGTGGGCGAAAAGGCGCCCTCACCCGTGAACCTGATACGGATCATGCCGTCGTAGGAAAAGGGTGCGATTCCTTTGGATGCCGACGGCCTGCTACCGTCGGTATTTTTGAAGGAGGATTCGTTTATGGAACCCAAGCAGAAAAAAAGCATGTACCTGCGCAGATTTGTGGAAAGCGCTCTGATGGTGGCCATCGCCACGGTGTTGAGCCTGCTGAAGATCGACCTGCCCTTCGGCGGCGGCCTGACCATCTGCAGTATGCTCCCGATCATCCTGATCTCCCATCGCCACGGCCTCGTCTGGGGTCTGGCGACGGCTTTCGTCTACAGCCTGATCCAGCTGGTGCTGGGCCTGGACAACGTGGCCTACGGCGAAACCTTTGTGATGGCCGTCGGCATCGTCCTGCTGGACTATGTGATCGCCTACACGGTGCTGGGGCTCTCCGGCGCCTTCAACAAGGTCTTCCCCGACCGGAGCAAGCCCACGGCTGTCGTAGTGGGCGTCGCCGTCACCTTCTTCCTGCGCTTCCTCTGCCACCTTGTCACCGGCGCATGGATCTGGGGCGTCTGGATGCCCGATGAATTCATGAAAATGCCCATGACCAACCCCTGGGTCTATTCGGCTCTGTACAACGGCTGGTATATGCTGGCGGAGCTGATCCTCACTGAGATCGTGGTGCTGCTGCTCTACAAGCCCCTGGGCAAATACTTCCGGGGGGACGATTTGAAGTAGACAGCCTGCACCTCCGCAATAACCTCCCCTGCTTGCAGGGGAGGGGGACCGGCCTCAAGGCCGGTGGAGGGGTCGTTCCGTCTACAGAGGCATTACAAAAACGCTACAACCCCTCCGCCCCAGTGTGCGCACTGGGCCTCCCTCGGACCGTGTGCGTACCCGGAAGGAACCCCTCCGCCCCAGTGTGCGCACTGGGGCACCTCCCCTGCGAGCAGGGGAGGTAGAAAGGTAAAGATTATGTTCAAGCCCGTTCGTCACCTGATCGGGGCGGCGATTTTGGCGGCTCTGACTGCTGCGGCGGTGGGGCTGGCGAAGTTCCTGCCCGGTCTCTGGTTTTCCTTCTATACCGACTTTTCCCGCGGCGCTATGAAGCTGCTGGGGGCGGCTTTCGGCTGGGTCCCCTTCCCGGTCTGGGAGGTCCTGCTGGTCCTGTTGGTGTTTGCCCTCCTGGCCGGGCTGGTCTACGCCGTCAAAAAGGCCCGCATTCTGGGCTATCTGACGGCAGTGCTGGAGCTGGCGGTGCTGGCGGTCGCCCTCTTTATGGGCCTCTGGGGCCTCAACCACTTCGCCCCCACCATCGGGGAGCAGACAGGGCTGGAGGTCCGGGAGTACACGACCCAGGAGCTCAAGGCCGCCGCGGCCTGGTACGCGGACCGGGCCAGCGAGTGGTCCGTCCGGGTGGAGCGGGATGAGGCCGGGGACCTGGTGATGCCGGAGTTTGAGACCCTGTCCGACGAGGCCCTGGCAGCCTATGCCCGGCTGGCGGAGGAGAACGAGCGCTTTGCCGACCCGGCGCCCCGGGTCAAGCCCCTGCTGGTCAGCAAGGCCTTCGCCTACATGGGCACCACGGGGATCTTTGTCTGCCTGACCGGGGAGGCCTCGGTCAGCACCGAGACCTTCTCCCTGGCCCAGCCCTTCACCGTCTGCCACGAGCTGGGCCACAGCCTGGCCGTGGCCCGGGAGGACGAGGCCAACTACCTGGGCTTCCTGGCCTGCCGGGCCTCCGACAGCGCCCTGCTGCGCTATTCCGGCTATTACAGCGCCTTCGTCTACTGCTACAACGCCCTCTACGCCGAGAGCCCCTCCCAGGCCCGGACCCTCTGGGACCGGTGCACGGAGGAGCTGATCCACGACACCAATGTCCACGTGGAGCACAACAAGCAGTACGAGGGCAAGGTCCAGAAGGCCGCCCAGGCGGTGAACGACGCCTATCTCAAGACCTTCACCGAGGCCGGGGTCAAGTCCTACGGCCTGGTGGTGGACTATCTGATCGCGGAGTATCTCAAGACGGCAAACTGACGAACGCCGTCTTCCTATACATTATATATTGATATGCAAAGGAGGCCTTTTCCATGAAAAAATCCACCGTCGCCGCCGCTGCGGCGGTCCTGGGCACCGCGGCTGCCGCCGCCTCCGTGCCGTATTTCTACAGGCAGAACACGGAGCTCACGGCCTCCCACTACGTCTTCCGCTCCCCCAAGGTGCAGGGAGCCCTGGAGGGCTTTCGCATCACCCAGGTCTCCGACCTCCACAACCGGGAGTTCGGGAAGGAGAACTGCCGTCTGCTGGCCCTGACGGAGGCCCAGCTTCCGGACCTGCTGGTCATCACCGGCGACCTCATGGACAGCTACCACACCGACCTGGACAAGGCCCTGGACAGCGCCCGCCGTCTGGCGAAGCTGGCCCCCTGCTACTACGTCACCGGCAACCATGAGCACCGCATGAGCGAGGCCCGGCAGGCGGACTTCTATCAGGGTCTGGAGGAGGCCGGGGTCATTCCGCTGCGGAACGAGGCCGTGGGCCTGGGCCTCGGGACGGGCTTCCGTCTT
The DNA here is from genome assembly GCA_017429325.1 of Oscillospiraceae bacterium. Classification (GTDB taxonomy): domain Bacteria; phylum Bacillota; class Clostridia; order Oscillospirales; family Oscillospiraceae; genus JAFRPC01. The sequence goes on along the minus strand of JAFRPC010000006.1, from coordinate 33,738 downwards.
GTGGGCGTGGACTGCAACCAAGGCCGGACCGAGACCCTGAAGCGCCTGATGGCGGACCGGCCCCCGGAGGAGCTGAACATCCTGCTGGCCCACAAGCCCCACTACGCGAAGTACTACGAGCGGGCCGGGGTGGACCTGGTGCTGACCGGCCACGCCCACGGCGGCCAGTGGCGGCTGCCAGGCATCGGCGGTCTCTACGCGCCGGGCCAGGGCGTCATCCCCCGCTACACCGCCGGGATGTACCGGCTGGGAAACACGGTGATGTGCGTCAGCCGGGGCTTGGGCAACTCCTCCTTCCCCCTGCGCATCGAAAACAAGCCGGAGCTTGTCACCGTGATCCTGCGGGGCGAGCAGAAATAATAAATGCTTCTGCGCCTGCGGCGACAGAGCGATTGCCCGCAGATCGCTGGAAGAAGCTGTATATCGACCAAATCATCAGAACGGAGGAACGATTATGAAGACCCTCTACCTTGCCGCGGGCTGCTTTTGGGGCGCCCAGCATTTCCTGCGCCAGCTTCCCGGCGTCATCTCCACCCGTGTGGGCTACGCCAACGGCCGCACCGAGAACCCCAGCTACGAGCAGGTGAAGTACCGGCACACGGGCCACGCCGAGACTGTGGAGCTGGTGTATGACGAGAACCTCCTGCCCACACCGGAGCTGCTGGACTGCTATTTCATGACCATCGACCCCACCGCCGTCAACCACCAGGGACCGGACGTGGGCGAGCAGTACCGCACCGGCATCTACTATGTGGACGAAAGCATGGTTCCCACCATCCGCGCCGAGCTGGACAAGCTGGAAGCCAGGATCGGGCAGAAGACGGCCATCGAACTGAAGCCCCTGGAGCAGTTCTTCCCCGCGGAGGAATACCACCAGGACTACCTGATCAAAAATCCCACCGGATATTGCCATATCCCGCGGGATCTGATCGAGAAGGTAAAAGAGAAAAAGAAAAACCACGCTTGACAATTCTGATAGCCGTGGTATAATACACACAGGAAAGGCGTTGCCGGTAACGGTTAGCCTCCCTCTGCGATTGAAGTAACCGCTAAGTTTGTGAGGCTGGGCGGTTACTTCTTGCTATTCTGGATATAAAATACCAGTCATGATCCAACGTACAGCAAACAGCGTGCCTGAAGGTCCACGCGGAAAAGAGTAAAAAACTATGACAATCCAAGAGATCTATCGACAGAACGGCGTTTCCCCGGAGGTCTATGCCTTTGGGGAAAAGGCGCTGAATGAATTGAAACCGCGCTTCGCGGCCATTGACGAAATGGCCGAGCTGAACCAGGGGAAGGTCATTCTTGCGATGCGGGAGAACCGGGTGGACGCCGCCTGCTTTGCCGCCACCACCGGCTACGGCTACGATGACCTGGGCCGGGAACGGCTGGAACAGGTCTACGCTTCGGTCTTCGGGACGGAGGCCGCCCTGGTGCGCCCCCAGATCACCTGCGGCACCCACGCCCTGACCGTGGCCCTGTCCGCCAACCTCCTGCCGGGAGACGAGCTGCTCTCCCCGGTGGGGGCGCCCTACGACACCCTCCAGGAGGTCATCGGCATCCGACCCTCCCCCTGCTCCCTGGCGGAGTACGGGGTCAGCTACCGGCAGGTGGACCTGCTGCCTGACGGCGGCTTTGACTGGGAGGGCATCCGGGCCGCCATCAACGAGAAAACCAGGCTCGTCACCATCCAGCGCTCCAAGGGTTACGCCACCCGGCCCAGCTTCTCCGTGACGCAGATCGGGGAGCTCATCGCCTTCTGCAAGGGCCTCAAGCCCAACTTGCTGGTGATGGTGGACAACTGCTACGGCGAGTTCGTGGAGGCCCTGGAGCCCTCCCAGGTCGGCGCGGACATGACCGTGGGCAGCCTCATCAAGAACCCCGGCGGCGGCCTGGCGCCCATCGGCGGCTACATCGTGGGTACGAGGGCCTGCGTGGAGCGCTGCGCCTACCGCCTCTCCGCCCCCGGACTGGGGCAGGAGGTGGGGGCCAACTTAGGTATCCTGCCCAGCTTCTACCAGGGCCTCTTCCTGGCCCCCACGGTGGTGGCCGGGGCCCTGAAGGGCGCCATCTTCGCCGCCGTCCTCTATGAGCGCTTGGGCTTCCGGGTCGTCCCCAGCGGCGCCGAGGAGCGCCACGACATCATCCAGGCCGTGGAGCTGGGCTCCGAGGCCGGGATGCGGGCCTTCTGCAAGGGCATCCAGGCCGCCGCGCCGGTGGATTCCTACGTGGAGCCCATTCCCTGGGCCATGCCGGGCTACGACAGCCAGGTCATCATGGCCGCGGGGGCCTTCGTCCAGGGCTCCTCCATCGAGCTTTCCGCCGACGGCCCCATCCGGGAGCCCTACGCGGTCTATTTCCAGGGCGGCCTGACCTGGTATCACGCCAAGCTGGGCATCCTGCGCTCTTTGCAGGAGATGGTCAACGCCGGGCTGATCTCCGGGGGGCTGCAATGATGGGCCGGGCAACAGGCAACAGGCAACAGGCAACAGGGGACGGCAGCTGGGAACATCTGTGTGCCACGGTGCCGTCCGCTGCTTTGGAGGCTCTGCGGCGGCTGTGGGCGGCAGGTTACGAGGCCTACCTGGTGGGCGGCTGTGTCCGGGACGCGCTGCTGGGCCGGGAGCCCGGGGACTGGGACATTGCCACCGCCGCCCTGCCGGAGCAGGTGAAGGCGGTCTTCGCCGGGGAGCGCGTCATTGAGACGGGGCTGAAGCACGGGACCGTGACGGTCCTGCTGGGGAGAACGGATTGCCACGACCAGTGTGAGCACTGGTCTCGCAAGGACAAAAATCTGACGAGCCTGTCCCTGGAGATCACCACCTTCCGCACCGAGGCGGGCTACGCCGACCACCGGCACCCCGACGCCGTGGCCTTTACCTCCTCCCTGGAGGAGGACCTGGCCCGAAGGGATTTTACGATCAACGCAATGGCGTGGGATCCTGAGGAGGGGATCGTTGACCCCTTCGGCGGGCGGGCGGATCTGGAGGCCGGGGTGATCCGCTGCGTGGGAGATCCGGCGCGGCGCTTTGACGAGGACGCTCTGCGCATCCTCCGGGCCCTGCGCTTTTCCGCCCAGCTTCGGTTTTCCGTGGAGGCCGACACCGCCGCCGCGGCTCTGGCGCTGCGGCAGACTTTGGAGCTGGTGAGCCGGGAGCGGGTCGCCGCGGAGCTGACGAAGCTCCTCTGCGGCCCCGACGCGCGTCGGGTGCTGACGGAGCACTGGCCCATCCTGGCGGTGTTGCTGCCGGAGCTGGACCCCATGGCGGGGCTGGACCAGCGGAGCAAATACCACTGCTACGACGTGCTGACCCACTCCGCCGCCGCTGTGGAGGCCGTGCCCCCGGAGAAGCTTCTGCGCTGGGCGGCCCTGCTCCACGACGCGGGCAAGCCCGCCTGCCTGCGCATCGACGAGGCGGGGGGCGGCCACTTCTATGGCCACGCGAAGGTCAGCGCCGAGCTGGCCCGGACCGTCCTCACCCGGCTGCGCTTCGACAAGGACACGGTGCGCCGAATCGCGGCCCTGGTGGAGCTCCACGACTATCCCATTGACCCGCCGGAGGGCAGCCCCGAGCGGGCGATTCGGAAATTGATCGGGAAGCTGGGGGAGGAGGACTTCTTCCGCCTCCTGGCCCTGAAGCGGGCCGACGCCCTGGCCCACCACCCGGACTACCGGGGCCGGACCGCCGCCTGTGACCGGCTGGAGGCCCTGGCCCGGGAGCTGCTGTCCCAACCGCCCTGCTTCACCGTGAAGGACCTGGCCATCGACGGAAACGACCTGCTGGCCCTGGGCATCCCCAGAGGCCCCGAGCTCGGGCGGACCCTGAACGCCCTGCTGGAGGCTGTGCTGGACGGCAGGGCCCCCAACGAGCGGGAAGCGCTGCTGGGGGAAGTCGGAAGGAAGAAGGTATCTATTCAGTAGCCCCCTTCGTCGTAGGGGCGGATGCCCACATCCGCCCTCGCTTGCAGGCAAAAATCGGTAGGTAGGGCCGATGTAGGCATCGGCCCCTACGGGCGACTGAACAATTACGGAAGAAGTAAGAAGTAAAAAGTAAGAAGAAAGAAAAACTGGCGCAGGAGCGCAGCGGATTATGGTAACTTCTGCGCAACTGGCGCGAGACCCCGTCGGGCGAAACCGACGGGGTTTTCCCTGTCTGTGGAAAACCTACAAATTTTTTCGCAGATCCCCGATTTTTCGACGGGTTTTCCGGTGGGAAAGGAAATCGAACGGTGGAAAACCCGGTGGAAATTGTGGACAACTCCCCCGGAGCCAAGCGAGGGGCCGCGGTTATTTTGGGGAATTATGTTACCCTGAATCTATCCGTTGTGGTCCCGGGAAAAGAGTGTCGAACTGTAACTTCTCCGTAAAAATGCCGAAGGGCGGAAAATTTTTCCGGCTGGAAATGCAGGTTTGCTATGGAAATTTCCGGCCTTGTCTGTTATAATAATATCCCTATCTGCGAATTTCGCTCCTGTGAGGTCCCGTCATGCTGGAATTGCTCGCCCCCGCCGGCTCCATGGACGCCCTTCGTGCGGCGGTCCAAAGCGGCGCCAACGCCGTATATTTAGGTTCCGGTCCCTTCAACGCCCGACAGAACGCCAAGAACTTCTCCTTGGACGAGCTGCCGGAGGCCGTGCGTTACTGCCACGTCCGGGGCGTCCAGGTGCACCTGACCCTGAATACCCTGGTGACGGACCGGGAGCTGGAGCAGGCAGCCCAGACCATCACCGCCGCCGCGCGGGCCGGGGTGGACGCCTTTATCGTCCAGGACCTGGGCCTGGTGTCGCTGCTGCGGCAGATGGCTCCGGAGGTCCCCATCCACGCCTCCACCCAGATGTCCATCCACTCCCTGGACGGGGTGCTGCGGGCCGCCGCTATGGGCATGAGCCGGGTGGTGCTGGCCCGGGAGCTGAGCCGGGACGACATCGCCTATATCTGCCGCAACAGTCCCATTGAGATCGAGGTCTTCGTCCACGGAGCCCTCTGCATGTGCTATTCCGGCCAGTGCTGGTTCTCCGCCGTGGTGGGGACCCGCTCCGGCAACCGGGGCCAGTGCGCCCAGCCTTGCCGTCTGGCCTACGGCTACGGCCACTATGAGGACAAGTACCCCCTGAGCCTCAAGGATAACTGCCTGATCTCCCACATGGAGGAGCTGCGCCGCCTGGGCGTGGCCTCCGTGAAGATCGAGGGCCGGATGAAGCGGCCTGAGTACGTGGCCGTGGCGACCCGGCTCTACCGCGCCGCTATCGACGGCGCCCCCGTCTCCGCCGAGGATATGCGGGACCTGCGGGAGGTCTTCTCCCGGCAGGGCTTCACCGAGGGCTACTACGCGGGCCGCATCGGCCCGGAGATGTTCGGCACCCGCCAGAAGGAGCGGGAGAACCGGGAGCTGATGGCGAGAGCCCGGGCGGGCTACGAGAACGCCGAGGCCCCCCTGGTGCCTGTGCGCTTTTACGCGATCCTGAACCGGCGGCAGAACGCCCTGCTGGCGGTGGAGGACGAACTGGGCAACCTCTGCAAGACCGAGGGGCCTCAGCCCCAGGAGGCCCGCGCCCGGGCCCTGACCCAGGAGGCTCTGGCCGAGCGCCTGTCCAAGACCGGCGGCACCCCCTATCGCTGCGTGGAGACCAAGAGCGCGGTGGAGCCGGGCCTGACCCTCTCCGCCGCAGCGATCAACGCGATGCGCCGGGAGGTGCTGGCCCATCTGACGGCCCTCCGGGGCCGCCAGCCGGAGCGGGAGCTGAACTCCTTCTCCGCCGTCAAGCTCTATCCGGGGCCGCTCAAGCCGCCCCGCTGGACCGTGGGCATCCTGAGCCGGGAGCAGCTCACGCCCAAGCTCCTGGCGATGAAGCCCGCCCGCCTCTACGTGCCCCTGTCCATGCTCCGGCAGGAGACCGACTGGATCCGCCGGGTCCCGGAGCAGACGGAGCTGGCGGTGGTCCTGCCCCGCGTCATTTTCGACGCCGAATCGGAGCGGGTGCTGCAAACCCTGGACCTGGCCCGGGGCCTGGGCATTCGGCTGGCCCTCTGCGGCAACCTGGGCCACATCTCCCTGGCCCGCTCCCGGGGCTTCGCCGTCTGCGGAGACTTTGGGCTGAACCTCTTCAACTCCAGAGCGATGAGCGTTGCCAGAGGCCTGGGCCTGGAGAGCGCCACGGTGAGCTTTGAGCTGACCCTGCCCCGGATCCGGGACCTGTCCAAGCCCCTGCCCACGGAGCTGCTGGCCTATGGCCGCCTGCCCCTGATGCTGACGGAGAACTGCGTCATCAAGAACCGCACGGGCCGCTGCGCCTGCCGCTCCGGCCCCGCCAAGCTGGTGGACCGGAAGGGCGAGGAGTTCCGGGTTCTGCGGGAGCAGGACAGCTGCCGCAGCGTGATCTACAACGGCAAAAAGCTCTATCTGCTGGACAAGCAGCCCGACCTGCGGAACCTGGGCCTCTGGGCCCTGCGGGTCCAGTTCACCACTGAGAACCCCATGGAGGTGGACGCTGTGGTGAACGCCCTCCGGGGCGGCGCGGTCTTCGACCCGGGCGCCTGCACCCGGGGGCTGTACTACAGAGGCGTTGAGTAAGAGAGCCGTAGGGGCCGGCCCCTGGACGGCCCGCCTGACGGGATCAGTCAGCTGTAGGGGCCGGCCCCTGGACGGCCCGCCTGACGGGATCAGTCAGAAGTAAGAAATAAAAGCAAGAAGTAAAAAGTATGGAATTGATTTTAGGATCTCAGTCGCCGCGGCGGCGGGAGCTGCTGGAGCGGATGGGCCTGCGTTTCCGGGTCCTGACCGCCGACATCGACGAAACGAAATTTGAGACCGAGGACCCCGAGGCCTCCGTCCGCCGCATCTGCCGGGAAAAGGCGTTTGCCGTGGCAAAAGCCTTCCCCCTGGGGGGAAGGTGTCCCAGTGCGCACACTGGGGCGGATGAGGGGGCCTTCGACGAGAACGCAGCTCTGATCCTCACAGCCGACACCATCGTGGTGCTGGACGGGCGGATCCTGGGCAAGCCTCATGACGAGAACGAGGCCCGGGCTATGCTGCGCACCCTCTCCGGCCGGGAGCACGAGGTGTACACAGCCTTCACGCTGCTGCCCGTCGAGGCAACAGGGAACAGGCAACAGGCAACAGGGGACGGGGGAACGGGTCCTTCGACGCCGCTGCGCTCCGCTCAGGACGACAGGATCGGGGCGTTTACGCACTGTGAAAAAACGATCGTGAGATTCCGGGAGCTGACCGAGGCGGAGATCGCCGCCTACGTCGCCACCGGAGAGCCCATGGACAAGGCCGGAGCCTACGGCATCCAGGGCCTGGGCGCTATGCTGGTGGAGTCCATCCACGGCGACTATTTCACGGTGATGGGCCTGCCCGTCTGCCGTCTGGCCCAGGCGCTGAAGCAATACGGCATCGACCCCCTGGTCATGCGGGAGGCCTGAGGGCGTTTTCGCCCATCCAACGAAAACAAGGCACAGGAGAAGGACTATGAAAAAGCATCTGTCCGCGAAAACCAAGTGGCTCATCGTCATAGCGGTGCTGCTGGCGGGCCTTGTCACCATCGTGGCCGCGGTGAACGCCGCCCATCCGGGGGAGAACCTCGTCCAGACGGTGCTGACGCCCTTCCGCTCCGCCTCCAGCGCCCTGGTGCGCCAGACGGAGCGCTACTACGACTATGTGTTCAAATTTGAATCCCTACAGGCGGAGAACGAGGCCCTGAAGGCCAGGATCATCGCTATGGAGGAGGACGTGCGCAGCGCGGACTCCCTCCAGCGGGAGAACGAGCGCCTGCATCAGCTTTTGGGGCTCACCGAGGAGCACGAGGACTACAAGCTGGCCTCGGCCTACATCATCTCCTGGGTGGACAGCAGCTGGAAGAGCGCCTTTACCATCGCCAAGGGCACCAACTCCGGCATCCATGAGGGGCTGGTGGCCATTACCGAATACGGACAGGTGGTGGGCCTCGTCACCGCCGCCGGACCCAACTGGGCCACGGTGACGACGGTGCTGGACTCCGCCCTGGGCATCTCCGCCACGGTGGCCTCCACGGGTTACAACGGCGTGGTGGAGGGAGCCCTCGCCACGGGCTCTCAGGGCCTGCTGCGGATGAACTACCTGCCCACGGATTCCGTGTTGCGCAACAATGACCAGGTGCTGACCACGGGCTCCACGGTCTATCCCCGGGGCCTCATCATCGGCTATATCACCGACGCGGACTTCGACCAGACCGGCGTGGCGAAATACGCCCTGCTCCGCCCCGCCGCGGACCTGGACAATCTCGAACAGGTGTTCATCATTACGGAGTACGAGAATCAGTAAATAACCCGCAGGGGCCGAGCGCCTCGAAAAAAAGGAAAGGAGGGGCTGCGTGTTCATGTTTAAGTATTTTCATCTGACCAAAATGCAGAGGCAGAGTATTCTGAAGTGGTCCCTCTACGGGCTGCTGACCCTGCTGACCCTGCTGCTGCAAACGGTGGTGCTGTCCCGGACCACGGGGCTGCGCATCAAGCTGACGCCCTATCCCATTTTGGTGGTCTGCGTCTGCGTCCGGGAGGGGCCGGAGAAGGGCGGCGCCTATGCCATCCTGGCGGCCCTGTTCTGGTGCTTTTCCGGGGCGGACTTCGGCAACCTCTCCGTGGCGGTCCTCCCGGTGGGGGCTATGCTCTCGGCGGTGCTGTGCCGGGCGGTGCTGACCCTGCGCTTCCTGCCCACGGCCCTCTGCGCCTTTGCCGTGACCCTGCTGAACGCCACCGCGATCTTCATCTTCAAGCTGATCCTCCCCCCCACTGTGGAGCTGGCCAACTACTGGCGCATCCTCCTGCCGACGGCGGCCCTGTCCATGGTCTTTTTCCCGCTGCAATACCCGCTGGTGAAGAGCATCAGCAGAATCGGGGTGCGTGATGAGCTATAACGTCAAGCTTCGCCTGGGCCTGTTCCTCACGGTGTTCGGCCTGCTGATCGGGGCCTACGCCTACCGCCTCATTCAGCTCCAGGTGGTCAATCCCCGGAAGAACACCGGGGCCACCGGCACCTACACCTACGACACCCGCGTTACCGCGGCCCGGGGCGAGATCCTGGACCGGAACGGCAACGTGCTGGTGACGAACCGGGCCAGCTACAATCTGATCATCTCCAACTACGCCCTCTTCAACTCCGAGAGCCCCAACGAGAGCCTGCGCCAGCTGGTGCGGCTCTGCCGAGAGCTGGACATCAGCTTTGTGGACCATCTTCCCGTCACCAAGGTCAAGCCCTATGAGTATGAGACGGGGAACTACTCCGACACCTGGAACAACTACTTCCGCAGCTTCCTGCGGCAGAACGACTGGGATTCCGACGTTTCGGCCGCCCAGCTCATCAAGCTCATGCGCAGCCGCTTTCGCATCCCCAACGACTGGAGCGACGAGGAGGTCCGGGGCGTGCTGGGCCTGCGCTACGAGCTGGACCTGCGGTACTACACCTCCCTGTCCACCTACACCCTCCTCTCCGACGTGGACGCCACCCAGCTGGCGGAGCTCATGGAGCTGAATATCCCGGGAATGCAGGTCCAGGCCAGCACCGTCCGGGAGTACAACACCTCCTACGCCGCCCACATCCTGGGCCGCACTGCCGCGATGAGCCCGGAGGAGTGGGAGATCTACAAGGAAAAGGGCTACGCTATGGACGCCTACGTGGGCAAGGAGGGGCTGGAGAAGGCCTTCGAGGCGGAGCTCCACGGCACCGACGGCATCCTGCGGACTACCGTGGACCGGGAGGGCAACGTGATCGCCCAGTACTACGCCGTGGAGCCCAAGGCCGGGTCCAACGTGGAGACCACCATCGACATCAACTACCAGATGATCGCCGAGGAAGCCCTGAAGAGCTACATCCTGGACCTGCGGGAGAACGGCGTGGGCGCCAAGCACGAGGGCAAGGACGCCGAGGGCGGCGCCGTGGTCTTCCTGGACGTGAAGACCGGGGCCGTGCTGGCCTGCGCCTCCTATCCGACCTTCAATCTCGCCACCTTCTCCAAGGACTACAACGACTTGGTGAAGGACAAGTACTCGCCCATGCTGAACCGGGCCCTGATGCAGGCCTATCCCCCCGGCTCCACCTATAAGATGGCGACCGCCATCGCCGCCCTGAACGACGGCATCATCACCCAGTACACCACTGTGGAGGACAAGGGCAAATACGACTACTACGAGGACTATCAGCCCCAGTGTTATCTCTTTACCGCCACCGGCATGACCCACGGGGTCATCAACTGCGTCCAAGCCCTGGCCGTCTCCTGCAACTACTTCTTCTATGAGGTGGGCCGCCTGACGGGCTGGGAGCGGATGGACGCCGTCGCCAAGGCTCTGGGCCTGGGAGAACCCACCGGCGTGGAGCTCTCCGAGACCAAGGGCTGGCGGGCCAACCCCACCAGCAAGAAGGCCCTCTACTCCGACCCAGCCTATCAGGTCTTCACCGCCGGCGACATCATCTCCATGGCCATCGGCCAGTCCGAAAACCGCTTCTCCCCCATGCAGATGGCCGTCTACACCGCCGCCCTGGCGAACCGAGGCATCCGCTACAAGGCCACCTTCTTGAACCGCATCATCTCCGCGGACTACCAGGACCTGCTCTATGAGAGCAAGCCCTACATCGTCTCCCGGCTCCACATGAGCAACGAGGCCATGGAGGTCTATACCACGGGAATGCGGCAGGCTGTCACTGCGCTGAACGGCACGGCCAACAGCGTCTTCGGGGACTATTCCATTCCCGTCTGCGCCAAGACCGGCACGGCCCAGCACGGCTCCGCGGGCTCCGACCACGCCTCCTTCGTCTGCTACGCCCCCGCCGACGACCCCCAGGTGGCCGTGGCGATCTACGTGGAGAAGGGCGCCCAGGGCGGCAGCCTGGGCACTATTGCCAAGGCGATCTTCGACACCTATTTCGCCGCCGTCGCCCAGAACGACACCGTTGCGCCGGAGAACGAGTTGGATTAAAATGCCGCGCAGCGGCACAAAATACCCGTGGGGCCGTCCGTTTCTGCGAAACGGACGGCCCCACGGGTATTATAATATTATAAAGGTATCCGGGAGATAAAGGTCAGCCGCTCCCCGGTGAGAGGGTGGGTCAGGGTGACGCGCCGGGCCACCAGCCGTTGACCGGTACAATGCGCTTCCGCCGCGCCGTCTCCATACTGAGGGTCTCCCAAAATCGGGAAGCCCTCGTGGGCGCAGTGGACCCGGAGCTGGTGGGTGCGGCCCGTGAGAGGGCGGAGCTCCAGGCGGCAGACCGGGCCCCGTTCCAGGACCCGGTAGCGGGTCCTGGCGGGCTTGCCCTCGGGGCTGACGCAGCGCAGGAGGCTGGGGTTCGGACATTTTGCAATGGGCAGGTCAATGAGGCCCTCGTCGGCCTCCGGCCCGCCCACGGTCAGGGCCTCGTAGACCTTCTCCACCTGGCCCCGGTCCAGCTCCTCCATCAGCAGCCAGTGGGCCCAGGCGCTTTTGGCGAAGACCACCACGCCCATGGTGTCCCGGTCCAGCCGGGTCAGGACGTGGACCCCGCAGGCCTGGCCCGTGCGCCGGTAATGGCCCAGCAGGTAGTTGGCGAGGGTCCCGCTCTGGCGGGAGAAGGTGGGGTGGACGATCAGGCCCGCGGGCTTGTCCACCGCGATCAGGCACTCGTCCTCCCAGAGGACCTCCAGGGGGCCGTCCTCTGCCGGGAAGTCCGGCGCCGCTTCAGCCAGGCGCACTGTCACCACGTCTCCGGGGACCAGGAGGCGGTCGGTGTGAGCGCTCTCCCCGTTGACCCGAAAGGCGTCCATGGGCTTGAGACGCCGGACCAGCCCGTCGGAGATGCGCAGCTCCCGCCGCAGGGCGGAAAGCAGCCTGGCCCTGCGGGCCATCACGCAGCGGAGCTCCATGGAAACGCCTCCTCTCACTTTTGCGGCATGTTTTGGAACTCTATTATACCCGGTTGAACAGAAAAAAGCAAGATTGACATAATTTCCCCTTGACAATGATTCAAGCAGAGGTTACAATAGCAAATGGATTAGTTTGCTCGTCTCTGCCTGTAGGGGATGGCAGTCCGGGCTTTCTTTTTCTCGGCATACCCAATTCTTTATGAAAGGAGGTGTGCGGAGTTATGGAATGGTTTTGGTTTATTCTCCTGCCCCTGTTGGGCATCGCCGTTGGCACAATTGCAGCCGGGCTCCTTTTCATGAAAATGCGGAAGGACGCGGTTGAGAAGATAAAAAGCGCGGACGAAGAAGCCACGCGTCTTTATAATGAGGCCATCAAGGCCGGAGAGAGCAAGAAGCGTGAAATGCTTCTGGAGGCCAAGGAAGAAATCCATAAAACTCGCACCGAAAACGAACGGGAGATCAAAGAGCGCCGCAGCGACCTCAGCAAGCAGGAGCGCCGTTTGCAGCAAAAGGAAGAATCCCTCGACAAAAAGCTGGACAACTTTGAGCGCAAAGAGGAGGAGCTCCACAAGCGGCAGCAGGCCGTGGCCGCGTCGCAGGAGGAGGTCAACCTCATCAAGAAGTCCCAGATGGAAATGCTGGAGAAGATCTCCGGCCTGACCCAGGAAGAGGCCAAGGTCCTCATCATCAAAAACGTGGAGGCCGAAGCCCGCCACGACGCCGCTGTCAAGCTCAAGGACATCGAAGCCGAGCTCAAGGACAACGCCGACCAGCTCGCCCGGGAGATCATCTCCACCGCCATCCAGCGCTGCGCCGCCGACCACGCCGCCGAGGCCACAGTCTCCGTCGTGGCCCTGCCCAACGACGAGATGAAGGGCCGCATCATTGGCCGCGAGGGCCGCAACATCCGGACCCTTGAGACCATCACCGGCGTGGACCTCATCATCGACGACACCCCGGAGGCCATCACAGTCTCCTCCTTCGACCCGGTTCGCCGGGAGATCGCCAGGATCGCCCTGGAGAAGCTCATTGCCGACGGACGCATCCACCCCACCCGCATCGAGGACATGGTGGAGAAGGCCCGCCGCGAGGTGGAGGCCACCATCAAGCGGGAGGGCGAGCGCGCCGCCTTCGAGACCGGCGTGCAGGGCCTGCACCCCGAGCTCATCAAGCTCCTGGGCCGCCAGAAGTACCGTACCTCCTACGGCCAGAACGTGCTCAACCACTCCATGGAGGTGGCCCACATCGCGGGCCTGCTGGCCTCCGAGCTGGGCGAGGACGTGACCCTGGCGAAGCGGGCCGGTCTGCTGCATGACCTGGGCAAGAGCGTGGACCACGAGATGGAGGGCAGCCACGTCCAGCTGGGCGTGGAGCTGGCCCGGAAGTACAAGGAATCCCCCGAGGTCGTCCACGCCATCGAGGCCCACCACGGCGACGTGGAGGCCAAGACGGTCATCGCCTGCCTGGTGCAGGCGGCGGACGCCATCTCGGCGGCCCGGCCCGGCGCCCGGCGTGAGAACGTGGAGAGCTATATCCGCCGTCTGGAGAAGCTGGAGGAGCTCACCGGTTCCTTCCCCGGCGTGGAGAAGGCCTATGCCATCCAGGCAGGCCGCGAGGTCCGCATCATGGTCCGGCCCGAGGACGTTTCCGAGGACAATATGGTCCTTATGGCCCGGGAGATCGCCAAGAAGATCGAAGCCGAGCTGGAATACCCCGGCCAAATCAAGATCAACCTCATCCGCGAGACCAAGGCCGTGGATTACGCCAAGTAACACAAAGACCCGTGCGCAAATCGCGCACGGGTCTTTGCAAAAGGACTTGAATTATTTAATCAGCTGGAGTACAATGTAAATAAGCAGAATGTGTGGTAAGAGGAGAGTGCATTTCCTATGGCAAAGAATCAGTTGGTTGCTCCTGTTGTGAAATGGGTAGGTGGAAAGCGGCAGCTTATAGATGAAATCGTACCGTTACTGCCAAAAAAATTTTCAACGTATTGCGAACCGTTCTTGGGCGGTGGAGCAGTACTATTTGAGATTCAGCCGAAGAAAGCTATCATTAATGATCTGAATGACGATCTGATGAGAGTTTATAGGGTCATAAGAGATAATGTTGAGGAATTAATAATTCAATTGCAGGAGTTTGAAAACACGGCGGAGGCATATTATCGAATTCGGGATTTAGATCGGGATAAAGTAAATTATGATTTGCTAACTGATACAAATAAAGCTGCTCGCACAGTTTATTTGAACAAAACCTGTTATAATGGATTATTTAGAGTTAATGCAGCTGGGGAGTTTAATTCTCCGTTTGGAAATTATAAAAATCCAAATATTGTAAATGCGCCTACCTTGCGGGCGGTAAACAAATACCTGTCAGCACCGGGAATTCAGCTATTCAGTGAGGATTTTGAAGCAACAATGAAACGTGTTCCGGAAGGAGGGTTTGTCTATATAGATCCCCCTTATGATCCGATTTCAGATACAGCCAGCTTTACTGGTTACAATAAAGGCGGATTTGATCGAGAGGAGCAAAGGCGATTAAAACGATGCTGTGATGAATTGACGAGGCGCGGAATCAAATTTCTTTTATCCAATTCTTCAACGGCGTTTATCAGGGAACTCTATGCGGACTATAATGTGAAAACGGTACATGCCAGACGTGCTATCAATTCTGATGCCAGAAAGCGCGGGGCAGTTGAGGAGGTACTGATTACAAATTATGGGGCGAAATGATGATGCGTGGGAAAAGCTATTTTCCAAATACCACATCCTGGACGAGGTTTGTCGTTTGGGATACTGTAAAATAACGGCAGATCAAATAAAAGAATTCAGAGAGCCCCGGCTCATGACAAAATTTGATCATAAGGTTAATTTGCCGTTAATTTTTTCTGAGAACAACCTCGCAATCCTTCCAATTACAAGAGGAGATTATATCATTTCCTCTTTTTCTGCCTACTGTGAGCTCGAAGAACCTTCGCTTGACATTCAACGGGTTTCTATTCCTTTATATCTTCAGAGCCTTATGCCGCAATACCTGGTGAGTGAGACAATCGCGATTAATTGCGCAAGCGCAACTGGGATATTGACTGATTTTTTAGAGGATGACGATTTAGTTCCTACCGTCAGCGGGCGCATGGGCTCAGGTGAATTTGATTATTGCATTAACACTACTGCCGGACCATTGCATATTGAGGTTAGCAATTCACAGATTGAGATTGATGCGGCATATGAAGGAATACGCAATTTGTCGATTTTAGAAGCAAAAAGAGATCTGTCTGACGATTTTTTGGTGCGACAGCTTTACTACCCTTACAGAGTGTGGAGCAACAGAGTAACTAAGCCGATAAAACCGGTGTTCTTCATTTTTTCAAATGGCGTGTTTTATTTATATCAATACCAGTTTGACGATCCAAAGGATTACAACTCCTTACATCTTGTAAAGCAGAAAAATTATATGATTGAAACAGATATTACTTTGACAGATCTTGAGCAACTTCTTGATTCTTTAGCGATAGTGCATGAGTCTGATATTCCTTTCCCGCAGGCTAACAGTATGTCGCGAGTTGTCAATCTTATGGAGCTTTTGCGAGAGAGACCCTTGTTTAGAGATGAAATTACTTCGAGATATGCGTTTGATTCACGACAAACAAATTATTACACGGATGCAGGCCGCTACCTTGGGATGATCGAAAAGCACCGGGTCAACGGGGCGATCTGTTTTGGCCTTTCTGAATGCGGACAACAGATCATGGCGCTTCCTTACAGGGAAAGACAACTGGGAATTATTTCCCAGATCATGAAGCATAAGGTATTCCGAGAGACATTACAACGCCATCTACAGTGCGGAGAGATGCCGGACGTTAACACAATTATGCAGATTATGAAACAGTCCGAGCTATTTCATGTTGAAGCTGACAGCACATATTTTCGGAGGGCATCGACAATTATAGGATGGGTCAACTGGATTCTTAGTATAATAGAAAGCAGCTAAAACCGTCTCTGCATGAATATCAGATATGAACAATCATGATGAAATCTGTTGGGAGCCAAAGGACTTTTCCTTGGAAACAACCTCTGTTTGGTCATTCCCATCACACGGGGATTGGGCAAACCACGATGCAAAATGGAGAGGAAATTGGTCTCCTTTTATTCCGCGAAATGTAATTCTTCGGTATTCTTCTGAAGGAGACCTTGTACTGGATCAATTTGCGGGAGGAGGAACAACGCTTACTGAGGCAAAACTTCTAAAGAGAGATGTAATAGGTATAGACATTAATGCAGAAGCAATCGCATGGTGTCGGAGAAAAACCAAAATTCAACGCAGTGAGACAGATGGCCGTGTTTACCTTAGGGTCGGAGATGCCAGGAACCTTTTATTCATTCCGAATGACAGCATTGACCTAATTTGCACGCATCCCCCTTATTCAAACATCATTCAGTACAGTGTGGATATCGAAGGAGATCTCTCGCGCTTGGCAGCAAATGAATACCTTCACGAAATGGAAAAGGTTGCACACGAGTGCTACAGAGTGATAAAATATGGAAGATATTGCGCTATAATGGTGGGAGATATTCGGGAGCGAGGCTACATAATACCGTTGGCGTTTTATGTGATGCAATTATTTGAAAAGGCCGGGTTTTCTCTCAAAGAGATTGTTATTAAAGAGCAGCATAATTGCCGTGGAACCATGAAGTGGCTCAATCGAAAGGAGCGGTATGATTTCCTGTTGATCGCGCATGAGTATCTTTTCATTTTTCGAAAAATAAGATAATAACGCAATATTTTCACAAGGCATAAGGCCCATGCGGAAGCGCCGGCCTTATGCCTTGTGGCCGCCGACCTGGGCGTTGCGATCTATGGCGGTGCCGGCCTCCTGGAGATTCATGGCCTTGACGATGGCGTTCTTACCGTATTTCTTCCGAATGGCCAGGATGGCCTCCTGCTGGCGGCGCTCCTTTTCGGCCTCGGCCTCCCGGGCGGCTTCGGTCTCCGGGTCGGAGAAGAGGCTGAGCTGGGCGGGGACCTGGGCCAGCTCCGTCTCGCTGCGGACGTGGTTCGCCGCGATGCAGAGCCGCCGCACCGTCAGATGTGGGTCCGCGATCTGCTCGAAGAGGGCCACCGCCGCCTGGGTGAGGGCCTTGGTGGAGGCGCTGTGCCGCCCCAAATTCACCGAGCCGTTGACGGACTGGGGCATCGTCCTGCCGTACCAGTCCCGGGCCGTGGGGCCGCCGAAGCCGCTTCGGGCCTCGGGGGTCTTCAAATTTTCCACGTCGTAGCCCACCGAGAGCACGAGCTGGTCCGTGGCGAGGCCCTTTTCCACCAGGTCCAGGACCAGGGAATCCGCCATCTCCCGGACGATCAGCCGGGTCTCCTCCCAGTTGTAGGGCCGATGCAGGACCTGACCCACGGAGAGGGAGCTGGATTGGGGACGATAGGCCTTGATGTCCGCCATGGTGCAGGATTCGCAGCCCCAGGCGTGGTCGATCAGCAGTTCCGCGTTGACGCCGAAGAGCTTGTAGAGCAGGGCCTCGTTCCGCCGCTCGTGGTCCTTTCCCAGGGAGCAGCGGGCGATGTCCCCCATAGTGAACAGGCCGTTGGCCTCCAGCCTCCGGCTGATGCCGTGGCCGATGCGCCAGAAGTCCGTCAGGGGCCGGTGCTCCCAGAGCTGCTCCCGGTAGCTGCGCTCGTCCAGCTCCGCGATGCGTACCCCGTCCGCGTCGGCGGGGAGCTTTTTCGCCACGATGTCCATCGCGACCTTGCAGAGATAGAGGTTGGTGCCGATGCCGGCGGTGGCGGTGACGCCTGTGCGGCGCAGCACGTCCCGGATCATGCGTCCGGCCAGCTCCCGGGCTGTGCATTGATAAGTCCGCAGGTAGGGGGTCACGTCGATGAAGACCTCGTCGATGGAATAGACGTGGATGTCCTCCGGGGCGACGTAGTTCAGATAGGTCTGATAGACCCCCGCGCTGCAGTCCATGTAGCGGGCCATGCGGGGCGTGGCGATGATGAGGTCCAGCTTCAGTCCGGGATTGGCCCGCAGCTCGTCGGCGAAGACCGAGGACCCGGTGAAACGCTGGGCAGGCGCCGCCCCCAGACGGCGGGCGTTGATGCGCACCACGGCCTGCTTCACCTCGAAGAGCCGGGGACGTCCCGGAATGCCGTGGGCCTTCAGGGAGGGGGAGACTGCCAGACAGATGGTTTTATCGGTGCGGCTCTCGTCGGCCACCACCAAATTCGTGTTCAGAGGGTCCAATCCCCGTTCCACGCACTCCACCGAGGCGTAGAAGGATTTCAGGTCAATGGCAAGATATTGCCGCTCCATGCGTGCACCCCTCCTCTCGTTACCGCCGCTCCGGCGGGACTTTGTGCCTTTATTATACCATAAAAATACGGATTTGGAAGAAAAAAGCGGCATTTTTCCGGGAAGGATAAAAAGTTTTTACAAAAATATGAAAAAAAGGATTGCAAGAATGTTACAAACATGGTATAATGTGTTAGAACTGTGAAGATGGGTTAGTTATACCCATTTTATCGCCGTCTCGCGGCGGATGCCCGGGACATATGGATTGTGAGGCGAGGAGCATGACGAATAAAGAACTGCGTCGGCTGCGCAAAACCGAGCTTATGGAGTTGCTGGTGGACCAGATGAAGCAGAACGAATGGCTGCAAAGAAAGCTGGAGAGCCAGGAGTCGGACCTGAAAAAGACGAATTCCCGTCTGGAGGAGGAACGGCAGCAGTTTTCCGAGCGCTCCGAGCAGCTTGCGGAGAAGGACCGCCTTTTGGCGGATAAGGACGACCAGATGGCGGAAAAGGACCGCCAGTTGATCCAGAAGGACCGCCAGCTCAGCGAGAAGGATGACCGACTTGCCGAGCAGGCTCGGCTCTATGCCGAGCGGGACGCCCTGCTGGCCGACAAGGACCGGCAGCTTCGGGAGAAGGACGACCTGATTTCCGAGAAGAACGAGATGCTGGAGACCCGCTACCAGGACCGGGAACAGGACCTGGCCGCCCGGGAGGCCTTCTACCAGGAAAAAGACCGGCAGCTCTCCGAAAAGGACCGGCTGCTGGCGGAGCGGGACCAGAAGCTCGCCGCCCAGACAGAACGCCTGTCCGAGTTGGAGCTGGCGGCTGCCGGGCAGGAGGCGCAGCTTCGCGACGCCGCCCAAAAACTCGAGCAGACCGAGACTACCCTGCGGGAGCGGGAGGCCGAGCTGGAGCGCCGGGCTGTCATCCTCAAGGACGCCGGTTCCATCGCGGAAGCGTCCCTGCAGCTCAACGGCATCTTTGAGGCAGCCCAGGCTGCTGCCGACGAATATCTTGAGAACGTCCGCCGCTTGGACGCCGAGCAGCAGGCCGCCAGCGAGCGGCTGGAAACCGAGTCCAGAGCCCGTGCGGAAGAAGCTGTCCGCTCCGCCGAGGAGGAGGCCGCCGCCCTGCGGTCCAACGCCCAGGCGGAGGCCGACACCCTGCGGTCGGATGCCCGGGCGCAGGCCGACACTCTGCTGGAGAACGCCCGGAAGCAGGCAAACGACCTGCTGACGGAGGCCCAGGAGAAGGCCGATACCCTGCTGGAGAATTCCCGCACCAAGGCCAACATCATGGAAAAGGAAGCGGACCTGGTCAGCTCCCAGAAGCATAATATGGCAAACTCCACGCTCTTAGAGGCGCAGATGAAGGCCACCTCCACCGTTGCGGAGGCCCAGAAACGGGCCGATACCCTGCTGGCCAAGGCACAGGAGGAGGCCGAGAACCTCACCCTGGAGAGCAGACAGCAGGCCGAACAGCTCCTGGCAAGCGCCCACAGTGAGGCGGAGCGCGTTCAGGCCGAGGCGGAGCAGCGGGCGGACGCCGCCCGCCGGGAGGCCGAGGCCTATGAGACGGCCCGCAGACAGGAAGCCGACGAGGTGTTCGCCCGGGCGAAGGCCCAGGCGGAGGAGCTTTTGCAGAACGCCGAAAGCGACAAGACGAAGACAGAGGCCGAGGCCGGGCGCATCCGCGAGGAAGCCCAGCAGGATGCGGAGCGCATGGTCCACAACGCCAGACTTCAGGCCGACAAGCTGGGCCGCGAGGCGGCGGAGCTCTATGTGCAGAAGGTTCGCCAGGCGGACGACCACTGGAGCAAGATCACCACAGACCTGGAGCAGTTCTATGACCAGCACGAGGGTCTGCGGGAGATGCTCAAGATGATCGGCAGCGTCAACGCCTGAGAAGCGCGAATCTGCTGACCTGGAGAATTCCATGAAGAACAACAGACCCATTCAGCTGCCCAGCATTGAGGAGCTGGAGGCGGAGATTTATCGACAGAAGCATCGGCAGACCCAACATCACCTGCTGCGCAACGCCCTCTATGCCCTGATCACTGTAGCGGCTGTCACCGCCCTCATCGCCATTCTCTTCATGCCGGTCCTCAAGACCTACGGCACCTCCATGACCCCCACGCTGGAAGAGGGCGAGATCGTGGTGGCAATCAAAACCAGCACCGCCTCCCAGGGAGACGTGATTGCGTTTTATTACAACAACAAGATTTTCATCAAGCGCGTGATCGCTCTGGGCGGCGCGGAAGTGGACATCGACGAAGAGGGCTTTGTCTATGTGGACGGCGAACGGCTGGACGAGCCCTATGTGACGGAGAGATCCATCGGCAACGGCGACGTTGAGTTCCCCTTCCAGGTCCCCGACGGACAGTACTTCGTCCTGGGCGACAACCGAATGGCCTCAGCAGACTCCCGCAGCACGACCCTGGGCTGCGTAGAGCCTGATGATATGCTGGGCCGTGTCCTGTTCTGCATCTGGCCCCTGAACCGACTGCATGTAATCCACTGAGCGCCGGGAAGGCTTCCCGCAGAAGGCGGAGCCTCCCGAGCGGCGGCATTTTCCCGCCCCCGTTCTACTCCGGCAGACTTATATTATATAATGAAGGGATTCGCCATGAAAAAGGACCTGATTTCCAACAGCGTTGCCGTCTATACGCAGCGCCGAAAGAACAAGTCAATATGGATGAAGAGCTGCATGATCGTGGCTCTTGTGGTCGTCCTGCTCACCTCTTATGTGCTGATCTTCCCCGCCAGAACGGTGGAGAAGGAGTTGATCTGCGGGAAGCAGGAGCATATCCACGGCCCGGAGTGCTATTCTCAGGTGCTCTGCTGTGGGATGCAGGACGAGGAGTCGCATCAGCATACAGAGGAATGCTATACCTCGATGCTCACCTGTACGCTGGATGAGCATACCCACACGGAGGACTGCTACGCCGAGATTATCCCGGAGACCAAAGCCCCTGAGACGGAGGCGCCTGCAACGGAGACGAAAGCCGCAGAGACTACGGAGGCCACAGAAGCTGCCGTCGAGACGACTGCGCCCGCTGCCGAGACCACCGAGCCCGCGGAGACAGAAGCTCCCGACCCGGAGGCGACAAAGGAGCCCGTGGAGACGGAGCCTGCCAACCCGGAGGAGCCCACGGAGCCCGTGGAGACAGAGCCCATCCCGGAGACGACGGAACCCGAACCGGTGGAGACTGCGGAGCCTGTGGGCGAAGAGACGCCGGTGCGCATCCCGGAGTTGACCTTCAGACCTGCCAGCGATTTCCCGACGGAAACAATTGTATACCCCGAGGAGGGCACTGACCTGGAGGATTATCTGGAGAGTGTGATTTTCCAGCGCCAGGAGGGCGGCGCCTACGTCGAGGATACCTGGTTTGAAAACGGTGAGACAGTCAAGGCTGCCATCATCTACGACATCCCCAAGGACATTGTGACCCCGGACAACCGTTACGTCTACTACCAGCTTCCCGAAGGCATCCAGCCCATTGAGGAGACCTCCGGCGACGTGCTGGACGAAGGGGTTGTGGTGGGCGTCTACACCATTGACACCGACGGCATGATCCACATCCTCTTCAACGAGGATTTTGCCAACGGCAACGCCATCATGGGCACGGTGGAGTTCTCCTGCTGGGTCTTTGCCAACGACGACGACACCGACCGCGTGATTGAGTTCGGCAACAACGCAGGAAGCATCACCATTACCGTTCCCGATGAGCAGAAATACGACCTGAACCTGGGCAAGACCGGCGTCTTCAATTCGGATTACACCGGAGCGGAATACGTCTTGACGATTTCTTCCACGAAGGGCAGCGGAGATCCGCTTTCCGTCATTGACCTGCTTTCCATTCAGACGCCCTCGACCCTGTTTGGCGCGGCCTATGAGGCTGGCAGCTTTGCCATCCGACACGTTGCTGCCGACGGGACGGTGACGCCCTGCGACGAGTACAACATCCAGTGGGCCAGCGACGGCATGAGCTTCAACCTGACCGGGCTTCCGGCCCTCGGCGCAGGAGAGCGCTATGAGATCGTCTACAATGTGGAGCTTGACCCGGACCTCAGCGGCAGCTTCGAGCTGGACAACGAGGCCACCGCAGTCTGCGGCAAGATGGAAGCCACGGCGACCTTCTTCATCACCTACGTCTGCGACGTGACTAAGAGCGGCGCCTTCAATCCCACCACCGGCTTGATTGACTGGGTCATCACCGTCAACCCGGACAGCCGTCCCGTGGCAGGCTGGCGCATCGAGGACGATTTGCCCTATCCCGCGGTGGGCAAGGTCCTTCTGACCAACGCCAACGGCGTACAAATCGCGGACATCACCCCGGCGGACGGTCGGACTCTCCGCTACACCTTCCCGCCCGGCCTCCCGGCCAGACCCTACTTTATCCGCTACAGCACTGCGGCCCCCACCACAGCTTCTACCGTCCGGAACACGGTCAGACTTATCAATGAGCACGATATTTCCGTGGTTTCCGAGGTGGACGTGGTGGAGCGAACCGAGGGCGTTGACAAGACGCTGGGTGCGAAATATGCCCGGCCTGACGGCATGGTGCAGACCTTCTGGAGCTTTACCGTCATGATGCCCGTCGGCGACCTGGAGAGCTACACCTTCCGCGACAACATCTCCACGCCCATCATGGACATGAACGAGGGCATCTACCTGGACAACAATCTCCACTACGGCGTTCCCGCCGAGCTGGAGGCGGCGTTCCGCGGCAACCTGCGCCTGATCTCCGACGGCAACACCTATTACTATGGCGACGAAGCCAACGACTATGTGGACTTCACCCTGACCTATCTGGATGCCAGAGGCCAGGTGCTGGACCCCACCGACGAGACCTCTCACGTCTCCCGCGTCCTCTTCCAGCTGACGCCCCACGACGGCACGACCTTCCATGGCTATGAGATCGTGGCGGACAACTACCCCACCTGGCTGGATGCCAGCTCTGCCGAGGAGGGAGATTACTGGTCTTACCAGAACTACCTCTACCTGCGCGACAAGATATTCGACGTGGTCCCGGCCTTCTACCGCAAGGGCGACGCCTTTGAAAAGCAGGTGAAGGGGAGCAACGGCAGATTCACTTCCGACGGCATCACCATTTCCTATTCGGGCTGCGACGGCGTGCTGGAATACCGGCTGCTGCTGGACCTTGCCGCTCTGGCGTCGGACAACTTTACGGTGTCCGACCTGCTGCCCGAAGGCATGGAGTTGGTGGAGGGCAGTCCCCGGGTCTTCTTCACCAACGACAGCTACAACGGCCAATACAGCGGTACTTTCTCCAATCCCGAGAATTTTGCCGTCGCTGTTGAGTCAAAGCCCGACGGAACCTCCCTTGTCACCTTCACCGGCACCGGCATCACGGACCAGATGAAACAGACCTACGCCTACATCGCCATTGTCTATCAGGTCCGCCTGACGGACGAAACCCTCTGGAACGACTATACTGAATCCAGCGCTACCTTTACCAACGTGGCAACTTGGGACCAATACACCGCGACCCAGACCGCGACTGTGGTGAATTCTCCGAAACGCTTAGAGAAGACCGGCGCTCAGTTGATGGACGGTGAGAATGAGCCTACCAATCGTCTGCACTTCACGGTCCTTATCAATGCGGCCGAAGAAGACCTGAATCCCGAGGGAGATACCCTGACCCTGACCGATACCTTCTCCTCCGGCATTGCCTCTGAGATCGAGTTCAGCAGCGTGAAGCTCTACTACTATGACCCCACGCAGCCGAACGACCTGGGCAACCGCGTCATGTCCTATGAGTATCAGCTCTTCTACAACACGCAGACCAAGCAGATGACCGTTATCGTTCCGGATGAAACCGCTCTGGTTCTTGTCTATGAGTATACCGTGGACTTCACCTCCATCCTGGACGGACAGACCATGGTTTCCAACAGTGCCGAGCTGACCGGCGGCTACCATTCTTCGACCTCCATGGCACTGCGGGGCGTCAACTCCAGCGCCACGGCCTGGCAGCGGGTCATTACCGTTACCAAGGTGGACGAGGAGAACTACGCCAAGGTTCTGCCTGACACGGAGTTTATCTTAGAGTACTGGGATGTGGAGCACCAGGTCTGGACCCGCGCAGCGGATTCGGAAGGAAATCTGCGGACCTATGTCACAGATGCGTCCGGCAAAGTCATCCTGAATCTCGTGGGCAGCGATAAGGATGTGGAGACCAGTATCCTCTATCGCCTGACGGAGACCCGGCCTGCGCCGGGCTATGATGCGGACGGCACCATTATCTGGTTAATCTGTATGCCTCGCGCCTCCGGGAGCCGTGAACAAGTCTTTGCAGAGGCGGCTGCCGGTTCCGATGCTGTCTTTGACGAGACCAACTTCTTTGGTGTAAACGGCGGTTCCTGTGTTGTGAGCAACCACTTCAGCGGCCTCACCGTGGACAAGCGCTGGTTCAATCTCGACGGCAGCGAAATGACAGATGTGCGGCAGGACAGCATTACCGTTCATCTCTATGTCAGTACGGACCCCAATGGCGCAGATCCTGCCCCCACCCTTGTGGAACCCAGCGAGAAGGTGCAGAATCCCGTTGTTGTACGGGCGGATGAAGACTGGACTTACACCTGGGGTAGTCTGCCTACCCACGACGAAAACGGCAATGTTCTGTACTACTTTGTCACTGAGAATGAGATCCCCGGTTATATCCCAAGGTATATAAACAACGGAATCACTGGCGGCACCATCGTGATTGCCAATGACAGCGAACCCTATGTTCTTCCTTCTACGGGCAAAGAAGGAAGCGGGGCAATCGAGGTCTTGGGAATCATGCTGATGCTGACGGCGAGCGTTGTGTATATAACACGCAAGAAAAAAACCCAAGCAAAAAAAATTTAAAAATGATGGAGGACTAGCAATGAAAGCAATGCAGAAGCTCATTAGCATTCTTGTGGTTGCTGCTCTGGTGCTGACGATGTCTGTTGCCGTCTTTGCCGACGCCACGACTCCCCACACCATCACTGTCACCAACCCCGATGCGAATGACACCCACACCTATTCCGCGTATCAGGTTTTTGCCGGCAATTATGATGATGTTTCCGGCGCTCTGTCCAACGTGAGCTGGGGCTCCGGCGTCAATGGTTTGGCGCTGCTCCAGGCTCTCCGTGACGAAATCCCCGCCTTCGCTGACTGCGAGACCGCTGCCCAGGTCGTCAAGGTTCTTGTCGATTTTGCCGACAACAGCGAAGAACTCCGCGAATTTGCCGCTGTAGTTGACCGCTTTATCACCACCCCCGCTGACACGGCTGACGCTGATGCCGAGAATCCCGCTGTTCTCAACGTGACCGGCGACGGCTACTACTATGTCAAGGACGAGTCCACCAACCTGGCTCAGGACACCTACTCTGACTACATCCTCCTGGTTGAGGGTGACGTCACTGTGGAAGCCAAGGACACCACCGGCGTGACTTCTG
This sequence comes from Oscillospiraceae bacterium, assembly GCA_017429325.1. GTDB lineage: Bacteria > Bacillota > Clostridia > Oscillospirales > Oscillospiraceae > JAFRPC01. Next base: position 8,112 of record JAFRPC010000006.1, on the reverse strand, counting down.
AGAAGAAGGTCAAGGACATCAACGACTCCACGCTGGAAGGCTCCGACTGGCAGGATTCCGCCGACTACGACATCGGCGATCCCGTTCCCTTCAAGCTCTCCGGCACCGTTTCCGAGGATTACGACAAGTACAACACCTACAAGCTGATTTTCCACGACGTGGAGAGCGAAGGCCTGACCTTTGACCACATCACCGGCGTGTATGTTGACGGCGTTGAGATCACCGAGGGATACACCCTTGTTACCAATCCCACCGACGGCTGCACCTTCGAGGTTGTGTTCGAAGACCTCAAGACCATCGAGTCTGTTGTGGCTGGCTCTGTTATCTCTGTTGAGTACGAGTCTATCCTGAACGAGAACGCCGTCATCGGCGAGCCCGGCAACCCCAACGTCATGTACATGGAGTACTCCAACAACCCCACCGACGAGACCAGCACCGGCACCACCCCCGAGGACAAGGTTGTTGTCTTCACTTACGAAGTTGTTGTGGAAAAGGTTGACGAGAACGGCAATCCTCTGTCCGGCGCTGAGTTCACCCTTGAGAAGTGGATCCCCGACACCGAGGAAGGCGCTCTGCCCGAGAACTTTGGCAACGAAGAGTACGGTCACTGGGAAGAGGTTCCCGGCGGCGTTGTTGGCGGCACCACCGAAGACGGTGAAGGCAGAATCATTCGGATCAACGGCAAGCTGGTGACTGAGTACACCGACCCCGCTACCGGCGACCTGTACTACAAGATCCGTGACAAGGCCACTGAAGATGCCAGCGAGACCGACATCTATCTGAAGGCCTCCGAGGTTGATGCTGTTGCCAGTGCTGTAAGCAATGGTATGACCTTGGGTGTTCCCTACTACGAACTGAAGAACGGCGTTATCTCCCGCGTTGCCGGCAACTTCTCCTACTCCATCCGCTCCATTGAGCGTGAAGTCACTGGTGGCACTACCTTCTCTTGGAACGGTGTTGACGATGGTCATTACCGCATCACTGAGACTGTCACGCCTCCGGGATACAACACTCTGGACCCCGTGGAGTTCGACATTGTTGCTGAGCACGAGACTGAGAGCCAGGATCCTCAGCTTATCGACGTGAACGGCAATCCTTTCATGCCCAAGGAAGGCGAGAACGAAGGCATTCTGTACGGCACCATCGTGAACCAGAGCGGCGGCGTTCTGCCCTCCACCGGCGGAATTGGCACCACCCTGTTCTATGTCCTGGGCGGTATGCTCGTCCTGGGCGCTGGTGTCCTGATGGTCGTCAAAAAGTTCTCTGACGTCAAGTAAGACCCTGCGTACATAAACGCAAAACTAAACTCTGCCGCGGTGCGGGCTTTGCCCGCATCGCGGCGGCAAGGAGAATCCTGCATGAAAAAATGGCAAACATGTCTATTGGTTTTCATTTTTCTTGCAGGACTGTCCTTGCTTCTGTACCCTGCCGTCAGCGACTACTGGAATTCCCTTCGACAATCCAGGCTCGTTGCGGATTATATGCAGAGTGTTTCCGAGCTCCAAGACAGTCGAAAAACTGCCTTTTTTGAGGAAGCAAACAACTATAATCAGGAACTTCGGAAATACCCGCTGCATTTTGTATTATCTGAATCAGAGCAGGAGGAATATGAAAATACCTTGGACGTCAGCGGAACCGGCGTTATGGGTTATTTGGAGGTTCCGAAAATCGGCGTATCTCTTCCCATTTACCACAGCACAGAAGAGACGGTTTTGGAATTTGCCATCGGGCATCTGCCCGGCACATCCCTGCCGGTGGGCGGAGAGAGCACCCATTCAGTACTGACCGGACATACCGGCCTGCCCAGCGCCCGGTTGCTGACAGACCTGGACGAGATGGAGATCGGGGATATTTTCTTCATCCAAATCATGGACGAGACCCTGACCTACGAGGTGGACCAGATCCGCAAGGTCCTGCCGGAAAAGACGGACGAGCTTGCTGTCGTGGAAGGCGAAGACCTCTGTACCCTGGTGACATGTACGCCCTACGGCATCAATACCCATCGCCTGCTGGTACGTGGACACCGGATCGAGACCAAGCAAGAGAATATCATGCATTTCTCTGCCGACGCCCTGCAGATCGACCCGATGATCGTGATCCCATTTTTAGCTGCACCAGTCCTGTTGTTGATTTTCATTCTGGTCATGGTGCGGCCCACGAAGAAGAAGATAAGCATCAAACACACGGGAAGCCATTTCCCGGACTGACAGAAAAAACCGGAGGAATTCGCTATGCTGCGAAAAACGTTGTGCTGCCTGCTGTGCTGCATTTCTATAATGTGTCTGGCAGCAACTGCGGTTTTTGCTGCCGCATCGGTTCCGGATGCCACACAGGCCGGGTCAATCTCCTTTGATTTCTCAGGCGCTGAGAAGCCTGTCAAGGGTGGCAATCTGGAGCTTCGGAAGGTGGCCTATTGGGATGACGCGCTTGGTACCTGGTGCTGGTGCGAAAACTATGCTTCTGCCGGGGTTTCTCTGGATGACATTGGTTCCGAGAAAGCGGCCAATCAGCTCTATCTCTATGCTCTGGTAACGAACCTGAGCAGCTTTACGATTCCCGTTGGCAAAGACGGCAAAGCGACGGCAGAGAAGCTGGAGCCAGGGGTCTATCTGGTGAGTCAGTCCGTTCCCTTTGCAGGCTTCAGCTACATCAAGCCTGCGCTGATTTGTGTGCCCTGCCGGATGGATGATACCTGGGTCTACGAGGTCGAGGCGGCGCCGAAGCTCAGTCCGCTGACGACAGAGCCCACGGAGACCACCACGGAACCCTATGAAGAGCTTCCGCCCACCGGACAGACCAATTGGCCGATCCCTGTGCTGGTTCTCGTGGGCAGCTTCCTGATCCTGCTTGGAATCTGTCTGCGGAAAGATAAAAAGACATGAGACGGATCCTAAGCGGTATTCTTATCGGACTTGGCATCCTGATGATTTTGGGGGCCGCCGGTCTGCTCCTGTACAACCAACAGGAGTCGGAACGGGAGGCCTCCTTTTCTGCACGCATTCTGCCAAAACTCTCTGAAGAGATCCAAGAGCGGGCACAGCACGGCGCGGCGGAGACCCTGCCATTGGAGGACGACCCGCGGACCGGTCCCAGGGAGATGACCGTCTGCACCATCGATGGCTGGGATTATATCGGCGTCTTTTCCATCCCCTCCATTTCTTACGACGCGCCGATCCTGGCCGATTGGTCTCTGGAGAAGCTGGCCGTCAGCGCCTGCCGCTTCCACGGTTCGACCTTTGCGGGGAATTTGGTACTCTGCGCCCACAACTACAACAGCCTCTACCGGCGTCTGGGGAAGCTGAAGACAGGCGACGAGGTACTCTTTACCGATATGGACGGGCTGATCTGGACCTATGAAGTGGCGGACTTGGAGGTTTTAGAGCCAGACATGGTTACGGAGATGAACGACTCCGGCTACGACCTCACCTTTTTTACCTGCACCTATGGCGGTCAGGCCCGCCTGACCCTCCGCTGCGTCCGTAGCTGACCTGGCGGAGGGCTTCCTATACAATGAAAACGCAAATTGCAAAACGAAAAATCGGAAAAGCTCTGTAGGGACGGCACGCTGCCGTCCGCTCCGCCACAGGCGAAGAATCGAAGGGATACTATGAAGCTATACCTATCCGGCCATACGGACCGCTACGCATTGGAGCAGCTCCAGCTCTGCCTCTTTCCGGAGGAGCCCATGGAGTACTGCGAGACCCCCTTCCGGGGGGACGGCGCAGTCTCCCGGCTCAGCCGGGGCCGAAAATACCTGACCGCCACGGCGAAGATCACCCGGAACGGTGTGACAGGCCGGGGCGTCCAGCGGCTGGCCTTAGAGCGGGAGAGCTACGCCCTGCGCCGCCGCATTTTGCAGCGGGCCTACTATCTGGCGGCCCTCTCCCTGCTCCCGGCGCTGCCCCCCTGGGGAGCCCTGTCCGGGGTCCGGCCCACCAAGCTCACCACCCGGCACCTGCTGGAGGGCGGCACGCCCGCCTCGGCGGACCGGCTGCTGGAGCAGAGCTTCTTCGTCACCCCGGCCCGGCGGCGGCTCTGCGTCGCGGCGAGCCTGGCCTCTGTGGAGGCGGCAAAAAAGCTGGCGCCGACGGACATCTCTGTCTATATCGGCATCCCCTTCTGCCCCACCCGCTGCTCCTACTGCTCCTTTGTCAGTCAGACCGAGGGCAGCGCCGGGAAGCTGCTGACGCCCTATCTGGACTGCCTGCTCCGGGAGATCGAGATCGTGGGGACGGGGCTGCGGGCCGCGGGGCTGAGCCCCCGGACCCTCTACATCGGCGGCGGCACTCCGACCACCCTCAGCGCGGCGCAGCTTCGGCTGCTGATGGAGGCAATTGCCCGGTATTTTCCCGCTGACAGGCGGATAGAATATACGGTGGAGGGCGGGCGGCCCGACACCCTGGACCTGGAAAAGCTGAAGGTGATCCGGGAGCTGGGGGCGGACCGCATGAGCATCAACCCCCAGACCATGAACGACGCGGTGCTGCGGGCGGTAGGACGGCCCCACACCGCCGCCGACGTGGAGCGGGCCTATGCCCAGGCCGTGGAGGCCGGCTTCACGAGCATCAACATGGACCTCATCGCGGGCCTGCCCGGGGACGACCCGGAGAGCTTTGCCGATTCTCTGAAGCGGGTGATGGACCTGGGTCCCTCCAATGTGACGGTCCACACCCTGGCCCTGAAAAAGGGCGCGGAGCTCTTCTCCCGGCGGGCCGAGCTGCCGCCCCAGGAAGCGGTGGAGGCGATGGTGGACCACGCCAACGCGGTGCTGAGCGCCGGAGGCTACGCCCCCTACTACCTCTACCGGCAGAAGTACATGTCCGGCAGCCTGGAAAATGTGGGCTGGTGCCGGGACGGGGACCTGGGGTTCTACAACATCTACATGATGGAGGAGCTGAGCTCCATCCTGGCCCTGGGGGGCGGCGCCGTCAGCAAGCGCAATCTCCCCGAGCATCGGCTGGAACGCCAGTGCAACCCCAAATACCCCAATCAGTATGTGGAACGAATCGAAGAGGTCCTGGCGGAAAAGGCCGCCCTGCTGGAGCAGATCCGGCGGGACACCGAAGCGGGCCTCTGTCGGGACCCAAGCAAAATAACAGAAAGAGAAGGAGCCAACTTCCATGCGGATTGAACTAATCGACATCAACACTGCGCTGCGCACAGACCCCAAGGGCTATGTGGCCCGCTGCGACGCCCTCTACAACAACCGAATCGGCAAGGCTGCCGACCTGGTGGTGAGCCGCATGAACCGGAGCCGGGTCGCCCTGCTGGCGGGACCCTCCTCCTCCGGCAAGACCACCACGGCCTCCCGTATCCGGAAGGCCCTGGCAGACCGGGGCGTCTACGCCCACATGATCTCCCTTGACGACTACTATCGCTCCAAGGCGGAGCCGGACTTCCCCCGGACCCGGGACGGCGAGCTGGACCTGGAGGCCCCGGAGGGCCTGGACACCGCTCTGCTGGGCCGCCATCTGGAAGCCCTGGACAAGGGCGAGGAGATCCTGGTCCCCCACTTTGATTTTCAGCTCCAGGCCCAGGTGCCGGAGAAGTACAAGGCCCTGCGGCTCCATGACCACGAGGTCGTGATCTTTGAGGGCATCCACGGCCTGAACCCCATGCTCACCGACAAGAACCCCGAGGCGACCCGCCTCTTCGTCTCCACCGCCTCCTCGGTCTACGACAATGACGTGGAGGTCTTTGACCGGGTGTGGATGCGGGTCCTGCGGCGCATCGTCCGGGACTTCCACTTCCGCGCCTCCACTGCCGAGGAGACCCTGGGCATGTGGCGCAACGTCCGCTTAGGCGAGAAGAAGTACATCACCCCCTTCAAGAGCAGCGCCCACTATGCCATTGACTCTTCCCTGGGCTACGAGGTCGCCGCCTTCCGCCCCATCGCGGAGCCCATGCTCATTGAGCTGGAGGAGCATCCCCAGCCCAAGTTAGTGGACCTGATCTTAGAGGGCCTCGAATCCTTCGACCCCCTGGACCCCGCCACCCTGCCGGAAACCTCCCTGCTGAAAGAGGAATTTTTGCCGAGGTAACGAAATGGACACCTTATTCTCAAACGTCACCCTCGTCACCATGGACGAGGCGATGCACGTCTGGTATGCCGCCTTTTTGGGCGTCACCGACGGAAAGATCTCCTACATCGGGAAGACGGCCCCGAAGGATAAGCCCCAACAAATCATCAACGGCGAGGGCATGGTCCTGATGCCGGGTCTCATCAACTGCCACACCCACCTGCCCATGAGCCTGCTTCGGGGCTACGGGGACGGCCACGACCTGCACACCTGGCTCTTCGAGGACATCTTTCCCCGGGAGGCCAGGCTGGACGACCGGGCCGTGAAGGCCGCGACCCTGCTCGCCCTGGCCGAATGCCTGCGCTTCGGCACCACCTCGGTCTCGGAGATGTACGACCACACCGGCGCCATTGCCGAGGCCGTGGCCGAGAGCGGCATCAAGGCCAATATCAGCCGGGGCATCACCCTCTGGTCCGAGGACTTCGACTTCGAGACCTACCCCGCCTGCGTGGAGCTCCGGGAGCTGCGGGAGAAGTGGGACGGCTATGACGGCGGACGCATCCGGGCCGAGGCCTCGGTCCACGCCGAGTACAGCTCCAACTACCATCTCTGGGAGGCCCTGGGGGAGTATGCCTGCAACGAAGGCCTGGGGATGCAGATCCACCTCTCCGAGACCCAAAAGGAGCACGAGGAATGCAAGGAGAAGTACGGGCTGACGCCTGCTCAGCTCCTGGACTGCCACCACGTCTTCGAGACCAGGACCGCCGCCGCCCACTGCGTCTGGCTGGAGCCCGAGGATATGGCCCTGCTGGCCCGTCGGAAGGTAACAGCGGTCCACTGCCCCGTGTCGAATCTGAAGCTGGCCTCCGGCCGGGCGGACGTGCTCGCCATGGTCAAGGCCGGGATGAACGTGGCGCTGGGCACCGACGGCGCTGCCTCCAACAACAACCTGGACCTCTTTGAGGAGATCAAGGCCGCCTCCCTGCTGGCGAAGTCCCTCCATGCCGACGCCACCGCCCTGCCGCCCCAGGCGGCGCTGATGATGGCCACGGTCTGCGGCGCCCGCGCCCAGGGCCGGGAGCGGGAGTGCGGGATGCTGAAGCTCGGCATGGACGCGGACCTGATCCTGCTGGATTTCACAGCGCCCCACCTCATGCCCTGCCACGATGTCCTCTCCCATCTCTGCTATGCCGCCTCCGGGCATGATGTGGTCATGACCATGGTCCGCGGCAAGATCCTCTACGCCGCCGGGAAATGGCCCACCATCGACCTGGACGCCGTGGTCCGTGAGCTGGCGGAGTACGCCATGCCGAAGGTCTTTCTGGATAATGAGAGGCAACAGGCAACGGGCAACAGGCAACAGGGATAGAAGAGCGCGGCGCAGTTGTAAAGCATACAATGAATCTTTTTTCTATAGGTGCATAAAATGGGAAAGATCATAGATTACAAGGACCTTGTGGCATGGCAAAAGGGCAGACAGCTTGTTCGGGAAGTTTATCGTCTAACGCAGTCGCTGCCAAAAGAAGAAATGTACGCGATGTCTTCTCAAATTCATCGTTCTGCAATCTCTATTCCGTCCAATATCGCGGAGGGATATGGCAGAAACTCTCTTCAGGATTACATACGGTTTCTCCGTGTCGCACGCGGTTCTTGTTATGAATTAGAAACACAATTAATCCTCTGCGAAGATCTCGGATATTTCTCTCAGAAAGATGCGCTTCAAGTTAACGCTTTGCTTCATGAAACGCAGAAGCTTCTAATAGCCCTTCTGCGGAGCTTGGAAGCAAGAGGATAGAACATTGGAGAATTAGAAGATGATACCATAATCAGGTGCAATTGCAATTTTCCTGATGCCTTTATAGAACTGAATACCTACCAGGCGGGAGATAACAAGAAACATGGGAACGCCCAAGAGCGGGTCTGTCGCCCTGAAAGAACAGGTCAGGTGCCTATATAAGAACTGAATACCTACCAGGCGGGAGATAACAAGAAACATGGGAACGCCCAAGAGCGGGTCTGTCGCCCTGAAAGAACAGGTCAGGTGCCTATATAAGAACTGAATACCTACCAGGCGGGAGATAACAAGAAACAT
>JAFRPC010000005.1 GCA_017429325.1 Oscillospiraceae bacterium | reverse complement strand
AGACCCGCCTGTAGGGACGGCTCTCAGCCGTCCGCCGTTCCCCGCCCGGACCAGGTAAAAAATAAGAGGTAAGAAGTGACCGCAGCGTAGCGGCGCACAGTGTGCGCCACAGGTCCCGCGTTTCCCCCTGTAGGGGTCGCTCTTACCCCGTAGGGGTGAGCGACCCGGTCCGCCGCAGGCGGACAATTTGCCGCAGGCAAATCCGGCACGGTCCCGAAAGGAAGACCCGGCTGGATCGTTTGCTGACGCAAACGATTGTTTGCTCCGCAAACCGGGCGGCTCATCCACCTGCGGCGGATAAGAGCCGCACCCTACAGCACAGCACATCCGCGGGCGCTTGATAAGCGCCCCTACGGCGTCAATCCGCCGTCCCCTACAATGTGTCCCGGAGGCATCTGGGGATGCCTCCCTACGATGCGGCCCGGAGGCATCTGGGGATGCCTCCCTACAGCGCATCTGCCTACAGCTTTCCGCGCTGCCGCAGGAGATTTTCGACCAGGGTGACGCACTCATAGACCAGGGCGTCGCAGTGGGGCTTGCGCTCCCGGCCCAGGGCCTCGTTTTTGCGCAGCAGCTCGCCGCATTCCAACATCCCCTCGTGGCTGGCCCGGAGCGCCTCGTAGTACTCCGCCGGGTCGTCGATGCCGAACAGGCCCAGCACCACCAGGCCCCCGGTCACGGCCCCGCAGGCAGCCTCCCGCTTCAGACCCCTGCCGAAGTTCGCACAGATCCCCATTGCCTGGGCCTCGGTGAGCCCCGCGTCCTCGGCGAAGGGAAGCACCACGGACTGACCGCAGTTGTAATGCGGGGTGACAATGGCCCGCAGCTGCATTGCTCTTTCCAAATATTTGCTCATAGGTCAAGCCTCCGTTTTCTGTTGTTTCTTTGGCTTTTATCATACCACAAAATACCGCGTTTGTCTATCAAACATTGTACAAACACCAGGGCAGACAATACAACAGACGCAGGATTACTCCCGCTTTCGGAGCTTTGCATGAAATTCCCTTCCTTGGGACATACTACCGGAAGAAACGTGAACAGGAGGCAGCTATGCAGGCGAAGGTTGAGATTTGCGGGGTGAACACCGCAAAGTTGGGGACGTTGAAGCCGGGAGAGACGGAGGCGCTGCTGCGGCGGAGCCGGGCCGGGGACCGGGAGGCCCGGAACCGCCTCATCGAGGGGAATCTGCGGCTGGTGCTGTCCGTCATCCAGCGCTTTGCCGGGCGGGGCGAGAACCCGGACGACCTCTTCCAGGTGGGCTGCGTGGGCCTGCTGAAGGCCATTCAGAACTTCGACCCCGCGCTGGACGTCAAGTTCTCGACCTATGGGGTGCCCATGATTTGTGGGGAGATCCGGCGGTATCTGCGGGACAACTCGGCCATTCGGGTGAGCCGGTCGGTCCGGGACACCGCCTATCGGGTCCTCCAGTGCAAGGAGCGGCTGCTGACAGAGCTGGGCCGGGAGGCCACTCAGGAGGAGCTGGCAAAGGCCATGGACCTGCCCCTGGCCGCGGTGGCAGAGGCAATGGACGCCATCTCCGCCCCCATCTCCCTCTATGAGCCCGTCCACACCGAGGGCGGGGATCCCCTGCTGGTGATGGACCAGATCAGCGACCCCCGCAGCAGCGACGAGCGCTGGCTGGAGGAGCTGGCCTTGAAGGACGCAATGGCCTCCCTCGGGGAGCGGGAGAAAGCGATTCTGTCCCTGCGCTACTACGACGGCAAGACCCAGGTGGAGGTCGCCAACGCCATCGGCATCTCCCAGGCCCAGGTCTCTCGCCTGGAAAAAGGCGCCCTGAACCGGTTGAAGAAGGCGATTGTCTCCTGAACTCCATGGGAAAACCTTTTCCTCTGGCAAAAAACGCCCGCCGCGGGGTCGCGGCGGGCGTCTGTTTGTTATGCGATGTTCAGTCTCCGATTAGCCGGTGGTGTAGTAGGTGGTGCTGGTGCCGCCGGAGGAGGTGGTGGTCTGCTTCCAGAAGTACAGGCCGGTGGGAGCGGTTCTATTGACCATGAAGTAGTTGCTGCTGGAGAAGCTCAGGTAGGGATAGCTGCTGGAAGCATTGTTCTTGGCGGTCACGTTGCCGCTGCTGTCCATGGAGAGGGTCCAACGGCAGTAGCTGGAGGAGTAGGAGGAACGGCTGTACAGGTAGCTGTTGTAGCTGCCCAGGTAGGTGCCGGTGGAGGCGTTCTGGATCTTGTAGTAGGAGCTGTCCGCGGCGACGTTCCAGACATAGGCGTTGGTCACGCCGGTCATGTAGCCGTCAGCGTAGGTCATACCCGCGTTGCTGTACAGGACGGCGCCGCCGGCGGAGGCGGACTCATACTTGGTGTTGCCGCTCAGGCCCTTCAGAACGTAGAGGCTGGAGGTGCTGGTGCCGTAGGTGATGATGTAGCTGCCGGCCCAGGAGCTGGGAGCGGAGCCCAGGAGCTCGTAAGCAGTGGTGCTGCTGCCGCCGCCGGAGGTGGAGGTGTAGGAGTACAGAGCGTACAGGGTGACGTTGCCGTTGACAGTCACGGTGCCGGTGTAGGTGGTGGGCTGGGTGGTGGTGTTGCTCACAGTGGAAGAGACCCAGCCGAGGAAGGTGTAGCCGGAGGGAGCGCCGGCAGTGGGCAGGGTGATGGAGCCGCCGGCAGCCACAGTCTGACTGGAGGGAGTGGAAACGCCGCTGGGCGTGGAGAAGGTCACGGTGTAGTAGGTGGGCTCGGGATCAGGCGTGGTGGTGCTGGGGCTGGTGGTGTAGTAGGTGGTGCCGGAGGAGGTTGCCTTGTAGAGGTTGATGGCCGCGCCGGACTTGCTTGTGGTGTAGCGGCGGGTGCTGCTGGAGGAGTAGGACAGGTAGTAGTAGCCCTCGCTGTCAACCTGGTTGTCGAGGTAGCCGTTGGAGGTGTACTTCCACTTCAGGGCGGTGGAGCTGGGAGCCAGGTACTCGGAGGAGTCGAGGCCCATGTACTTGCCGACAGAGGAGTTGTAGAAGGAGTAGCCGTTGGAGCTGTTGCCGGAGGCCGTCCACAGAACCTTGGCCAGGTTGGAGGAGGAAGGCGTGCAGACGCCGTTGCTGACGGTGACGGACACCGCGCTGAGGAAGTGGCTGTTGCTCACGACGGTGTTGCCCACGGCGTAGCCGGTGGAGCCGGAGATGGAGTCGGCCGCGACCAGGATGTACTGGGCGCCGCTCTCAACGGAGCTCGCCTGCTGGTAGGTGGTGGTGCCGCCGCTGCCCTCGGACTTGGAGTAGACGGCGTAGAGGGTGACGCTGCCGCTGGGCGTGTAGGAGCCGCTCAGGATGGTGGGACGGGTGGTGGTCTGTGCCACGGTGCTGGCGCACCAGCCCGCGAAGCTGTAGCCGCTGACGGAGGTGGCGGTGCTGGGCAGGGTCACGGACTGGCCGGAGTAGCAGCTCAGGGTGCTGTAGGTGGAGCCGTTGGCCTTCAGGGTCACGGTGTACTGGGTCTTGGCGGCGAAGTTGATGCGGACCGTGCAGTTGGAGGACGGATTCACGGTGAAGGTGTTGCCGTTCTGGGTCACGGTGGCGGAGCCGCTGGTGACGGTATAGCCGGAGGCATAGTAGCCGGTCTTCGGGGAAGCGGTGATGGTGTAGCCGCTGACGGAGACGGTGCCGTAGTTGGAGTTGTTGGTGGTGGCGGTCACGGTGTAGTTGCTGGAGGAGCCGCCGAAGAGGGTCCAGGTGGAGTAGACGTTCTGGACGGCGTCCACGTTGCCGTGGCCGGGATAGCTGTCCTCAGAGGAGACGGCAATGGGGAAGGCAACGTAGTTGGCCACGGCCTGAGACTGGCTGTAGGAGCTGTAGGCGGGGTCCCACTTGCCGAGGGAGGACTTGGCCTTGGAAAGAGCAGTGCCGAAGGAGTCGCCGTCCTTCACGTAGCCCAGGATGGACTGCATGTACTGCTTCTCACCGGTGAAGGAGACGGACTGGGAGTAGCCGTAGACGACCTCGACGCCCTTGTTGCGCAGGCCCTTGTACATGCCGTCGGTGGCCATGCCAAGGCAAATGCCCATGTAGACCAGGGAGTGAGGAGCGCTGGAGCTCATGTGGTTGGCGATGCAGGTGCCGTCCACGTAGGCGTAGCCGGAGCCCTTCATGCAGTGGTAGTAGGTGCCGTAGGGACCGCTCTGGGCCGCGGTATCGGCGGAGGTGACGCCGGAGTTGGTGGTCAGGCAGAGGTAGGAGCAGTTGGCGCGGGAGGTGTAGTCGCCGTTGGAGCCGGAGTAGTCCGTGGTGCCGTGGGAGTCGAAGATGACCAGGCCGCACTGGCTGATGGTGGAGGCGATATTGTCAACGGTAGCGTTGGTCATGGAGTAACGCATTCCGCTGCCGCCGGTGGCGCCGTAGAGGTTCTGCCACATGGTCTTATAGTAGGGGGAATAACTGGTAAAGGAGGAGTCAGAGTAGGAGGAGCTGGACTCCCAGTAGGGCTGGATCAGACCGATCTTGGTGGAGTTGGCGCTGCCGCCGCGGGTGGCGTAGGTCTCGATCAGAGCAGCGGCGTCGGCTTCGACGCGGGCAATCTCTTCGGGAGTGGGATCGTTGACGGTGTTGTGCAGTTCAGCTTCCATTCTGGGGTCGTAGCAGCAGGGCATACCGGTGGTGGTCATCCACACCAGGAAGTTGCCGTTCTGCTGGAGGGTGCCGGGAACGTAGGTCTCGGAGCTTTTGATGGCCTCGATGACATCGGGGACCAGGGAGACGTAGTTGGCCTCGGTCATTCTGCTGATGCCGCCCATGGTGGACGCGGCATTGGCCTTGACGGCCTCGATCTTTGCGAAAACGTCGTTGTCAAGGATTGCGTTCTCTTCTTCGGTGTAGACGTGTTCGGCATCCGCACGACCGGAGACGCCGACACCGGCTGCGAAGGCGGTGGGCAGGACGCTGAGGACCATTGCGAGGACGAGCAGAAGTGCGAAGATGCGTTTGAACTGTTTGCTCATGTGTTTTTCTCCTTTTTACAATTATTTCCTGTCTTAGATTAGAATCGCGAACAAGATTTCCTGTTCACTCCATGCAACATTATAGCATACAACTATTCATCTGTACAGAATAATTTTCCGTTTTTCGCCGCGCAGAATGGAAAATTTTGGGGGAATATATTTGTAAATTATTCACAAATCTGCAATTATTTTTTGTATATACATAATATACCTGCATGATTATCCCCTTCTCCCCCTCTGGCCGGAACAATCGCGCTTCCCGGTACGCTCTGATTCTGTATCAAAAAAAGGATTGACATTTCTGCCTGCAATCCATATAATAGGGATGTTAAATGCGTTGCGGAAACGAGACCGGACAGCGGAACGGCAGCGAACGGGGGAGGGTGTGAGCCCCGGCGTTTCGGAATCAGTCAGCCACTTCCAAGCGGCCTGCGAGGAGCAGGACGGGCGCTCCCGTTACAGAGCCCAGAGACCAAATTAGGGTGGTACCGCGAGCACTTCGCCCCTATCGAGGGGCGGGGTGTATTTTTTTATCAAAAGCGAAACCGGCGGACAAGCGATGCTTGTCCCTACATTCCTTCAAGGAGGTTAATTTTATGTCAACCTATCACGGCTTGAACGAGCTCAGAGAGATGTTCCTCTCCTACTTCGAGAGCAAGGGGCATCTGCGCCTGCCCTCCTTCTCTCTGATCCCCCAGAACGACAAGAGCCTGCTGCTCATCAACTCCGGCATGGCTCCCATGAAGCCCTACTTCAAGGGCGAGGTGGAGCCCCCCCGCCGCCGGGTCTGCACCTGCCAGAAGTGCATCCGCACCGGCGACATCGAGAACATCGGCAAGGACGGCCGCCACGGCACCTACTTTGAGATGCTGGGCAACTTCTCCTTCGGCGACTACTTCAAGAAGGAGGCCATTCACTGGAGCTGGGAGTTCCTTACGAAGGTTGCCGGCCTGGAGGCGGATCGGCTCTACCCCTCCATTTACGAGAACGACGAGGAGGCCTTCGAGATCTGGACCAAGCAGGAGGGCATTCCCGCCGAGCGCATCTACCGCTTCGGCAAGGCGGACAACTTCTGGGAGCACGGCTCCGGCCCCTGCGGTCCCTGCTCGGAGATCTACTACGATCGGGGCGAAAAGTACGGCTGCGGCAGGCCCGAGTGTACCGTGGGCTGCGACTGCGACCGCTACGTGGAGATCTGGAACAACGTCTTCTCCCAGTTCGACAACGACGGCCACGGCAACTACACCGACCTGGCCCAGAAGAACATCGACACCGGCATGGGTCTGGAGCGGCTGGCGGTGGCCTGCCAGGACGTGGACTCCCTCTTCGACGTGGACACCGTTATGAACATCACGAAGCGGGTCACGGCGCTCACCGGGGCCAGCTACGGCCAGAGCCACAAGACCGACGTGTCCCTGCGCATCATCACCGACCACATCCGCTCCGCGGTCTTCATGATCGCCGACGGCGTGCTGCCCTCCAACGAGGGCCGGGGCTACGTCCTGCGGCGGCTCCTGCGGCGGGCGGCCCGCCACGGCAAGCTCTTAGGCGTGGGCAAGCCCTTCCTCTTCGACGTGGTGGACACCGTGGTCCATGAGAACGAGGGCCACTACCCCTATCTGCGGGAGCGCCAGAGCTTTATCACCAAGGTCATCAAGTCTGAGGAGGAGAGCTTCCTGACCACCCTGGACGGCGGCCTGAAGATCTTCTCCGAGATGCTGGAGAGCCACAAGGCCGCGGGCGAGACGGTCTTCTCCGGCGAGGACGCCTTCAAGCTCTCGGACACCTACGGCTTCCCCCTGGACCTCACCGTGGACATGGCCGAGGAGGCCGGGATGAGCGTGGACCAGGAGGGCTTCCAAAAGCTCCTCCAGGCGCAGAAGGACCGGGCCAGAGAGGCCCGCAAGAAGTTAGGCGACCTGGCCTGGGAGGGCATCGACCTGGGTCTGGACAACACCCCCACCGAATTCACCGGCTACGAGAAGAACGAGGACGAGGCCAGGGTCCTGGCCGTCGTGGTGGACGGCGAGGTCTCCGGCGCCATCGCGGGCGGCGAGGAGGGCATTCTGGTCCTGGACAAGACCCCCTTCTACGCCGAGATGGGTGGCCAGGTGGCCGACTACGGCAGCATCACCGCGGGCGAATCCGTTTTTGAGGTCCGCAATGTCCTGAAGGACAAGGGCGGCAAGTATCTCCACCACGGCCACCTGGTCAGCGGCGAGATCAAGACCGACGACGCCGTCACCGCCGCCATCGACGTGCAGCGCCGCCAGGCCATCCGCCGGGCCCACTCCGCCACCCACCTGCTCCAGAAGGCGTTGGAAACCGTGCTGGGGGACCACTGCCACCAGGCGGGCTCCCTGGTGGAGCCAGACCACCTGCGTTTCGACTTCACCCACTTCTCCGCCATGACCCCCGAGGAGATCAAGCGGGTCAACCGCCGGGTCATGGACCTGATCCTGGCGGGCAGCACCGTGGAAACCCTGGTCCTGCCCATCGCCGAGGCCCAGAAGTTAGGCGCCACGGCCCTCTTCGGCGAGAAGTACGGCGACATCGTCCGGGTGGTCCGCATGGGTCCGTCTCTTGAGTTCTGCGGCGGCACCCACCTGGACAACACCGCCAAGGTCGGCCTCTTCCGCATCACCTCCGAGGGCTCCGTGGCCTCCGGCGTCCGCCGCATCGAGGCCATCACCGGCCCGGCGGTGCTGGACGAGATCGACCGCTTCCAGAACACCCTGATCCAGACCGCCGAGGTCCTGAAAACCAGCCCCGGCGAGCTGATCCGCAAGGCGGAATCCGCCATGAACGAGATCAAGGAGCTCCGCCAGCAGATGGACGCCATGAAGGACAAGCTGCTGCTGGGCGAGGTGGCCCAGCTCATGACCCAGGCCCGGGAAGTCAAGGGCCTGCGGGTGGTCTCCGCCTTGAAGAACGGCGTCAGCGTTCCCGACCTGCGGAAGTGGGGCGACCTGCTGCGGGACAAGTACCCCAATGTCGTGGCTGTCCTGGCCTCCGACAACGAGGGGAAGCTCTCGGTCCTGGCGGTCTGCGGCCCTGACGCCGTGAAGCAGGGCGTCAAGGCCGGCGCCCTGGTCAAGACCATCTGCGCGGCCTGCGGCGGCTCCGGCGGCGGCAAGCCCGACTCCGCTATGGGCGGCGCAAAGGACCCGGAGGCCCTGAAGCGCGAGCTGGAAAAGCTGCCCGAAATGGTATAAGGCAACAGGCAACGGGCAACAGGCAACAGACCCGCCTGTAGGGACGGCTCTCAGCCGTCCGCCGTGCCCCGCTTGGACGCGAAATACAAAACACAAAGGAAATCATGCAAAATGATTGAAGGAGAACGAACTATGAACGACTGCATTTTCTGTAAGATCATTGCCGGGGACATCCCCTCGAAGAAGATCTACGAGGACGAGCTCTGCTTCGCCTTCTACGACATCAACCCCCTGGCGCCCATGCACTTCCTGGTGGTGCCGAAGAAGCACCTGGCCTCCGCCGCCGAGGTCGGCGAGGAAGACGCGCTTCTCGTGGGCCACATCTACGCCGTCATCGCAAAGCTGGCCGCGGAGCTGGGCTTTGCCGAGGGCTTCCGGGTCGTCACCAACGTCGGCGCCCTCGCAGGCCAGACCGTGCACCATCTGCATTTCCACGTGCTGGCCGGTCGGGAGCTTGGCGCATTTAATTAATCTTTTCCTTTATACCTCCCCTGCTTGCAGGGGAGGTGCCCCAGTGCGCACACTGGGGCGGAGGGGTAAGGTATCGAAAAGCATCTGCTAACAGGAGAGGAGGCAGTCGAATGCGAAAACTAATGTGGTTCGCCGTCGGCTTCGTATGCGCCTGCCTCCTGGCTGTCTACGCGCTGCCCGAGGGGTGGCTGCCCTGGGCCGCGCTGACAGGAATCGGTGTCTGTGTCATCGGAACGCTTCTGCTTCGCCGTCGGGAGCGGACAAGCAATGCTTGTCCCTACATTCGCATCACAAGGTTTCTCATATTGGGTCTCACTGTCGGGCTGCTCTGGTGCCTGGGCTATGTCCGGCTGGCCCTCTCCCCTGCCCGGGAGCTGGCGGGGAAGGACCGGGCGCTGACCGTGGAGGTCAGCGGCTGGCCGGTGAAGACGGACTACGGCCTCCGGGTGGACGTGCTGAGCGAGGCCGACGGGCGGCGGGTCCCCACGCGGCTCTACCTCTACGGCAAAACGCCGGAGTTGGAGCCCGGAGACCGCCTTGCAGGCCGCTTCACCCTCCGCTCCTCGGACCGGACCGCCGCGGGTCTGGAGACCCTGAGCCTCCGGGCCAAGGGCATCCTCCTGACGGGCTCCGGCAAGGTGGAGACAGTCGAACCCGGCGGCGCACCGCTCCGGTACTTCCCGGCCCGGCTCTCCCGGCGCATCTTTGACAGGCTGGGGGCCCTGCTTCCCGCCGACGCGGCGGGCCTGCCCCAGGCTATGCTCTGCGGGAATCGCAGCGGCCTCTCCGCCGCCGTGCAGGAGGCCCTTTCGGCCTCCGGCGCCTCCCACATCGTGGCGGTCTCCGGCCTGCACGTGGCGATGCTCTTCGGGGTCCTGCTCCTGCTGCTGGGAAATCGGGGCTGGCAGACGGCCCTGCCCGGCGGCCTGCTTTTGCTGCTCTACGTGCTGATGACCGGGGCCTCGCCCTCGGTGGTCCGGGCGGCCCTGATGCTGGGTCTGCTGCTCTTAGGTCCCCTGCTGGGCCGGGAGAACGACCCGCCCACTGCCCTGGCTCTGGCGGCCCTGCTCTGCCTGCTGGCGAATCCCTGGGCCGTCTCCAATCTCAGCTTCCAGCTCTCCTTCGCCGCGGTGGCGGGTCTGCTGCTGGTCTCCCGGCGGCTGGAAAGGGCCCTGCTGGCCCTGCCCGCCCTGGAAAAACTGCTGCGCTGGAAGGCCCCTTCCCTGCCCCGCAGACCTCGGTACCTGCTGGTCCGGACACTCCGGGGCTTCGTCCGCTTCGTCTGCGGGAGCCTCGCCGCCACCTGCGGCGCCCTGCTCTTCACCACCCCCATTGCGGCGGCGGCCTTCGGCTCCGTCCCGGTCTACGGCCTGCTGACGAATCTCTTCGTCCTGCCCCTGGCGACCCTCTGCCTGACGGGAGCCCTGGCCGTGCTGGCCCTGGGCCTGGTCAGCTCCGCCTTAGGCGGTCTGGCGGGTTGGCTCCTGGCCTGGCCGGTCCGGGCGATTTACGGGATCTGCAAGGCCGTGGCCTCCCTGCCCGGCAGCCGCCTCTCCATGGACCTCTTCGGCGTCGCCTTCCTGCTCTTTGCGGGCGGCCTGCTGCTCTTTGCCCTGCTGCGGCGGGAATCGAACTGGCTCCGCCCCCTTGGGGCGGTGCTGGCGGCCCTGGTCCTGGCTGTCTGTGTCCAGGGACTGGACGCCGCCTCCGCCCGCTTCTCCATAGCCGCCTTGGACGTGGGCCAGGGCCAGTGCGTGTGCATGGTCAGCTCCGGCTTTGCGGCGGTGGTGGACTGCGGCGGCTCCGACGGCAGCGCCGCCGGAGCCGAGGCCGCAGGCTGGCTGCGGCAGCACGGGGCCTCGCAGGTAGACGCCCTGATCCTGACCCACTACGACGCGGACCACGTGAACGGGGCCGCGGCCCTGCTGGAGACCATGCCAGTGGCCGCCCTCTACCTGCCCGATGTGGACTTCAATCCCGAGAGCCGGGCCGCCCTGGAGCGGACCGCTCTGGAGACTGGCGCGGAGCTCCGGTACATCCGGGGGGACGAAACCCTGTCCTTCCCAGGCGGGAGCCTGCGGCTCTTCGCCCCGGTCTCCGGGCGGAGCGACAACGCGGCCTGCGTTTCCGTCTTGTATTCCGCGGGAGAATATGATATGCTGATTACGGGCGATTTGGACGCGGGCGGCGAGTACGCCCTGCTGGAGCAGCTCAGTCTGCCCCAGGTGGAGCTCTACGTGGCGGGGCATCACGGCTCCGCCCGCTCCTCCTCGGAGGCGCTGCTGGCAGCCGTCCAACCGGACACGGTCTTCGTCAGCGCGGGCCGGAACCACTACGGCCTGCCCAGCGAAGCGGCCCTGGCCCGGCTGGAGGCCTGCGGCGCCACCGTCTACCGCACGGACCTGTGCGGAACCTTGGAAATATCTGTACATTAACGCCGTAGGGCGGCCTGACCCCAGGCCGCCGTGTGCCTTTGACAAACGAGCGGCGGCCAGAGGTCTGGCCGCCCTACGAAAGGAACCACCATGGACAACAATCTGGACCGGCTCAAATCGGACCTGAAACTGAATACGCCCGCACGCTTCTACGTGTTTTACGGCGAGGAGGCCTATCTGCGGAACTACTACCTGGACAGTCTGCGCAGGCTGGTGGTGGAGGACTTCGCCGAGGCCTTCAACTTCCACCGCTTCAACGCCCAGACCATCTCCCTCCAGGGGGTGCTGGACAGTCTGGAGGCCCTGCCCATGATGGCCCAGCGCTCCATGGTCCAGATCGACGACGTGAATTTCTTCACCATGGGGGAGGACGGGGCCGCCTATGCCAAGTTCTTCTCCGACATCCCGGACTACTGCACCGTGGTCCTGGTCTATGAGACCGTGGAGTTCAAGCTGGACCGCCGAAAGAAGGCCCTGGCCGAGGCCTTTGACCGGGCCGTGACAGTGGAGTTCACCCAGCCCTCGGACCGGGAGCTCATCACCTGGGTGGGCCGCCACCTGAAAAAGCACGGCAAGCACATCACCGTGGACGACGCCGAATACCTGATCCACCGCACCGGCGGGGGCATGACGGCCCTGCTGGGGGAGATCGGCAAGCTGGCGGCCTACGTGGAGGACGAGACCGTGACCCGCTCCCACATCGACCTGCTGGTGGAACCGGCCCTGGAGGCCGAGACCTGGGACCTGACCGACGCCATCGCCGACGGACGCTATGAGACGGCCCTTCAGCTCCTGCGGACCCTGCTGCAAAAGCAGGAGGAGCCCGGCAAAATCTTGGGCTCCGTGGGGGCCCAGATGCGGCGGCTGCTCGCGGCGAAGCGGCTGATGGACGCGGGCAAGCGGCAGCAGGACCTGATGCAGCTCTGCGGCATCAAGAGCTACCCCGCCCAGAAGTCCATGGAGAAGGCCCGGCGCCTCTCTCCCCGCTTCTGCGCCCGGGCCGTGGAGCTCTGCCTCGAAGCCGACCTCCGGCTCAAGACCTCCTATGATACCCCGTCCCGGGTGCTGGAGCTGCTGGTTTTGGAGCTGGCAGGAGAGTCAAGAAATGGTTAAAATTAAGGAGGCCCTCGTGGTGGAGGGCCGCTATGACAAAAACACCCTCGCCCAGCTGGTGGACGCGCCGATTTTCGTTACCAACGGCTTCGGCGTCTTCAAGGACCCGGCGACTCTGGCCCTGCTGCGGAGCGCGGCGGAAAAGCGCGGCCTCATCATTCTGACGGACAGCGACGGCGCGGGCCTGGTGATCCGCAACCACCTGAAGGGGGCCCTCCCCCCGGAGCTGGTGAAGCACGCCTACATCCCCGACGTGCCCGGCAAGGAGAAGCGCAAGGCCGCCCCCGGCAAGGAGGGCAAGTTAGGCGTGGAGGGCATGGACCCCGAGACCCTGCTGACCGCGCTGAAAAACGCCGGGGCGACGTTTTTGGATGAGGCAACAGGCAACAGGCAACAGGCAACAGGCGTAGGGACGGCACTCTGCCGTCCGCTCGTCCCGTCCACCGCCGTAGGGGCGCTCATTGGCCGCCCGAAAACCGCCTCCCTTATTACCAAGACCGACCTCTACGACCTGGGCCTCTCCGGCGGGCCGGACAGCCGGGAAAAACGGCGGGCCCTGCAAAAACGCCTGAAGCTGCCGGAAAAGCTCTCCGCCAACGCCCTGCTGACGGCCCTGAACTGTATTCTGACCCGGGAAGAGCTGCTCACGCTCCTGCGAGGTACACCGGAATGATAAACTACCGACTGCTCCCCCTCTCCGAATGGGAGACCCTGGCGCCGCAGATTTTCGCCCTCCTGTCCGGCAATATGCTGGCCCTCCACCCGGAGGAACGGCTTTCCGACGACGACTTCCGCCTTTGGCTCTGGTATCAGACCGGGAGCTTTGCCGAGAAGCGCTTCCTGCTGGCGGAGGACGGCCCCCGGCTCGCCGGGTATCTCCAATACTCGGTCCGGCAGGCTGCGCTCCTGATCGAGGAGATCGAGATCGCCCCGGAATATCAGGTCCGCTTCGGCATCCTGCGGGGCCTGTTCCGCGAGCTTTGGGCCCAGCTTCCCCCCGGGGTGGAGACAGTGTCCGCTTTCATCCATCGAGACAACCTCCGCTCCGCCCGGCTGGCGGAAGGGCTGGGCCTCCGCCCCGCCGGGGAGACCGCCTCCGGGAAGAGCCTGCGATACGCCGGTACCCTCGCGGCAGTCCGGAAGGCCGCACTTCGCCTTCCCCCTGGGGGGAAGGTGGCATCGGGCGTCCCCCGCAAGCCCGATGACGGATGAGGGGGCGTCCGTGCGGGGAAACGCGGACGGCTGCGAGCCGTCCCTACAGGCGGGAAAGCCTTCCCCCTGGGGGGAAGGTGCCGAGCAAAGCGAGGCGGATGAGGGGGCGTCCCTGCGGGGAACCGCGGACGGCTGAGAGCCGTCCCTACAGGCGGGAAAGCCTTCCCCCTGGGGGGAAGGTGCCGAGCAAAGCGAGGCGGATGAGGGGACGTCCGTGCGGGGAACCGCGGACGGCTGAGAGCCGTCCCTACAGGCGGGTCTGTTGCCTGTTGCCCGTTGCCTGTTGCCTCGTACAGGCGGGAGACGATGAAGCCGGCAGATTGCCGGCGCTACAGGCGAGGCGAGGCGGACAGCCAATGACCGCCCCTACAAGATACGCTTCACGAAATTCGGCGGGCGCTCAATGAGCGCCCCTACAGGGAATGAAACGATGATTGAAATAAGTGTTCAAAATCTGAAAAAATCCTTCGAGGTGGGAGAGATCCTGCTGGACGGCCTTTCCTTTGAGATCCGGACCGGCGAGTGCGTCGGCATCATGGGACGCAACGGCTGCGGCAAGACCACCCTCTTCCGGATGCTCACCGGGGAGCTGGAGCCCGACGACGGCAGCATCGTCTTCGCGCCGGGCCGGAAAATCGGCCTGATCTCCCAGATCCCGGTCTATCCCGCGGGCTACACGGTGGAGAACGTCCTCCGCTCGGCCTATCGGGACCTCTTTGCTATGAAAAAACGGATGGAGGAGCTGGAGCACCGGATGACCGTTTCCTCAGCGCAGGCCCTCCTCTCGGAATATGACCGCCTCTGCACCGCCTACGAGGTCGGAGGCGGCTACGAAATGGACACCGCCGTGGACAAGATCTGCAACGGCCTGGGCATCCCGGCCCCCATGCGGGAGCAGCTCTTCTCCTCCCTCTCCGGGGGCGAGAAGACCCGGGTGAACCTGGCCCGGCTGCTGCTGGAGAACACCGACATCCTGCTGCTGGACGAGCCCACCAACCACCTGGACCTGCGCAGCGTGGAGTGGCTGGAGAGCTACATCAAGCAGTTCAAGGGCACGACCCTGACCATCTCCCACGACCGCTACTTCCTGGACCGGGTGGTGGAGCGCATCATCGAGATCCACGACGGCCACGCGGAGCACTACAACGGCAACTACTCCTTCTACTTGGAGGAGAAGCAGGCCCGCTTCGACCTGCAAATGAAGCAGTACCAGCAGGAGCAGGCCAAGATCGGCCAGCTCAGCTTCACCATTGAGCGGATGAAGGGCTGGGGCATCAACAACCGGGTCCTCTTCCGCCGGGCAATGGCGATGCAGCACCGGATGGAACGCATCCGGAAGACCGAGCGGCCCAAGACCGAGAAGACCATGAAGGCCCGCTTCGGGGAGAAGGAGTTCTTCGGGGATTCCGTGTTCTCCGTCAAGGGCATGGAGAAGTCCTTTGGGGAAAAGAAGCTCTTTGACCACGTGGAACTTTTGGTGGAGGGCGGCGAGCGCATCGCCATCTTAGGCGACAACGGCACCGGCAAGACCACCTTCCTCCGCTGCCTGCTGGGGGAGGAGCCCGTGGACGCGGGCCGCATCCGCTTCGGCCCCACGGTGAAGCTCGCCTACCTGCCCCAGATCATGCACTTCGAGCACCCGGAGCGCACCCTCTACGACACCATGCTCTATGAGAAGAACTGCACCCCCCAGCAGGCCCGGGACCGGCTGGGCGCCTTCCTCTTCTCCGGCGAGGACGTGTTCAAGACCGTCGGGACCCTCTCCGGCGGCGAGCAGTCCCGGCTGCGGCTGTGTATGCTGATGGACGAGAAGATCAACCTGCTGATTCTGGACGAGCCCACCAACCACCTGGACATCGCCTCCAGGGAGTGGGTGGAGTGCGCCATTGAGGAGTACGAGGGGACCCTGATCTTCGTCTCCCACGACCGCTATTTCGTGGACAAGTTCGCCACGCGCATCTGGGAGTTAGAGGACGGGACCATCAAGGACTACCTCTGCGGCTACGCCAAGTACCGGAGCCTGAAGGAGAACGCCGCCATCCGGCCCATTCCCCAGACCGAGAAGCCCGCGAAAAAGGAAAAGCCCGTCCAGAAGACGGACAGCAAGGCCCTGGAGAAGGAGGTCCGCCGCCTGGAGCGGGAGATCGACAAGCAGGAGCAGAGCCTCGCCGCCCTGGACGAACAGCTCCTGGCCGCCGCCTCCGACTACAAGGAGCTGCTGCGCCTGACAGCGGAAAAAGAGGCCGCCGAGACCGCCCTGGCCGACTTGATGGCGCAGTGGGAGGCTGCTGCTGCCCAGCTCGAGCTGTAGCGCGGGCAATCTGCCCGCCCGTTCCCCTGTAGGGGCGGTCATTGGCCGCCCGCAAAACCTCAAAAAATACCCTCGCGCCGGTTTGGCGCGAGGGTATTTTATTACGCTCAATGGAACAGATTCAGGACGCTGCTCAGCAGGCCGCCGGATTCGGGCTCCTGGGCTTGCTGCTCCACCAGCTGGATGGTGCTGCCGCCGACGTTGGAGGCGCTGCCGCCGCCGCCCAGCAGGGAGGAGAAGAGGCCGGAGGCCATGGAGGCGTTGCTGTCGGAGCTGCCGCCCAGCAGGGAGCCCAGGAGGCTGCCGCCGGAGCTGCTGCTCTGCTGCTGGCTGCTGCCGCCGCCCAGGAGGCCGCCCAGCAGGCTGCCGCCGGAGCTCTGTCCGCCGCCCAGCAGACCGCCCAGCAGGCCCATAAGGCCGCTGTCGGAGCTGCTCTGTTGCTGCTGCTGGCTGTTGTTCTGGCTGCCCAGCACCGAGAGCAGCAGCGGGGCCGCCAGGGCCAGCAGAGAGGTGGTCTTGCCCTTGGTGACGCCGGTGGCGCGGGAGAGCTCGTCCACTAACTTCTTCTGGTCGTCGCCCAGGACGTGGCCTAAGATCTTCTTGCCGTCCTTGAGGTCCGCATTCTTCAAAAAGGCCGCGGCGTCGGAGGTGTCGGCGGCGCTGTGGTCCGCCAGAGCCTTCGCCAGGGACTGGGCTCCGGCCTCGGCGCCGGCATTGCGGCGCATTCCGCCCACCAGGGCGGGGATACCGACGGAGAGCACCTTCGCGATGTCCTCCTTGCCAACCTTGGTGCGCTTGCTCAGGGCGTCGAGACCGCCGCCGGAGATCAATGCGCCGATGGCATTGAGGTCAAAAGCCATTTAATTGCCCTCCGTATTCCCAGCCTCGCCGGTGTTGACGACGATGTTGGGCTCGACGGCGTCCTTGAGCTCCGCACCGTCTTCCACGTTCAGTTCTGTCAGCTCTAAGCCCATTTCCTCGGCAAAGTGGGTGGCGCAGTAGGAGCAGATGGCGGTACGGCCCAGCTCGATGGCCTGGGTGACGGTGCCCTCATAGGGCTCCTTGCCGCTGATGTAGGGGCAGCAGGGCTCGTCGCTGTCGTCCGGGCTCCACTTCAGGTGGTACTTGTGGCCGAACTCGGTCCAGTAGACGTTGGTGGTGATCTGGGCCTCGGCCTCTTCCTTCTGCTCGGCGGTGATGGGATGGAAGTCCGCGGAGGCGACGCCGGTGATCAGCAGGGCCACGGCGGCCACGATGGCGGCGATGGTCTTGGTCTTCTTGTCCAGCTTGTCGTTCTTGAGCAGCAGGATGATCAGGGGAATGAAGCAGATGCAGGCCATAATGACGCCCAGCTCGTTCCAGACGTAGAACAGGAACTTGCCGCGCTTCTCGCTCATGGGGTGGATGTGGTTGGCCTTCTTCCAGAGCTGGGCCGCCAGGATGGCAAAGGCCAGGTCCAGGACGATCATGATAATCAGGAAGACCAGCATACTCATGCCGAAGGGCGGGATGAAGTACTGCAGCAGGGCCATGATGGCGAAGACCTCGCACACGATGGCCAGGAGCCACAGGACGACGGCGCCGATGCGCAGACCGGTGGTGCTGCCGCCGGTGGGGGTGGTCACGGCGATGGTCTGCTGGGGCCTCTTGGCGGTCTGGCTGACCTTCTTGGGGGCGTTCTCCGCCTGCTTGGCGGTATCCGTCACCTTCTTGGCAGTCTGCGTCACCTTCTTGGGCGCGTCCGGCTTCTGCGGGGTGTTCGTATTCTTTTCTGCCATAGGGATTCCTCCAATTCTTTCTCGAAATCTTGGGGCTTTGCTTCTTTTATTATCTATATTTTGTGGTTTTTTGTCAATAGGGAATTCATGTTTTTTCCTTCGCCGGGCAATTTCGCAGCGCTCCGGCGTTGGGAAACGCGGACAGCTGAGAGCCTTCCCTACGGGCGGGGGACAACGGGACGGGAGACCCGTCCCCTACGGGCGGGGGACAGCGGGACGGGAGACCCGTCCCCTACGGGCGGGGGCATTGCGACTTACGGCGTCTCCTCCAGGAAGTAGGTGGCCTCGGAGTCGGCCACGTTGAGGGCGAAGGCCAGGGGGAACCTTGCCAGGGCCTGGCCCACGGTGCGGGCGTCCTCCTCGCCGGAGAAGCCCATATGGTAGCGGATGGCGAAGGCCTCCTGGTCCGTGAGCTTCATGTACTTCATGACCATCCAGACGGACTTTTCGCCGTGGCCGAAGGGGAACTCGTCCTCAAAGTTGTAGGTGGCGACCTTCTGCCAGACGCCCCGCTCGTCCTTGACGTTGCGGAAGCCGGGCCGGTAGCAGCCGATCTTGCACAGGTCGTGGAGCAGGGCCGCGATGGCGATGCTCTCCTCGGAGTAGTCCTCCCCGGTCAGGCCGTAGACCTGCTGGACCCGGGGCCGGGCCAGGTAGGCCCGCAGGCAGTCGTAGACGTTGAGGCTGTGCTGGCAGAGCCCGCCCGCCACGGCGGAGTGGTAGCGGGCGCTGGCGGGCGCCTCGAAGAAGTCGGTGGTGAGCAGCCAGTTCAAAAGCTCCTCCGCGCCTTCGCGGCGGATGTACTGGCGGAATACGGCGACAAAGCGTTCTTTGGGGTCCATGGTGATTCTCCTTATCGGTTGTTCCGCCCGCTGGGGGGCGGGGATCAGGTCGGCAGTCAGCAGGCGGCGGCAGCGCTCCGCCGCCTCGGGGTCCGGGCTGGAATTGAGGAAGCGGACGCTCCCCTCCCCCGCCTCCCGGAGCAGGGAGCGCTCGGCCAGCTGCGAGCGGGTGTTGCGGGCCGTGCCCTCGCTGCCGTCCAGCAGCTCCGTGGCCGGGGACAGGACCCGGCGCAGCACCTTAGAGGCGAAGGGGAAGTGGGTGCAGCCTAAGACCACCGCGTCGGCCTTGCCGTTGACGTAGGGGCCTAAGACGCCCCGGAGATAGACCTCTAAGGCCGGGCTGTCGGTCTCGCCCCGCTCCACAAACTCCACCAGCTGGGGGCAGGGCAGGCGCACCACCTTGCAGCGGCTCTCCATCCTGCGGCTCAGGGCGTCGAACTTCTCCTCCCGCAGGGTGGTCTCGGTGGCCATCACCACCACGGTGCCGCCGGGGTGGCGGTCCGCGGCGGGCTTCAGGGCGGGCTCGATGCCGATGACGGGGAGCTCCGGCCAGGCGGCCCGCAGGACCTCAATGGCGGCCGAGGTGGCGGTGTTGCAGGCGATGACGGCGGCCTTGAAGTCGTACTCGGCCTTGAGCCGGGTCAGGGCCGCCAGGGTCAGGGCCCGGATCTCCTCGGTAGGCCGGGAACCGTAGGGGGCGTTGGCGGAGTCGCCGAAGTAGACGAAGGCCTCGTCCGGCAGCTCCCGCACCAGGGCGCGCAGCACGCTGACGCCCCCCACGCCGGAGTCGAAGACGACGATGGGGGAGTTCTTGTCCACTTTTGTACGCCTCCTTTCAAGGTGCTAGGGGCTAAGGGCTGGGGGCTGGGGGTTATAGGTCTTGGGTTCGTAGGGGCGTTCAGTGAGCGCCCGCCGTTCTGTAGCGGCGCACAGTGTGCGCCACGGGATTTCTGATGTCTATCATGATTTCACATCAATATTTTACTCCGTTTTTTCTGATTTTGCAACCGATTTTTCCTTGTAATTCTGAGTTTCTTGTGTTATGATATTTTGCGGCTTTCCATGAGACCGGAAACCGTGGCGCACACTGTGCGCCGCTACCCTAAGAATCCCTAGCACCCAGCAACCAGCACCTATCACCTATCAGCCAGCATCTCCCTTATCGAAAGGAGTCAAGATATGTCCACTTTACAACAAGAGATCTCCCGGCGGCGCACCTTCGCCATTATCTCCCATCCGGACGCCGGTAAAACCACTTTGACCGAAAAATTCCTGCTCTACGGCGGGGCCATTGCCCAGGCGGGGGCCGTCAAGGGCAAAAAGAACGCACGGGCCGCGGTCTCGGACTGGATGGAGATCGAGAAGCAGCGCGGCATCTCCGTCACCTCCTCCGTCATGCAGTTCCAGTACAACGGCTTCTGCATCAACATCCTGGACACCCCGGGCCACCAGGACTTCTCCGAGGACACCTACCGGACCCTGATGGCCGCCGACTCCGCCGTCATGGTCATCGACGGTGCCAAGGGCGTGGAGCCCCAGACCCGGAAGCTCTTCAAGGTCTGCGCCATGCGGCACATCCCCATCTTCACCTTCATCAACAAGATGGACCGGGAGACCAAGGACCCCTTTGACCTGCTGGACGAGCTGGAGCATGAGCTGGGCATTGAGACCTGCGCGATGAACTGGCCCATTGGCTCCGGCAAGGAGTTCCGGGGCGTCTATGACCGCCAGGGCTCCCAGCTCCTGCTCTTCTCCGGCGTCAGCGGCAAAAGCAAGGCCGAAAAGCAGGAGGTGGACCTCTACGACCCCGCTCTGGACGAGCTTCTGGGCCAGAGCCGCCACGCCCAGCTCATCGACGAGGTGGAGCTGCTCTCCGCGGGCCGGGAGCTGAATTTGGACGAGGTCCGGGCGGGCGAGCTCAGCCCTGTGTTCTTCGGCTCCGCCCTGAACAACTTCGGCATCGAGCCCTTTTTGGAGGAATTCCTGCGGATGACGCCCCCGCCCCTGTCCCGCACCGCCGACTGCGGCGTCATCGACGCCTTCTCCCCGGACTTCTCCGCTTTCGTCTTCAAGATCCAGGCCAACATGAACAAGGCCCACCGGGACCGGCTGGCCTTTATGCGCATCTGCTCCGGCCACTTCCAGCGGGACGCGGAGTACTACCACGTCCAGGCGGGGAAGAAAATGCGCCTGAGCCAGCCCCAGCAGCTCATGGCCTCGGAGCGTGAGATCGTGGACGAGGCCTACGCCGGGGACATCATCGGCGTCTTCGACCCCGGCATCTTCGCCATCGGCGACACCATCACCGTGCCGGGGCAGAAGTTCCGCTACGCGGGCATCCCCACCTTCGCCCCGGAGCACTTTTGCCGGGTCAGCCCCCGGGACACTATGAAGCGCAAGCAGTTCATCAAGGGCACCGAGCAGATCGCCCAGGAGGGCGCCATCCAGATCTTCAAGAAGCCGGAGACCGGCATGGAGGAGGTCATCGTAGGCGTCGTGGGCACCCTGCAATTCGACGTGTTCCAGTACCGGATGAAGAGCGAGTACGGCGTGGAGCTGCGGATGGAGAACCTGCCCTACGAGGAGCTGCGGCTGATCACCGCCAGCCCCGTGGCGGAGAAGGACCTGAACCTCTCCTCCGACGCGGAGCTCTTAGAGGACTACCGGGGCCGGAAGCTCCTGGTCTTCTCCTCCTACTGGGCCATCGACTTCACAAAACGCAAGAACCCCGGCCTGGAGCTGGCGGAAATGAACTGATCCCATATACACAGCGCCCGGACGGCGAACCGTCCGGGCGCTGTGTATATTGTATATATTCTTACAGGTTGAAGTACTTGTCGAACTCCGCGGGATGGGGGATGCGGCTCAGCTCGGCGCACTCGGCGCGCTTGCGCTTGAGGAAGTTGTTGATGAGACTCTCGGGGAAGACGCCGCCGGCGGTCAGGTAGTCGTGGTCCGCCTCCAGGGCGTCCAGGGCGTCCTCCAGCCGGGTGGGAAGCTGATGGAGCTTCTTCTTCTCCTCCTCGGGGAGCTCGAAGAGGTTGCAGTCGTAGGGACCCCAGCCGTTCTCGTGGGGGTCGATCTGGTTCTTGATGCCGTCCAGGCCCGCCATCAGGATGGCCGCGTAGCAGAAGTAGGGGTTGCAGGTGGCGTCGGGGTTCCGCAGCTCGAAGCGGCGCAGCTTCGGGGACTTGGCGTAGGCGGGGATGCGGATGACGGCGCTGCGGTTGGAGGTGGCGTAGCCCACGGTGACGGGGGCCTCAAAGCCGGGCACCAGCCGCTTGAAGGAGTTGGTGGAGGGGTTCGTGATGGCGCAGAGGGAGGCGATGTGCTTCAGCAAACCGCCCATGAACCAGTGGGCCTCCTTGGACAGGTGGGAATAGCCGTTGTCGTCGGAGAAGACGGGCTCGCCGTCCTTCAGAAGCAGCATGTGGACGTGCATCCCGCTGCCGGCCTCGCCGTAGACGGGCTTGGGCATCAGGGTGGCGGCCAGGCCGTACTTCTTGGCGACGTTGTGGATGATGTACTTGACCATCATGGTGCCGTCGGCCATTTTCTCCAGCTCGCAGAGCAGGGGCTCGATCTCAAACTGACCGGCGCCGCCCACCTCGGGGTGGTGGTACTTGACGGGGATACCGGCCTTCTCGATCTCCATGCACATCTCGCTGCGGCACTCGTAGGTGGTGTCCAGGGGCTTGGCGATGTGGTAGTTCTTCTGGAAGGGGACGACATTGCCGCTGCCCTCCACCTCACTGTTCCAGTAGGCCTGCTGGGTGTCCACCGCGAAGGCGACGCGGTTGTTCTCCACGGTCCAGCCCACCTGGTCGAACAGATAGAACTCAAACTCGGGGAGAATCAGCATGGTGTCGGCAATGCCGGAATCCTGCATATATTTCTTGGCGGCGGCCACGATGTTGCGGGGGTACTGGGCCAGGGGCCGGTTCTCGGGGTAGTCGATGATCATGGCGTTGCCGATCATGGACAGGGTCTTGACCTCGCAGAAGGGGTCAATGGCGGCGGTGTCCAGGTCGGGGATGTAGACCATGTCGGACTTCTCTACCACGGCGTAGCCATAGTTGGAGGCGTCGAAGCCGATGCCGTTGACCATGGTTTCCTCGTTGAAATGGACGGCGGGAATGGTGACGTGGCGGAACTGGCCGTTGATATCCACGACCTTGAAGTCCACCATCTTGATATCCTCGTCCCGGATAAGCTTCATGATGTCCTGTGCTGTTCTTGCCATAGCTGCGCACCTCATATCTGTATAGATTCGAGAGACCCGACAAGGGCCTTCTTTCACACATATCATACACGAAATACCGAAAAAAGTAAAGGTCGATTGGGTAGAATAATTTGTAAAGCTTCCCATAAGCGGCGCTTATTTGATGTCTCCATATGCGGACTTACTTGTTGTCTCCGTATGCGGATCACTTGACAGTCCGATCCCAGAGAGGTATAATATTTTGAAAAAGGGGGGTGGACTTCCATGACGAACACGCAGCTCTGGCTGTCCCTGCTGCTCAACGCCTTTGTGGCGCTGGCCGTGCTGGGGGGCTGTGGGGCCTTTTTCCTGCGGGGCGGGCAGGGCAATATGCAGCAAAGCCGCTGGAAGGCCCTGGTCTATTTCACCGTGGACTCCAACCTCCTGTGTGCGCTGAGCTGTCTGGCCGCCGCGGTCTGGGAGGCCCTGGCCCTGATTCGGGGCGACGGCGCTCTGCTCCCCCGCTGGCTGGACCTCTGCAAGCTGGCCGCTGCGACCGCCGTGGGCGTCACCTTCTTCACGGTGCTCTTCTACCTGCTGCCCGTCACCCACTTCGACTTCCGGCTGATGTACGCCGGACGGAATTTCTTCCTCCACGCCCTCTGTCCCCTGGCGGCGATGGCCGCCTGGGCTCTGACGGAACGGGGGGAGCCCCTGGCCTTCGGCTGGGCGCTGCTGGGCCTGGTCCCCACCCTCCTCTACGGGGCGGTGTACGTCTGGATGGTCCTGGTGAAAAAACAGTGGGAGGACTTCTACCGCTTCAACGCGGGCGGGAAGTGGTATGTATCCCTCGCCGCGATGCTGGCCCTGAGCTTCGGCATTGCCGCCGCCCTCCTGGCCCTGCGGGGCCTCGCCTGAGCGGAGCATTGCCCATTCACGCCGTAGGGGCGCTTATCAAGCGCCCGGTCCGCCGCAGGCGGACAATTCGCCGGAGGTGAATCCGATACGGCTCTTAAAGAGGAACCGCGGACGGCTGAGAGCCGTCCCTACAGAACCGCCCTTACGGTGGGAGAAATCGTAGGGGGCGGCGCCCACGACGCCCCGTGCAGACGGCGGCCAGGGTCTGGCCGCCCTACGGCGGGGGACGGACGGCGGGACGGGGGACCCGTCCCCTACGGCAGTCCCGTAGCGCACACTGTGCGCCGCTACCGGGCGGAGGGATGCGGACGGCTGACCGCCCCAACAGGCGAGGGGTCCTGCGGGCGGCCAATGACCGCCCCTACAGGCGCGGGGTCCTGCGGACGACCGAGAGCCGTCCCTACAACCTTGTCCGAGCGGGGACGCTGCGGGGCCTTGTTTCGATTGTTTGGAGGAAACTGTATGGAAGACAATTTATTGAAAGAGGCTCGGGCGCGGGGCTATGCGGACCAGCGGGGGCTCTACATCTCCGCCAGCGTCGCCGTTGACGAAAAGCCGCTGGGCCGGGTCTGGGCCTTTCTGAACGGTTCCGTCCTCACCCTGGCGGAGCTGGAGTTCCCGGCGGGGCTGGGCTTAGGGCTGCGGTCCGTGGAGCTGGGCGGGGCGAAGGCCGAGGTCAAACGCTTCCTGATCCCCTTCTCCCTGCGGCTGGAAACGGCCCAGGGCTGCCTGAGCTTCCAGGCCTTCCGAGGCGCAAAGGCCTTCCTGGCCGCCGTGGAAACGGCCTGCCAGGCCGAACCGGCGGTGCCCACGTAGGGGCCGTCGTCCCCCGCACGGACGTCCCCTCATCCGTCAGCGCCTCCGGCGCTGCCACCTATTTCGTGAAGGATACCATTTCCGCAGCATAGCTGCGCAAATGGTGATAAAACACACAACAGTCCCCCGGACTGTTGTGCCCCCAAGGGGAAGGCTTTTCAGCCTCAACGAAAGGAGTTCCCGTCATGCACATCCGGCGCAGGTTCTTTCTGCTCTTTCTGGCGCTCTGCCTGCTGGCGGCGTCGGTGGTCCCCGCGGCAGGCGGCTTGTCTCGGCTTTTCCCGCCGGACGCGGACGCTTATGACGCCCTCTGCTGGGCCCAGGAGGCCGGGATCACTGCCCCTGCCGACTGCATCCTGAGCACCTTAGGCAGCCGCCTCACCCTGAAACAGGCTGCCCTTTGGCTCCACCGCTATGCCTACGAGCCCGTCCCCCATTCCCGCTGCGCTGACGCCCTCCCGGCCTGGCCGGAGGCGGCCCGCTGGTATGCGCCGCTGCACTGGTGCGCGGAGCAGGGCCTGGTCGCCGTCTCCGAGGCGGAGCCCAACCGGGTCCTGAGCCGAACCGACGCCCTGCTGCTCCTCCGGCGCTATGTCCAAGGCTGGGAGCGCCGCGGCGCGGAGGCCGAGGCCGCCCCGGAGGAGGGGCGCTATGTGGACCTCCCCGCGGACCCGGAGGAGCTGGCAGCCTGGCGCTGGGCCCTGACGGAGGCTCTGCTCCCCGGCACCACCGCCTATACCCTCTCCCCCGACAAGCCCATGACCCGCCTGGACTTCCTGTGCCTGCTGTACCGTTACAGCCGCTATCCGGGCGCTCCGGCCCTGCAATGCGAGACCGAGTACGGCCTGGCGGTCCGGGGCTGGCAGCGGAAGCTGCTGGAGACCGCCGAGCTGGCCTTAGGGGCGGAGTGGGTGGACGACGCCTACGAGCTGGGGGAGGAAGGCATTC
Source organism: Oscillospiraceae bacterium (assembly GCA_017429325.1). Classification (GTDB taxonomy): domain Bacteria; phylum Bacillota; class Clostridia; order Oscillospirales; family Oscillospiraceae; genus JAFRPC01. The sequence goes on along the minus strand of JAFRPC010000005.1, from coordinate 24,879 downwards.
CCACGGTCATCGACTGTTCGGGTTATGTAAACTGGATGTTCACCTACTCCGGGTTCCGGCCCTATGAGGACCTGGTCTGTAAGGCCCTTTGGAACTCCGAGACCTTTGAGCACGTTCTGGACCGGGGCAAGTACGAGGAGGGGGCGGACTATCTGGCACGCATCTCAGACGAGCTGAAGCCGGGGGACCTGCTGCTGGACCACGACCCCGAATCGGGCTGGCACATCATGGTCTATCTGGAGCTCCGGGACGAGGGCCTGCTGGTGCTGCACTCCGTCTCCGGCCTGGGCGTCACCTATTCCCTCTTCCCGCCGGGCTCCGGCTACATCAAGCGGCTCCACGGCGTACTGCGCTATACGCCGGAGCCGTAAATCCATGGATGATTATTAGGAGGGACCGCGGATTTTTCCGCGGTCCCTCCTATTATTCTGCGAAGCTTCACTCTATAAGCGCGGGCTCCATGGCCTCGTGGAGGCGCTGGGTCAGGGCGCCGGCGAAGAGCCGGTCCGCCTGGATGTGGACGGTTTGCAGGGCCGGGGCGCACTGGGCCACGGGCAGCTTGCCGTTCATGAACACGTCGTTGTCCAAGATGAACTTGATCTCCTGGTCCTTGACCTTGCCCCGCTGGATCATGCCGGGGCCCACGTGCATCTTGATCCTGCAGCCGCCGGAGGCCTGCATCTCGATGTCCTGGCCGGAGCGGGCGAAGCTCTCCTCCCGCACGTCCTCCTCCCCCAGCAGACCCAGATAGCCGGGCTGGAAGAGCTCGCGGAAGGGCACCTCCTCCAGGTCCAGGGCCTTGCGGGAGAAGACGTTGATGTAGCGCAGCCCCACCCGTTCAAAATAGGCGGGCTGGTAGATGGGGATGAACTGGGACAGCACCAGGTCCAGCTTGGCGGCGAAGTCCTCCCACTTGGTATAGGCCGGGGTCGCCAGGGAGATGAAGGTGTTGGTCAGATTGACCTTCCATTTCCCGTCGGCGGAGAGGAACTGGTAGTTGATGACCCTGGGGCTCTCCTCCACCCGGAAGCTGCCGGGCACGCCGGTCAGCTTGGGCTGCGGCTGCTCCTGGAGCCGCTGGTACTGGGGGAAATCCCGGCGAATGGCCTCCTGGAAGTCGGCGGGCTCCCGGGCGGAAATGGAGAGAATGGTGGGGAAGCGGAGCTGGCAGATGACCTCCACAAGCTGCGGCTTGCGGTACAGATAGCGTTCACGGTCCAAAAACATAACGTCGATACCTCCTTTTTAGCTATTATATCATAAACCCCGCTGATTTTCAATTGAAAATCAGCGGGGTTTATGAAAAAGCGCCTCCCGGTGGCCGGGAGGCGCTTTCAGCAAAGCTTAGTTGTTGCGGTAGTAGTTGATCAGGCAGCCGTCGGCGATGATCTGGCGCTCGTCCTTGGTCAGACCGCCCAGGGAGAGCTTGATCTCCTTGACGGTGCCGTCGGCCTTGACGACGTAGGCGGGGAAGTTGTCCTTCGCCTCGAGAACGGCCTCACGGACGCCGGGGATGAAGACGTAGTCGCCCAGCTCGAATTCCTCGTTGTCCTCGGTCAGGAACGGGACCATGCCCCAGTTGATGCAGTTGGAGCGATAGCGCTTGGTGGCGTAGGAGCGGGCCAGGTTGGCGGAGGCGCCCATGACGCGCTGGCAGGAGGCGGCCTGCTCACGGGCAGAGCCGTCGCCGGGGCAGTTGGCGTAGATGGTGGAGCCGATGTCGGTGCCCTCGCGGTCAACCTTGAAGCCGGCCTTCTCCAGAGCCTCGTAAACCTTGATAACCTCGTCGCTCAGGCCCTTGCCGGCGCGGCGGTCGCGGTCGAACTGACGCAGGACCTTGGAGCGGCCCACGTACTCGGGGTCGCGGCGGGACAGGGCAAACTCGGACAGACGCTCGGGGTTGGAGCGGTAGGAGGAGGTCTCGCCGGAGGGGATCAGCTCGTCGGTGGTGGTGACGGGGTCGGTGATGTAGGAGCAGACCTTGACCAGCAGGTCGTCGGTCAGAGCGGGCATGTCGGGCCAGTCCTTGATGTTGGGACCGAACTTCAGCTCATGCTCGGGCTCGGCCTTCTGCCAGCCGTTGTAGATGCGCTTCTCGTAGATGCCCTTGTCGAAGAAGTAGGCGGGATCGGTGTACTCCACCTCGATGTCGGAGGCGGCGGTCAGCTTGCCGCCGTTGGCGGCGGTGGCGGCGATGGAGCGGGAGTCCATCAGGGCGACCGCGGAGATCTGGCCCTCGCCGGGCTTGGAGCCCTCGCGGTTGGGGAAGTTCCGGGTGGTATGACGGATGGAGAACTCGCCGTTGGCGGGGGTGTCGCCGGCGCCGAAGCAGGGACCGCAGAAGCACTCGCGGAGCAGAGCGCCGGAGGAGACGATGTCCAGCGCACGGCCGGTCTTGATCAGGGAGGCCAGGGCGGGCATGGAGCCGGGATAGAAGCTCAGGGAGAAGACGCCGTTGCCGGTGGACTTGCCCTTCAGAATGTCGGCGGCGGCGCAGATGGAGTCGTAGGTACCGCCGGAGCAGCCGGCGATCTCGCCCTGGTCGCACCAGATGGCGCCGTCATGGAACTTGGAGGAGAGGTCCATCTTGACCTTCTTGAGCTGCTTGTTGGCGTTCTCTTCCACCAGATGGAGGATGTCCGCAGCGTTCTCCTGGAGCTCATGGATGGTGTAGATGTTGGAGGGGTGCATGGGCATGGCGATGGTGCACTCGATCTTGGAGAGGTCCACGTAGACGCAGCCGTCATAGTAGGTGATGGGGGCGGGCTTCAGCTCCTTGTAGTCCTCGGGACGGCCGTGGATGGTGAGGTAGCGCTTGGTCTCGTCGTCCGTGACCCAGATGGAGGACCAGCAGGTGGTCTCGGTGGTCATAACGTCAATGGCGTTGCGGTACTCGATGGGCAGGTTGGCGATGCCGGGGCCGACGAACTCCATGACCTTGTTCTTCACGTAGCCGTTCTTGTAGGTCTCGCCCACCAGGGTCAGGGCCACGTCGTGGGGGCCGACGCCGGGCTTGGGCTTGCCGGTCAGGTAGATGGCGATGACGCCGGGACGCTTGAAGTCGTAGGTACGGCCAACCAGCTGCTTGGCCAGCTCGCCGCCGCCTTCGCCTACGGCCAGGGTGCCGAGGGCGCCGTAGCGGGTGTGGGAGTCGGAGCCCAGAATCATCTTGCCGCAGCCGGCCATGAGCTCCCGGTTCAGGGAGTGGATGTTGCCCAGGTTGGTGGGAACATAGATGCCGCCGTACTTGTGGGCGCAGGACAGGGCGAACTTGTGGTCGTCCTCGTTGATGGTGCCGCCGACAGCGCAGAGGGAGTTGTGGCAGTTGGTCAGCAGGTAGGGCAGGGGGAACTCCTTCATGCCGGAGGCCCGGGCCGTCTGGATGATGCCGACATAGGTGATGTCGTGGGAGGCCATGGAGTCGTACTTCAGCTTGAGGTTCTCCATGTCGTCCGTGGTGTTGTGGGCCTTCAGGATGCCATAGGCCATGGTGCCCTTGCTGGCTTCTTCCTGAGAGACCTGCTTGGGAAGCTGGGCGGGATCCGTAACGATCTTCTCGCCGTCAACAAGATAGATACCGGTTTCGTAGAGTTTCAGCATGATTCTTCTCCTTTTGCGTATTGATCGCGCAGGGGTCAGACGACCCATATATTTTCCGGGAGGCCGGAGCGGCGAATTCGCCCGACAAACTCCCCACAGGCTATTATACAAGCTCCGCGCAGATTTTGCAAGCCCTTTCCCGAAGGAAGGCATGAATTGTTTTTATTTCGGTTATGAGGGAAAGTTATACTGCGGGGAACGGCGGACAGGCAATGCTTGACCCCAGACTGTCAGAGAACGTATTCGTAATTCTATGGTTCTTTTCTCATCGTTCAAATCGCAATTTGAACGATACCACAACTTTCAACTTTTCACTTTCAACTTTCAACTGTTTCCGGACGGGGGGACGGCGGGCGCTCAGTGAGCGCCCCTACGGCTTACCTCTTACTTCTTACCTCTTACTTCTTACCTCGCCCGTACGGGGAACGGCGGACAAGCAATGCTCGTCCCTACAGGCGGGTCATTCGTTGTCCATTCTCACCTGCGTTACCCCGCAGGGCTCCAGCAGGGGGGCGGAGGCCACGACGCAGACGGCGTTCTCCTCGGCCAGCTCCTCCAGCGCCGGAGCCAGGGCCAGCAGGTCGGCGGGGGTGGTCTCCAGCAGCTCCCGATACCAGCGATTCACGGTCTCCTCGGACAGGCCCCGCAGGCGGCGCTGCTCCGCGGTGCTGAGCTTCGTCTCCGCGTCCCGCAGGGGGTCCAAAGCCGAGGCGGAGCCCAGGATGAAGCCCGTCAGGTCCGGCTCCCCGGCGCAGTAGTCCCGCAGCCACCGGGCGGCCCCGCGGAAGATGCGGAGGGAACGGCCCGGCTGTGGGTCCCGATAGCTGTAGCAGTTCAGGTCCCCGTTTCCGTAGGCGCTGAAGCCGCAGCCGTAGGCCCCGCCCCGGACCCGGATCTCCTGCCAGAGGTAGAGGTAGTTCAGCACCGTGCACAGGACGGGATAGTGGCCGTTGAAGGCTCTGCCCCGGCGGCGCAGATTCCCCGCGGCGGCGGCAAAGCCCACGGCGGCAGGGATGGCCGCGCCTTCCCGCCGGGCGCCGCCCATAGCGTAGGCCGCCTCGGGGGGAAGAGGCAGTCCCGACACGGGCACTGCCCGGAGCAGCGCATTCAGGGCCGCGTCGGAGACCCGCTCGTTGCAGGAGAGGGTCAGCCGTTCCCGCGTCACCAGGCGCCGGGCCAGAGCGGACAGCTCCCCCAGCAGGTCCCGAAGGGCTGCGTCGTCGGCAGCGCTGACCGTCCTGAGCCAGCGGAGGTATTCCAGGCCGCCCTTATACTCATTGGCCGCGCCGCGGGCGCTGAGCCGGGCGGAGGCGCGGGTGATGGCATAGCGCTGTCCGGCGCCGGTCAGGCGCTTCCCGGCCTCCAAGGCCATCTGCTGGAGGTTGTCCCGCAGCAGGGGCAGGTCCTCCCAGACCGTGGCGGTGAGCAGCTCGGACAGCAGCTCCGCCGCGGCCTCCGCCTGCTCCGGCAGGCAGGCCAGCAGGCCGGTCAGCAGGACCCGGCAATGGCCCGGCTCCCGGCCCTCCAAAATCGTGGGCCGGAAATCCAGACGGCCCAGGTTCCGCATCAGCTCCAGGGGCAGACGGCCCCTGTCATAGCGTCGGGTCCCCATGCAGCCCAGGAGCTCGCAGAGCAGCGCCAGCCGGGGCAGCTCCTCCAGGTCCAGGTCCGAGGCCTCAAAGTGGGCCCGCAGAAAGGCCAGACTGCCGCCCGTGCGATGGCGCAGCACCGGGGTCCCCGCCAGCCGAGCCTCGGTCACGGGCAGGGGCTCCGGCTCCTGCGCCAGGTCCGAAAGCCGCAGCAGGGGGATGGAGGCCAGGGCCTCCGGGCTGTCCGGCGTCTGCTGCCAGCGGTGCAGGGCCTCAGCCTCTTCCGCCTGCCGGGCCCAGTCCGCCGCGCTCCGACGGGCAGCCTCGGCCCGGAACAGGGCCCGCTCCGCCGCGGCCTGCTCCGCCGCCAGGGTCGTGGAGGGCAGCAGGGTCAGCACGGCGGCGTGGGAATCGTCCAAAAAGAGCTCCCGCAGCAGGCGCTCCGGGGCGTCGGTTTGCAGGGCCGCCTCCAGCTCCGCCAGGGCCTCCTCCGCCAGCAGGCCCTGGGCGGGGTCTCCGCCGTAGAGCCAGGTGTCCAGCATGTCCAGCGCCTCCGCCAGACTGCGGGGGGTGGAACCGCTGTCCCGGTCCCGGAGCTCAAAGGCAAAGCGGCGGAAGCAGGCCTCCAGCCGCTCCCGGTCCAGGCCCTGGGCCGTGAGCCGGGTCAGGGTCTCCCGGACCAGCCGCTCCAGAGCGGGCTGCTCCGCGGGGTCGGTGTTCCAGGCGGCCCAGTAGCCCACGCTCTGCTGAACCCCGTCCATCAGGTCCATCTCAAAGTCCTGGGCCAGGCCCGCGTCCAGCACGGCCCGCTTCAGGGGCGCGTCATCGTCGTCGGTCAGGTAGTCGCAGAGCAGGGAGAAGAGATTGTTCCGCAAATCGTCGTCAAATCGGGCAAGCTGGACGGCGCAGGCCACGACGGCCCGCTCCGCCGGGTCCTCCCCGGCGCCGATGGCATAGGGCACGGTGCGGCGCTGGGCGGGCAGAGGCCCCTGCATGGGGATGTCGAAGCAGAGCTCCCGCCGGTCATAGTCCCGCAGGAAGCCGTCGAGCTTTTCCAGACAGGCCTCCAGGTCCACGGAGCCCACCAGGCAGATGCGGGCGTTAGAGGGGTGGTAGAAGCTCCGGTGACAGTCCAAAAGCCGCTCCCAGCTCAGCTCCGGGATGTGGGCCGGTTCGCCTCCGGCGCAGAAGCGGTAGCAGGTGTCGGGATAGAGCAGCCGGTCCAGCTCCCGCTCCAGCACCCGCTGGGGAGCGGCCAGGGAGCCCTTCATCTCGTTGAGCACGACGCCCTGGAGGCAGAGGGCTTCCCCCTCCCCTTCCCAGCGCCAGCCCTCCTGCAGGAAAATCTCGGGCCTGCGGTAGACGGCGGGGTGGAACACCGCGTCCAGATAGATGTCCATCAGGTTCAGCAGGTCCCGGTCGTTGCGGCTGGAGACCGGATAGACCGTCTTGTCCGGGTAGGTGGAGGCGTTGAGGTAGGTCTGCACCGAGGTCTTTAGCAGCTCCACGAAGGGATCCCGGAGGGGGTATTTGTCGGAGCCGCAGAGGACAGCGTGCTCTAAGATGTGGAAGACGCCGGTGGAATCCTCGGGGACGGTCTTGAAGGCAATGGCAAAGCTCTTGTTCTCGTCGGGCCGGTCCAGCCAGCAGAGCTGGGCGCCGGTCTTCTCGTGGACGTACTCCCGCAGGCTGCCCTCCAGCTCCGGGAAGGCCCGCGCCCGGACAGGCGCAAAGCCGTGGATGGTTGCTTGGTTCATCGTTGTTCCTCGTTCTCTCAGAATTGTCTCAGATGCGATCAGCCTCCGTATCGGAGGCCGATTCCGTGTATCAAATATAGTTGAAAATTGATAGTTGAAAGTTGAAAATGGAGGAGTTTTTCAAATTGCCATTTGAAAAAAGGAAAAAACCTTAAAACAGGCCGCTTCCTGCTCTATCGTGCAGATACCAGTTCATTACAGCGAATGAACCGTCCGTATTTCTATGTTTCTTTTCTCATCGTTCAAATCGCAATTTGAACGATACCACAACTTTCAATTTTTCACTTTCAACTTTCAACTTGTCCTGCTCTTCCGGGAATTTTGTGCAGATCGTTCTTTGACAGCCTGAGCCTCCGCGCCGGAGGCCGATCGCCGCTATTTCGCGCCGCCGTAGCGGCGGCTGCGCTTGTTGTAGGCCTCGATGGCCAGATCCAGGTCCTTCGGCCCGAAGTCCGGCCAGAGGGTGTCGGTGAAATAGTACTCGGCATAGGCGCTCTGCCAGAGCAGGAAGTTGGAGATGCGCTCCTCCCCACTGGGCCGGATCACCAGGTCCGGGTCCGGGACCCCGGCGGACCAGAGCAGATTTGAGAAGGCCTCCTCGGTCAGGTCCTCGGGCTTCGCCTCCCCGGCGGCGCAGCGGGCCGCAAAGGCCCGGGCAGCCCGGAGGATCTCGTCCCGGCCTCCGTAGTTCAGGCAGAAGTTGACCTGGACGCCCTCGTACTGCCGGGAGCGCTCCACGGCCTCGGCGGCCTCGGCCTGGAGGGCCGGGGAGAGGCGGGTCAGGTCCCCGAAGAAGCAGAAGCGGACCCGGTTCTTGTCCATGTCCCGGATGGCCTCCCGGAGGTACTTCTCCAGCAGCTCCATAATGGCACTGACCTCCTCCTCAGAGCGCTTCCAGTTCTCGGTGGAGAAGGCGTAGACCGTCAGATAGCGCAGGCCGATGGACTTGGCGTAGTTGGCAATGGTGCGGAAGGCCTCGGCTCCCACCTTGTGCCCCGCGGTCCGGGGCAGACCCCGCTTTTTCGCCCAGCGTCCGTTGCCGTCCATGATGATGGCGATGTGGGTGGGCACCGCCTGCGGGGCGGCCTCGGGGTTCTTTTTGTTGAAGATCGGCATATTATATCCCTCGCTGCTCCAATTGCTCTCTCGCGCTGGCGATGGCAATGGCAAGTTTTTCTTCCAAAAGCTTCTTAGGCGGCATTTTTGTCAAATACTGCGCCACATGGATCCTGCTTTCGTTCAGCTCCATCAGCTCTACGGTCTCTCTTGATTTTTCCGCGCAGAGGATCAGCGCGATCGGGTCTTCTTCGCCCTCGCAGGTCTCGTGCTTTTTCAGCCAGCGCAGATACAGCTCGACCTGTCCCTTGTGTTCCGGCTCGAAGGGTCCGAGCTTCAACTCGATCAGGACCAGACGGTGGAGGGAGCGGTGATAGAACAGGAGGTCCATATAATAGTCCTTCCCGTCCAGCACGAAATGGGACCACGTCAATTGTTGCGACAGCGTCGCAACAATCTGCTTGTTCGGGAATTCCTCATAGAACTGGATCATCCGGAAGACCGAGGACTTGTGGAAACTCTTTCCATATTGCTGGCTCAGCTTCTCCGAGAGCTGCCCGACGATCTGCTTCCCGTAATCCGCTCTGCCGGAGTCCAGGATCTCGCTGCTGATCATCTCGCCGATCTCCCAATAGAGAAACACCATCGCCGTATTGACCGCCTGGGACAGCGCGTGCTTCCTGTCCTCGATCAGCGTCGAAAGACGGCGGTACAGGGTCTGTTCAGCTTCCGATACAGTCAGATCATTCATCGTTGTTCCCTTCCCTTGTCTCGATCCTGCTTGCAGGGCAAAAGCGGAGAAATGGCCTCCGCCCAGGGGCCGTAGGCGTTGAAGTTCAGATGCAGCCCGTCCCGGGTCAGGGCGGGGTCCAAGGCGCCGTCCTTTTCGTAGGCGGCGTACAGGTCCGCGAAGGCCAGACCGCGGCGTTCGGCCAGGGCCCGGAGACCTGCGTTGAAGGCCCGGACCTCCTCATTTCGGATGTCATAGAGGGCTTCAAGCTCTGCACCAACGGGGAGCACGGATTGGACGATGAGCTCCGCCCGAGGGCAGGCCTCGCGCAGGGCGGCGACCAGCGCCCTGTATTTTGACAGGCAAACGGAAGTGTTGCCTCCGGTGAGACTGTTGATTCCCCCCAGCAGAAAGATGCGGGCGGGGTTTCGGGCCTTCACTGCCGGGACCCGGCGCAGAAGGTCGTCCAGGGTATCGCCGTAGACGCCGAGATTGACGATATTCAAGTCCGGAAACAGTTCGTCGAAGTTCCCGTCCGCGGTGATGGAGTCGCCGAAAAATACAGCGTCGCAGGCGAAAGAGGAAATACATTTGATTGTTGTCTTTTCCATTGCCACTTCCTCCGTTTGTTCGTTATTTGAATTAGCGCAGGCTGTCAATAGTAGAACAAGTACAATCATCACAAGTATCCATTTTTTTCATGGAATAAACTCCTGATTTGCTTTTGCATTTGCTTACTGGTCTAGGTTATCACATAAAGCGTACATTGATAACAACTGTTTCATAGTTATAATTATTCCTACAGATATCAACCGCTCTTCTCGTTCCAGAAAGAGTTGTTGCAATAGCCGTTCAGAATCAGCTCCGTAATGAATTTGCTTGTGGCAAGAGCAACAGAGTGAAACAATGTTTTCTTCTACATCAAGCGACACTTCAAACTGACTTTGATATGCCATAAGAACAAGGTGGTGCGGTTCTGTGTATTGGCATGTTGAATTACGGCGCAAAAAAGTTGAATGCGCTGAATCAATCTCACAACAATAATTTGCCCACGATAGAGCATTAATTGCTGTAGTCTTGCTTCGAGGGTATGTCATGCGCCCATGAAGTTCAATTGGGTCACTTCTCCTCTTGGGAAGAGTATTATACTGTAATGGTTTTGAAGCAACCAGAACTGCCGATTCTGCTAAATCATTCAATAGCCCTTCGTCAGCATCTCGTTCTGCTTTTACGGCTTGTTCGTCAATAACTTGATTGTATGATTGTTTGCTGTTTCTAAACAAATAATATGCGGAAAGATCAATCTGAGGGATAGGCAATGGTTCAATAAGTTTTTTGTTCTTTCTAAGAATACCTGAAATTCTTATAGACTTAGCTCTTATTTTCCCTGCCAAATCTTCTGTAATAATAATTCTTTTTCCAAGCTCTGTTAGCTTCCAAATACCTCTAACAGTGCCATCAATAAACCCTTCTACGCGAAGATCATTTCTTGCAAACTCAATTCTTCTAATCAATGCTGATTCGCCGCTCTTGATGGTTCTAGATAATTCTTCGCTCGTTACTTTGTTCAGTTCAATAACTTTGTTAATCGCATCCTTTTTGCTTGCTTCACCATCTAGTCTGAGCAATGCATCGATAACTGGCATATACCACTTTATGACTTCTGCTTCCGAATGCAAGAGTTCAGGAGCATATATTTTTATTTTAGATGTTGTTTTTCTTTCTCTTGCCATTGTTAATCACCATTATTTATCTAACTCCCAACTGTCCTCCCAGACTACTGGGCCCTGCAAGAAGGGGCGTTTTTTTCCACCCGCTACGGGGCCGCTCCTGTCGTGACCCGGTTCAGATCGATGGGCCACCTCATCCGCCCCAGTGTGCGCACTGGGGCACCTTCCCCTCAAGGGGAAGGCTTTGAGCGGGCAGATTGCCCGCGCTACATGCGTGCCTGCCGCCTGCTCCCTAGTCCCTAGTCACTAGTCACTAGTCCCTGAAAAAGCGGGCCCTTAGGCCCGCTTTTTCTCACAGCTCCATGAGCTCCTTTTCCTTGACGGCGCAGGCCTCGTCCACCTTCTTGATGTACTTGTCGGTGAGCTCCTGCAAATCCTTCTCCGCTTTCTTCTGGTCGTCCTCGGTGATCTCCGAGTTCTTCTTCAGCTTCTTGATGTAGTCCATAGCGTCCCGGCGGATGTTGCGCATGGCGACCTTGCCGCCCTCGCCCAGGTTCTTGACCTGCTTGGTCAGCTCCTTGCGGCGCTCCTCGGTGAGCTGGGGGAAGATCAGCCGGATCACGCGACCGTCGTTCTGGGGGTTGATGCCCAGGTCGGAGACCTGGATGGCCTTCTCAATGGGCTTCAGCAGGCTGTTGTCCCAGGGCTGGATCATCAGGGTCCGGGCGTCGGGGGAGTTGATGGTGCCCACCTGGCCGATGGGGGTATCCACGCCGTAGTAGGGCACGGTGATACGGTCCAGGACCCGGGCGTTGGGACGGCCCGTGCGGATGGCGCCGAAGTCCTCCTGGAGCACGTCCAGGGTCTTTTCCATTTTTCTGGTGAATTCCTTGAAATCAACTGACATATTCTGTTCCTCCTTTTCTGATTGTCCTTATTCCGATACGAGGGTTCCGATCTCCGCGCCGGTGACGGCCCGGTAGATGTTCTCCGGGTCCTTCAGGGCGAAGACGAGAATGGGCATGTGGTTGTCCATGGCGAGACTGGTGGCGGTGGAGTCCATGACCCCCAGGCGGCGGGCCAGGACCTCCTCGAAGCTGATGCGGTCGAACTTGACTGCCGTGGGATCCTTGGCCGGGTCGGCGGAGTAGACGCCGTCGATGTTCTTGGCCAGCAGGATGGCGTCGGCGCTGATCTCCACGGCCTTGAGCACCGCGCCGGTGTCGGTGGAGAAGAAGGGGTTGCCGGTGCCGCAGCCGAAGACCACAACGCGGCCCTTCTCCAGGTGGCGGATGGCCTTGTCCCGGACGTAGGGCTCCGCGATGCGGGGCATATCGATGGCGGTCATGACCCGGGCGGGAACGCCGTGCTGCTCCAGGGCGTCGCAGACCGCCAGGGCGTTGATGGCCGTCGCCAGCATCCCCATGTAGTCGGCCCGGACCCGCTGCATCTTGTCGCCGCCGTCCTTGAGCCCGCGCCAGAAGTTGCCGCCGCCTACGACGACGCCGATCTGGACCCCGGCCTCCACGCAGCGCTTTACGACCTCGCAGACCTCGCCAATGACAGCGAAATCCAGGCCCCGGTGGGCGTCGCCCGCCAGCGCCTCGCCGCTGACCTTCAGCAGCACGCGCTTGAATTTGATGTCCTTTGCCACGGAAACCACTCCTTTGCGTTTCATTCCTGTATATTTTACCGTATTTCCATGCAATTGACAACAAAAATTTTTGGAAATCCGTTAATTTTTTGTGACGAACCGCCTCCGCCGTTTTTGAAAAAAAAGAATTGCATTACAATATAAGATGTAGTATAATAGAGAAAATTTTTTCCGGGAGGAATGAGATCATGGAAGAAGAACTGAAAAATCCGGAGCTCAAGGCGGAATCCAGAAACTTTATCCACGCCTTCATCGACGAGGACCTGGCTCCCGGCGGACAGTTTGCCGGCATGACCGTCCACACCCGCTTCCCGCCGGAGCCCAACGGCTACCTGCACATCGGCCACTGCAAGGCCCTGGTCATCGACTTCGGCACCGCGGAGAAGTACGGCGGCCTGTGCAACCTCCGCATGGACGACACCAACCCCGCCAAGGAGGACACCGAGTTCGTCGAGGCCATCCAGGAGGACATCCACTGGCTGGGCTTCGACTGGGGCGACCGTTTCTTCTACGGCAGCGACTACTTTGAACAGACCTATCAGTTTGCCGAGGAGCTCATTAAAAAGGGCCTGGCCTACGTCTGCGACCTCTCCCCCGAGGAGTTCAAGGCCAACCGGGGCGACATCGGCGTGCCCGCCGTCTCCCCCTATCGGGACCGCCCCGTGGAGGAGAACCTGGACCTCTTCCGGCGGATGCGGGCCGGGGAGTTCCCCGAGGGCAGCCGCACCCTCCGGGCCAAGATCGACCTGGCCTCCGGCAACTTCAACATGCGGGACCCGGTCATGTACCGCATCCGCTACATCGACCACCACCGCCAGGGGACCAAGTGGTGCATCTTCCCCATGTACGACTTCGCCCACCCCATCCAGGACGCTTTGGAGGGCATCACCCACTCCCTCTGCTCCCTTGAGTATGAGGAGCACCGGCCCCTCTACGACTGGGTGGTCTCCAACGTCTCCATCCCCTACCACAAGCCCCGTCAAATTGAGTTCGCCCGGCTGGGCATCGACCACACCGTCATGTCCAAGCGCAAGCTCCGCAAGTTAGTGGAGGAAGGCCGGGTCTCCGGCTGGGACGACCCCCGGATGCCCACCCTCTGCGGCCTGCGCCGCCGGGGCTATACGCCCCAGTCCATCCGGAACTTCTGCGAGCGCATCGGCGTGGCGAAAAACCCCTCCACGGTGGAGTACGCCTTCCTGGAGCACTGCCTGCGGGAGGACCTGAACGAGACCGCCCAGCGGGTCATGGCGGTGCTGCACCCGGTCAAGCTGGTCATCACCAACTACCCCGCGGGCAAGACCGAGCTCTTCGACGTGGAGAACAACCCCAACCGGCCCGAGGACGGGACCCGGGAAGTCAGCTTCAGCCGGGAGCTTTGGATCGAGGCCGAGGACTTCTTAGAGGCCCCCATCCCCAAGTATAAGCGGCTCTACCCCGGCAACGAGGTCCGGCTGAAAGGCGCCTATCTCGTCACCTGCACCGGCTGCAAAAAGAACCCCGACGGCAGCATTGCCGAGATCTACGCCGAGTACGACCCCAACTCCCGGGGCGGCAACCCCGCCGACGGGCGGAAGGTCAAGGGCGCGACCATCCACTGGGTAGACGCCCTGACCGCCAAGGACGCCGAGGTCCGGCTCTACGACAACCTCTTCTCCGACCCCGAGCCCGACGCCGCCGACAAGGATTTCTTAAGCTGTCTGAACCCGGACTCCCTGGAGATCCTGACGGGCTGCAAGGTGGAAGCCTCCCTGGCGGGCGTCGTGCCCCCCGGCCACTTCCAGTTCATGCGCCTGGGCTATTTCTGCCTGGACAGCAAGGACAGCCGCGAGAGCCATCTGGTCTTCAACCGCAGCGTCAGCCTGAAGGACAGCTTCAAGCCGACGGTCTAATCCAATTTGTTTCCGACTTCCCCGACGCCATCACCGGCGGCGGGGAAGTTTTTCATACCGTTCTGGCGGCAGTGGAAGTAAGAAGGAAAAAGTTAGAAGTAAGAAGGAAGAGGTAAGAAGTTAGGAGTAACCGCCCGGTAGCGGCGCACAGTGTGCGCCACGGTCCCGCCTGTAGGGGACGGGTCTCCCGTCCCGCCGTTCCCACCGTAGGGCGGCCAGACCTTGGCCGCCGCATTCCCCGCCGCCTGTAGCGTCGGCAATATGCCGACCCGGGCCGATTGATAATCGGCGCTACCGATTGCGGGTGCGGGTAATCTGCCCGCCGTCCCCCCGTCGTAGGGGCAGTCATGAGAGCCGTCCCTACTGGCGGGATAGCCTTCCCCTTGGGGGGAAGGTGGCATCGGGCGTCTCACGGAAGCCCGATGACGGTTGAGAGGGCGTCCGGGCGGGGGACTGCGGACGGCTGAGAGCCGTCCCTACAGGCGGGTTTGGTGACTGGTGACTGGTCACTGGTCACTGGTGACTGCCCCCGACCGCCAAAAAATATCCAAAAACTGAAATTTAACGCTTGACAACGTAACAATGTTATGCTATAGTGCAAATAGTAACAATGTTACGTAACAATGTTAAAGAAAGGAGCAGCTATGGACCCGACTTATATTTCCAAGCGGGAGCTGCTGGAGATGTTCGGCGTCTCCTACGGCGCCCTCTATCGGTGGAAGCGGATGGGGCTGATCCCCGAGGACTGGTTTCTCCGAAAATCCACCTCCACCGGGCAGGAGACCTTCTTCCGCCGGGAGCAGATCATCCCCCGGCTGGAACAGATCCTGGACCGCAGCGCCTCCCTGGAGGAGCTGGCGAACCAGATGAATCCCCCCCAGACCGAGGCCCCGAAGCCTCTGCTGGTGGTGCGGAACCGCTATGGCGTCCACCGCTTCCCGCTGGAGGAGCTGGAGGCCGTGAGCCTGATGCTGGGCGACGAGCAGATACAATTATTGGACAGCTTGAAAGGAGCGTTTACCCATGAGTGAATATGAAAATCTGGAGATTTTAGGCGTCGGCAGACGGAGAGGCGGACGCTTTGGCAAGGTCCTCATCGCAGGGGCCGGGAAAATTGAGGGCGACGTGGAGTGCGACGAGCTCAGCATTCCCGGCTCCGGGAAAATCGAAGAGGGCTGCGTACTGGTCCACGGGCCCCTGAGCTGCTACGGCAGCGGCAGCGTGGAGGGCACAGTCCAGGCCGACAAGCTGGCGGTCTTCGGCGCCTTCTGCGCGGATGGCGGCTGCCTGGTGAACGGCGACGCGGAGGTCGCCGGGCGCCTGGAGATCGAGGGCCCCTGCGAGATCCGGGGAAAGGTCGGCGTGAGCGGCAGCATGAGCGTGGAGGGGCCCTGCACCCTGGGCCCGCAGACCCAGATCAACGGCACCATGACAGGCGAGGGCGACATTCGGGCCGGCAGCCTCCGGGTGGCCGGTTCCCTGACCGCGGAGGCCGCCCTGCGGGCCGAGAACATAGAGATCGACGGCAGGCTCAGCGCGGAGAGCGGCGTCCAGGCCGAGACCTTCCGGGCCAGGGGTAAGGTGGAGATCGACGGCGAGCTCAACGCGGACCTGGTGGAGCTGGAGCTGACCGGCAGCGACGAGATCGAGTCCATCGTGGGCGGCAGCGTCAAGGTGAAAAAGGCGGATTCCGCCGTCTCCCGCGGCGGTCTGAGCTTCAATTTCTTCTTCGATTTCGGCAAGAATTGTAAATCGTATTTTTCCAAAGGTACGCCCCGCCTGCACGCGGAGCTGATCGAGGCCGACGAGATCGAGCTGGAATACACGGACTGCGAGACCGTCCGGGGCGTCAACGTCCACATCGGGCCGGAGTGTGTCATCGACCGGGTGGAATTCTCCGGCGCCCTCACCACCGCCGCCGACGCTGTCATTGCGGAGAAGGTCAAGATCTGACGGCGGCCGCCTGTAGCGCCGGCTATCAGCCGGCCACTGTCCCCCGCACGTACGAGGCAACAGGCAACGGGCAACAGGCAACAGGGGACGGGGGATGCGGATTGCCGCGCCAGTGTGCGCACTGGCTCGCAATGACAAAACGGGACATCCCCGCCCGTAGGGACGGCTCTCAGCCGTCCGGCGTCCCCCGCCTGGACAAGGCAACAGGCAACGGGCAACAGGCAACAGGGAACGGGGGATGCGGATTGCCGCGCCAGTGTGCGCACTGGCTCGCAATGACAAAACGGGACGTCCCCGCCCGTAGGGACGGCTCTCAGCCGTCCGGCGTCCCCCGCCTGGACAAGGCAACAGGCAACGGGCAACAGGCAACAGGGAACGGGGGATGCGGATTGCCGCGCCAGTGTGCGCACTGGCGCGCAATGACAAATTGGCAAGGCCTTCCCTATCGGGGAAGGCTTTGCTTTGCGTCTTTCTCTTGACAATTGGCGTTCGGTGCGGTATGATAAACGCACAATTAACGATAAACATATAATTATTAACGAGTTTTCACATACTACGCGAGCATTCGCGGAGGGGAGGTACCTTATGGGACAAATCGTTTTGCGCTTGGACCGGGTCATGGCGGACCGGAAGATCAGCCTCAAGGAGCTGGCTGACCGGGTCGGCATCGCCAACGTCAATCTCTCCAAGCTGAAGACCGGCAAGGTCTGCGCGATCCGCTTCTCCACCCTGGCCGCCATCTGCGACGCCCTAGGCTGCCAGCCGGGGGACATCTTAGAATACCAGTGCGGAGAAGCCTCCGCGTCTGATTCTCAGCCGGACAGAGAGGGGGAAAACGAATGATTTTCGGACGCCACATCAACCGCTACTATCTGCGGTACCTGCATCTGCTGCTGCTGGGGCTGGCGGCCCTGATCGCGGTGGACTATTTGCAGCTCATCATCCCCAACCTCTATCAAATGGTCGTCAACGGCCTCAACGACGGCACCGTCACAGTGGACGGGGCGACCCAGCCCTTCGACATGGACTTCCTGGTGCGCCGCATCCTGATGCCCATGATCTTCATCATCTTCTCCATGGTGGTGGGCCGCTTCCTCTGGCGCGTCATGTTCTTCGGCACCTCCCACAAGGTGGAGGAGAAGCTGCGGAACCGGATGTTCGACAACGCTCGCTATCTCAGCCAGAGCTACTACCAGGTCCACAAAGTCGGCAGCCTCATGAGCCTCTTCACCAACGACCTGGACACGGTGCTGGAGTGCTTCGCCTGGGGCATCATGATGTTCTTCGACGCCCTGCTGCTGGCGGTGATGGCTATGACCAAGATGTTCCGCATGAACGTCCTGCTGACAGTCCTCTCCCTGATCCCTACGGGTCTGCTGCTGGCCTCTGCCACGGTGGTGGGCAAGTACATGATGAAGAAGTGGGACATCCGGCAGGAGGCCTTCGCCCGACTGTCAGACTTCAGCCAGGAGAGTTTCTCGGGCATCGCCGTCATCAAGGCCTTCGTCAAGGAGGCCAGGGAGCTGCTGGCCTTCCGCAAGCTCAACGACGAGAACGAGGCCGCCAACATTGCCCACACCAAGGCCGCGGTCCTGCTGCGGGTGCTCGTGACCATGTTCGTGGAGAGCGTGGTCTGCATCATTCTGGGCTACGGCGGCTATCTGGTCTGGAAGGGCGTCTTCAACGCCGGGCAGCTGGTGGAGTTTATCGGCTATTTCACCGCCGTCATCTGGCCTGTTATGGCCGTGTCGGAGCTCATCGACATGACCTCCCGGGGCAGGGCCTCCCTCAAACGCATCGGCGAGCTGCTGGACGCCCGGCCCGATGTAAAGGACGCCCCCGGCGCGGTTCCTCTGGAACAGGTCCGGGGCGAGATCGAGTTCCGGGACCTGACTTTCCGCTACCCCGACGGGGAGTTTGACGTGCTGAAGAACGTCAGCTTCCGCATCGAGGCCGGGGAGAACGTGGGTCTGGTGGGCAAGACCGGCTGCGGCAAGACCACCCTGGTGGACCTGATCCTGCGGACCTACAACGTGCCCGACGGCACCCTCTTTGTGGACGGTCACGACGTAAACACTGTGACGATCCACTCCCTGCGGGCGGGCTGCGCCTACGTGCCCCAGGACAACTACCTCTTTTCCGACACCATCGCCAAAAACATCGCCTTCGCCGTGGACGACTGGACCGAGGCGCAGGTGGAGGAGGCGGGCAGGCTCGCGGACGTGGACGACAACATCCGGGAGTTCCAGCAGGGCTACGAGACCATGCTGGGCGAGCGGGGCGTCACGGTCTCCGGCGGGCAGAAGCAGCGCATCTCCATTGCCCGGGCCCTGATGAAGCAGGCCCCCATCCTGATTTTGGACGATTCCGTCTCCGCCGTGGACACCAAGACCGAGCGGGCCATCCTGGCGAACCTCCGGGCCACCCGGAAGGGCAAGACCACCATCCTGATCGCCCACCGCATCTCCACTATTCAGGAGATGGACAAGCTGCTCTACTTAGAGGACGGTCGCATCGCCGCCGTGGGCAGCCACGCGGAGCTCTACGAGCGCTGTCCCGGCTACCGGAAGATGGTGGACCTCCAGAAGTTGGAGGAGGAAGGAGGGAACGGACATGCCTGAGTACCTTCCCGTTCTGATCGTCGGCGCCGTCATCGGCGTCTTCGCTGTGGTCTTCCTGACGGCCTTCCTGCTGGAAAAGGACAAAAAGACCTCCATGGGCTTTGAGCGGCATATGGCCGACGGCGAGATCATCCGGCGGCTGCTGCGCTATGCCAAGCCCTACCGGAGCCAGTTCGTTCTGGTCTTCTTCGTGATGCTGTTCTCCATTGTCTACGACGTGGCCTCTCCCCTGCTGATCGGCAAAATTGAGGAGCTCATCAAGGGCAGCTTCCCCCTGTCGAAGCTCTTCTCCTACGTGGCCGTCTACGCGGGCATTTTAGTGGTGAGCCTGATCTGCACCTATGCCCAGGCCATGCTGCTGCAAAAGGTGGGCCAGAAGATCCTCTCTCAGATCCGCATGGACACCTTCACCCACATTGAGCGTCTCTCCCACGAGCAGCTCAGCAAGCTTCCCGTGGGCAAGCTCGTGACCCGCGTCAGCAACGACCCCAACTCCATCTCCTACATGTTCACCAACATCCTTGTCACCGTGGCAAAGAACGCCCTGGTGATTTTAGGCGTGCTGGGGGCCATGCTGGTGCTGAACTACGCCCTGACCCTGATGGTCCTCTGCTTCGTGCCCTTCGTAGTGCTCTTCACGGTCATCTTCCGCAAATTCTCCCGGAAGGTCCACCGCCGGGTCAACGACGCCACCACGGCCATCAACACCTACCTCTCCGAAAACCTCTCGGGCATCAAGATCACCCAGAGCTTCAACCGGGAGGAACGGAAGATGGAGGAATTCGGAGCCCGCAGCGCTGAGCTGAAGAAGGCCAAGATGGCCCGGATGATGGTCTTCGGCATCTTCCGGCCCATGGTCTACATGCTCTACATCTCTTCGGTGCTCTGTCTGTTCTACTTCGGCGCCAAGGGCAGCATCCAGGACCTGCACTGGTTCGGTCAGAGCATTTCCTCCGGCGTCATCGTCAGCTTCTACATGTTCCTCAACAAGTTCTTCAACCCCATCCAGAACTTAGCGGAGCAGTTTGACATGCTCCAGAAGTCCTTCGCCGCGGCGGAGAAGATCTTCTCGGTGCTGGACATCGTGCCCGAGATCGTGGACGAGCCCGACGCGAAGCCTCTGGACGAGATCCGGGGCGAGATCGAGTTCCGGGACGTGTGGTTCTGCTACAAGCCCGATGAATGGGTGCTGAAGGGGGTCAGCTTCCACGTCCTGCCCGGCCAGACCGTGGCCTTTGTGGGGCCCACCGGCTCCGGCAAGACCACCATCCTCAGCCTGATCTGCCGGAATTATGACATCCAGCGGGGCCAGATCCTCATCGACGGTCGGGACATCAAGACCATTCAGATCGCCTCCCTGCGGCGGCACTTCGGCCAGATGCTCCAGGACGTGTTCCTTTTCTCCGGCGACATCCGCTCCAATCTCCTGCTGCGGATGGAGGGCGTCAGCGACGAGGAGGTCATGGCGGCCTGCAAGTACGTCAACGCGGACGCCTTCATCAAGCGGCTGGAAAAGGGCCTGGACGAGCCGGTCCGGGAGCGGGGCAACAACTTCTCCGCGGGCCAGCGCCAGCTTTTGAGCTTCGCCCGGACCATCCTGCACAAGCCCTCGGTCATCATCCTGGACGAGGCCACCGCCAACATCGACACCGAGACGGAGCTGCTGATCCAGGACTCCCTGGAGCGCATCAAGACCATCGGCACCATGCTCATCGTGGCCCACCGCCTTTCCACGGTCCAGCACGCGGACAACATCATCGTCCTGGACCACGGCGAGATCTGCGAGCAGGGCAGCCACCAGGCGCTCCTGGCCCAGAAGGGCCGGTATTTCAAGCTGTATACGCTGCAGTTCACGAAACAGAAGCTGCTGGAATCGTAAACGATTTGCGAATCGTTTTCGCAACCTTCCGGGAGGCTTATTATGACGACATTCACTGTAAACGGCAGGCAGGTCGAGGCCGCGACCAATCAAAAGCTCCTGCGCTTTCTGCGGGACGAGCTGGGCCTCACCAGCGTCAAGGACGGCTGCTCCGAGGGCGCCTGCGGCACCTGCCACGTGCTGATCGACGGCAAACTCACCAAGGCCTGCGTCCCCATGACCGACAAGCTGGCGGGCAAGTCCGTCCTGACGGTGGAAGGCCTGTCCGACTTTGAAAAGGAGGCCTTCGTCTACGCCTTCGGCGCGGCGGGGGCGGTGCAGTGCGGCTTCTGCATCCCCGGCATGGTGCTGGCCGCCAAGGCCCTGCTGGACGTCAACCCCGACCCCAGCCGGGAGGAGGCGGGCTACGCCATCCGCAACAACATCTGCCGCTGCACCGGCTACGTCAAGATCATCGATGGCATCCTGCTGGCGGCGAAGGCCCTGCGGGCGGGGCGCATTCCCGACGACGCGGCCCCCGACTGGCAGGTGGGCGCCCGGGTCCCCCGCATCGACGTGCGGGAGAAGGTGCTGGGCTACGGCAAGTACCCCGACGACGTGTACGTGGAGGGGATGTGCTACGGCTCCGCCGTCCGGAGCGCCTACCCCAGAGCCCGGGTCCTGTCCATCGACACGGCCCAGGCCGAGGCCCTGCCCGGCGTGGTCTGCGTGCTGACGGCGAAGGACATCCCCGGTCAGGTCAACGTGGGCCACATCCAGAAGGACCAGCCCACCCTGATCGGCGTGGGCGAACTGACCCACTACTTGGGGGACGCCGTGGCCCTGGTCTGCGCCCGGGATCGGGAGACCTTAGAGGCCGCGAAACAGTTGGTAAAGGTGGAATACGAGGTCCTGCCCGCGGTCCACAATCCCGCCGAGGCCGCCGCGCCGGACGCGCCTCTGGTCTTCAAGGGGACAGAAAGCAACCTTCAGGCCCACCGGCACGTCTCCCGGGGGGATGCGGCGGGGGCCATTGCCCGTTCCGCTCACGTGCTGACCCGGCACTTCGAGACCCCCTGGACCGAGCACGCCTTTTTGGAGCCCGAGTGCTGCGTGGCCCTGCCCCTGGAGAACGGCGGCGTGAAGCTGCTGACCACGGACCAGAGCGCCCACACCACCCAGCGGGAGTGCGCCGCTATGCTGGGGACGGACTTCGAGCACTGCCTGGTGGAAAATCAACTCGTGGGCGGCGGCTTCGGCGGCAAGGAGGACATGTCGGTCCAGCACCACGCGGCCCTGATCGCCTGGGTGGCCCGGGTCCCCGTCAAGGTGAAGCTGAGCCGGGCTGAATCCATCCTGGTCCACCCCAAGCGCCACCCCTTCTCCATGGACTTCACCCTGGGCTGCGACGAAAACGGCGTCATTCAGGGCGTCCGGGCCAAGGTCGTCTCGGACACCGGCGCCTTCGCCTCTCTGGGCGGGCCGGTGCTGGAGCGGGCCTGCACCCACGCGGCGGGGCCCTACGCCTATCAGAACTTTGAGATTGAGGGCGAGGCCTGGTACACCAACAATCCCCCCGCCGGGGCCTTCCGGGGCTTCGGCGTGACCCAGACCTGCTTCGCCATCGAGAGCCTGCTGAACGAGATGGCCGAGCTTGTGGGAATCTCCCCCTGGGAGCTCCGGATGCGCAACGCCATCCGCCCCGGCGGCGTGCTGCCCAACGGCCAGATCGTGGGGCCGGAGACGGGCCTGGTGGAGACCTTAGAGGCCGCGAAGCCCTATTACGACGCCGCTCTGGCCGCCGGGGACCCGGTGGGTCTGGCCTGCGCCATGAAGAACGCGGGGGTGGGCGTGGGTCTTCCGGACTGGGGCCGGGCGAAGCTCATCGTCCGGGAGGACGGGAAGCTGCACATCTACTCCGGCGCCTCCTGCATCGGCCAGGGTCTGGGGACCGTGCTGGTGCAGATGGTCGTCACCAACGCCGGGCTGCGCCCCGAGCAGATCGTTTACGAGCGCTCCAACACCTGGATCGCCCCGGACTCCGGCGACACCTCCGGCTCCCGCCAGACCCTCATCACCGGCGAGGCCGTGCGCCTGGCCTGCGAGAAGCTGGTCCAGGCCCTGAAGGGCCGGGAGCTGGCGGAGCTGCAGGGACAGGAGTTCTACGGGGAGTACCTGGCGAAGACCGACAAGTTAGGCGCCCAGGTGCCCAATCCCGTGAGCCACGTGGCCTACGGCTACGCCACCCAGATGTGTGTCCTGGACCGGGAGACGGGCCGGATCAAGAAGCTGATCGGCGTCCACGACGTGGGTAAGGCCGTGAACCCCCTGTCCTGCGAGGGGCAGATCGAGGGCGGCATGGTGATGTCCATGGGCTACGCCCTGACGGAGCGCTACCCCATCGACGACAATTGCAGACCCACGGGGAAATTCGGCACCCTGGGCCTCTTCCGGGCCCACCAGGTCCCGGAGATCCAGGCCATCGTGGTGGACAAGCCGGGCCTGCCCTACGCCAACGGAGCCATCGGCATCGGGGAGATCACGTCGATTCCCACCGCCCCCGCCATCGCAGAAGCCTATTACCAACGCGACGGCCTCCGCCGCACAAAGCTCCCCTTAGAGGGAACGCCATACAGCCGGTAAAAAAATGAACGACCGCAGAGGCCCAGTCGGGTCTCTGCGGTTGTTTTCGTATGGAGCGGGGGTACGGCGGACGGCTGAGAGCCGTCCCTACAGGCGGGTCTGTTGCCTGTTGCCCGTTGCCTGTTGCCTGTTGCCTGTTGCCTCATTCGGGCGGGGAACGGCGGGCGGTCAATGACCGCCCCTACGGCGGGACGGGCTTATTCCGCCTCGTCCTGGCTGGGGAGGGCGGCGAGGGCGATGTCTTCGCAGTGCAGATTGAGGGGGGTCTCCCGCATGGCGTTACGGATATTGGTGTCCATGATACTGTTGGGGTAGTTCTCCTCGGCAATGGTCTTCCAGTGATAGTTGTCCGTCTGGCCGACGAAATACATGATGTGGAAGCCGTAGTCCGTCTCCACGATGCCGGTGTCGCCGCTCTGGCGGGCCGGGTCAAAGCACCAGTCGTTGAAGGTCTCGACCATCTGGCCGGGGTACACGTCCTCATAGAGGCCGCCGTTGTCCACGGAGCCGGGGTCCTCGGAGTTCTCCTGGGCCAGGGCGGCAAAATTCTCCTCCGAGGGGTCGATCATATAACTTTCCAAAAGCGCTTCTGCCTTGGCTTTGGCGGTCTCCCGGGCGGCGGCTTCCGCGGCGGCCTTCTCCTCGTCGGTGGCGTCCTCGGGCAGCTCGGTCTCCTCGGGCGTGATCAGGATATGGCGGACATTGATGTTGGCCGTGTCCATTGAAATGCCCTCAAAGTCCTCGGGGTGCTCGTTGTAATAGCCCAGCAGATCGTCGTCGGTCCAGGTGATATTCTCATACATCTTCATTTCATAGGAGTAGGTCTCGATGTAGAGCCGCAGGAAGGACTCATAGTCCATCAGCCGCACGCCGGAGCCAAAGTACTGCTGGAGATAGGCGTCCGGCGTGAGCCCGGCTGCCTCCGCATCCGTGCGCACGTTCTCAATGGCCTCCTCCACCTGGGCGATCTCCTCCTCCGAGGCGCTGTGGCCCGCCGCAGCCGCCTGGGCCGCGACGGCGGCATACTGGTGGAAATCGTCCAGAGAGCGGTACACACAGTACTGGTCCCATTCCATGTCCACGCCGCCGCTCATCATGGTCATCCAGTTATTGTAGTCGTTGGACTGGAAATAATAGAAGACCTGAAGCAGGCGGTTGTTCATGGTATAGTCTCCGCAGGCGGCAACGACCTGTTCCCAGCGGCTGTCTTCCGCCGGGATCTCCTCGGCGACGTAATCCGCCCGGGTCGTGACAGCCTCGCGCAGGGCCTCATCCTCCTGGATGACAACGGACGCCTCGAAGGGAGCCGCGGGGGAGCCTGTGGAGTCGGCGGGCTTCGTGGCCGGGACATCGCCGGAGGCAAGCGCCTCGGTGGTCGGGGTCTCACCGGAGGCCTTCGTCAGGGCTTTGATGCCAAAGAACAGGCCAACGGCCACGGCGGCGGCCAGCAGGACGCCGACGATCAGCAGAAGAACTTTTTTCTGTTTCATGTTATGGTTTCCTCTCTTTCAAGGGCCGATGTAGGCATCGGCCCCTACGGTTTTTTTGGGGGGGCTTGATACAAAATTTGAAAATCGCCTTCGGCGACAGATTAATGTTAAATCTCCCCTGCCCCTCTTTTAACAAAAGAGGGCGCCTACGGGCAGCTGAACAGATACAACAGTAAATGTATCATAGCACAACTATTGTTAAGATTCAACGGGGAATTTACGAATTTTCTGGATCAATCATTTTTCTTGTGTGATTTAGGGTTACGGATATAGGATTTGCGGCTTGCGTCGAAAAGCTTGAGGAAGAAGTAATCGTCATCTGGATAGCCGTAGCCTTGGCGGCGGAGGGTTTTGATTTTGTTGTTGATT
>JAFRPC010000004.1 GCA_017429325.1 Oscillospiraceae bacterium | reverse complement strand
ACGGCGCCGTCACCCTCGGCACCCTGGACGGCGCCAACGTGGAGATCCACGAGCAGGTGGGCGACGAAAACATGTTCCTCTTCGGCATGAAGGCCGACGAGGTGGAGGAGCTGTGGCGCCGGGGCTACGAGCCCAAGCGCTATATCACCCCGGAGCTCCAGAACGTGCTGAATATGCTCACCTCCGGCGTGCTGGGCCAGCGCTTTGACGACATTGTTGCCAGCCTGACCACCAACCGCTTCGGTGTGGCCGACGCCTATATGACCCTGGCCGATTTCGGCGACTACGTCCGCGCCCAGCGGGAGGTGGACAAGGCCTACGCCGACCGGGACCGCTTTGACCGCATGAGCCTGGTGAACATCGCCAAGTCCGGCGTCTTCTCCGCGGACCGCTCCGTGACGGAGTACGCGAAGAACATTTGGAATCTGTAAATCAGAAAAACAGGGGCGAATCTTGTGTTCGTCCCTGTTTTTCCAAGGAGCATCCTATGCGAATCCTATACGACAGTCGTGATGAGCAATACAAGACTCCCTTTGGTACGCTGACGGTCGAGCAGAATTGTACACTTCACGTCAGGATCCCGAAGGAGATTGAGACAAAATTCGTTCAGCTCGTTCTTGAAAAGGCGGACGCCGACGCCGCCCTGGAGTTCCCCTTCTCCTGGGCTGACAGCGAGGGAGATTACGACGTGTTCCGCTGTGAGTTCTCCATCGACGCCCGGGGCCTGTATTTCTACTGGTTCCGCATCACCGCCAGGAGCGGGACCTTCCGCCTCTTCCGGCAGGGCCGGGACACCAACATGGAGGCGGGGGAGCGCTGGCAGCTCAGCGTCATCCCCGCGGACTTCACCGTGCCGAAGGCCTTTCAGGGCCGTGTCATGTATCAGATCTTCCCGGACCGCTTCGCCCGGGAGGGCGAGACCGAGCTGCGAGACAAGCTGCGGCCCTTCGTCCTCCGGGAGGACTGGGGCGGGACGCCGGAGTACCGGCCCGACCCTGCGGCGGGGGAGATCCTCTGCAACGACTTTTTCGGCGGCAATTTCCGGGGCATTCAGTCCCGCCTGCCCTATCTGCACAGCCTCGGCGTGGGGGTCCTCTATCTGAACCCCATCTCCATGGCCTTCTCCAACCACCGCTACGACACGGCGGACTACAAGCGCCCCGACCCCATGCTGGGGACGGAGGCGGAGTTCCGCGCCCTCTGCGAGGCGGCGCACCGGCTGGATATGAAGGTGATCCTGGACGGCGTCTATTCCCACACGGGGGCAAACTCCGTCTATTTCGACCGGTACGGCGTCTTCGGCACCGGCGCTTACTCCAGAGGCGAGGCCTCGCCCTACTACAAGTGGTACAGCTTCCGCCGCTATCCCGACGACTACGAGTGCTGGTGGAACTTCGTGACCCTCCCCAACGTCAACGAGCTGGAAGAGAGCTACCTGGACTATATCATCCGGGACGAGGACAGCGTGGTGGCCCACTGGCTGGCGCTGGGGGCCGACGGCTTCCGCCTGGACGTGGCTGATGAGCTGCCCGACGCCTTCATCGCCTGCTTCAAGGCCCGGCTGCGGCAGCTGGACCCCGAGGCCCTGCTGATGGGCGAGGTCTGGGAGGACGCTTCCAACAAATCCGCCTACTCGGTCCGCCGCCGCTACTTCGTGGACGGCGAGCTGGACAGCGTGATGAACTATCCCTGGCGCACGGCCATCCTGGACTTCCTGCGGGACCAGGACGACGGGAGCGCCCTGGGAGAAGCCATCATGACCATCGCGGAGAACTACCCGCCCCAGGTGCTCCAGGCCCTGATGAACGCCCTGAGCACCCACGACACCCCCCGCATCCTCACCGCTCTGGCGGGGGACTTCGAGGGAAGCCGGGAGGAACAGGCCCGGGTCCGGCTGAGCCCTGAGGCGCGGGAGCAGGCCCTGGAGCGGCTGCGTTTCGCCGCTTTCCTCCAGTTCACCCTGCCGGGCTGTCCCTGCATCTACTACGGCGACGAGGCGGGCATGGAGGGCTGCAAGGACCCCTTCAACCGGGGCTGCTACCCCTGGGGCCGGGAGGACGGGCACTTTTTGGAGCTCTATCGCAGCCTGAGCGCCCTGCGGAACGACGCTCCTGCCCTGCAAAGGGGCACGGTCCGCGTCACCGAGGCCGGAGGCGGCAGGCTCACCTTCCTGCGGCGCTGCGAGACCCAGCGGGTCCTCTGCTGCGTCAACCGCTCCGACGCCCCCCTGCGGGTGGAGGCCCGGCGCTGTCTGCTGTCCCGGAACGCCGAAGCGGAGGGCAGCGGCTTTACGGTCCGTCCCAACGGCTTCGGCTGCTTTGAATTATGACATTATAAGGCCTTCCCCCTCGGGGGAAGGTGCCCCAGTGCGCACACTGGGGCGGATGAGGGGCGTGTGATTCTGCTGACGCCCGGAAAGGAGACCCCCCATGCGCAAAGTCGGCCTCTCCACCTTGATCTCGGGCGTTATCTTAACAGTGGCCCTGTTCTTCCTACGTCGGACCGACTGGTTCGCGGCGGAGCAGGCCAGGGGCATGTCCGATTTCGCCGAGCTGGCGGAATCCGCCTTCTACGCGGCCCTGGCCACCGCCGGGCTGGGCCT
Organism: Oscillospiraceae bacterium; assembly: GCA_017429325.1. Lineage (GTDB taxonomy): Bacteria > Bacillota > Clostridia > Oscillospirales > Oscillospiraceae > JAFRPC01. The sequence goes on along the minus strand of JAFRPC010000004.1, from coordinate 19,401 downwards.
GCTCTTCCTGCTGCTGAGTCTGCGCCGGGGGAGCCAGACCCCGGAGAACGAGGCCCCCGCGCCTCTGGAGCGGCCCTGGATCTGCCCGGCCTGCGGGGCGCAGAATCCGGAGGCGGAGCAGCGCTGCACCGTCTGCGGAAATCCCCAGTACAACGCCCCGACGCCCACCTGGCGCTGCCCCTTCTGCGGCTCGGACGTGGCGGAGCCCCTGGCTGTCTGCCCCGTCTGCCAGTCGCCGAAAAACCGCCCCCTGCTGACCTGGATCTGCGAGGGCTGCGGCCATGAGAACCCGGAGACCGAGACCCGCTGTACCGCCTGCCAGCGCAGACGCCATCCCGCCGCGCCTACCTGGACCTGTCCCGCCTGCGGGATCGCTAACGACGAGGACGCCCGCTTCTGCCGTCTCTGCGGCAGGCCCCGGCAGCAGAGCTGGACCTGCTCCTACTGCGGGCGGGAGAACGCCCTGGGGCGGAGCGTGTGCGCCAAGTGCGGCAAGCCCAGGGACGAGGCGCGCCGCTCCTGGCTCTGCCCCGTCTGCGGCACCCAGAACCGCGCCGAACGCGGCGTCTGCGTGGGCTGCGGCCAGCCGCGCCCGTGATACAATAGAGATAGGAGAGATTTGAATCTTATGAAAAAACTGGCGCTTCTTCTGACCCTGCTCCTGCTGGTCAGCCTCTTCGCCGCCTGTACCGGCGGCACGCCCACGACTGCCGCCCCGACGACTGCCGCTTCTGCTGCCGATGCGCCTGTCACCGACGCCCCTGCCGTCGAAGCGCCGACGACAGCCGCTCCGACTGTGCCGCAGGTGGAGGAGGCGGACGTACATCCCCTGCTCTACCATGTCACCGGCCCCGACGGGCAGGAGGGCTGGCTCTTCGGCACCATCCACGTGGGGGACGAGCGCATCCAGACAGCGCTGGAAAAGCTGACGCCCATCCTGGACGGCTGCGACGCCCTGGCCGTGGAGTTCGACGTTGTGGCCTACGAGCAGGACTACGCCGCCCAGATGCAGGCCATGAGCAAGTTTATCCTCACCGACGGCACCAAGGCCTCGGACCACATGAGCCCGGAGACCTTTGAGAAGGCCTCCGCTCTGCTGGGAGAGGCCGGGCTCCGCCCCAGCCTGATGCAAGCCTACAATCTGGCGATGTGGGCGCAGCTGGTGGAGCAGGCCGCCCTGATGACCCGCACTTCCTACAGCACGGAGATCGGCATGGACCGCTCCCTGATCCGGTACTGCTACGACCACAAGATCGAGGTCCGGGACGTGGAGAGTGCCGAGCTGCAATATAAGCTGCTGGCGGGCTTTTCCGACGAGCTGAACCTGCTGCTGATCGAGGAAGCCCTGGAGGACCTGGACAGCTTTGCCGCCGACACCGACAAGCTGTACAACACCTGGCTCAAGGGCAATCCCGTGGACCTGCTTCTCCTGGTGGCAGCTGAAGAAGGGGGAGACTACACCGAAACAGAACAGGCCCTGCTGAAGGATTACTACGACAAAATGCTGACCCAGCGAAATATAGGGATGCGGGACCGGGCCTTAGAGTGGCTGAAGGCCGGGGACAAGGTCTTCTTTGCCGTCGGTGCGGCGCATCTGCTCGGCATGGGCGGGCTGGCGGCTCTGCTGCAGGCTGAGGGCTTCACCGTAGAACTTTATGAATACAATTAACGGAAAAGTGAAAAAAAGCAATGGATTTTCAAAAATCCATTGCTTTTTCTCTGCTGATATGGTATAAGAGTAACCAGGACGGCAAACTGCTGCCTGAAATAACGAAAAGGAGACTATATATTATGAAGCGCATCGTATCCATTGCCCTCGTGGTTCTCATGGTGGCTGCCCTGTTCGTGGGCTGCTCCTCCAACTCTGTGGACGGCGTCTACAGGATCAAGACTGTCAACGGCAAAGAGCTGAAGACCTACCTCACCGAGGAACTCGGCGGCACCGAAGACCAGATCGAGGCCCTTCTGAAGATGGCCGGCATTGACAGCCTCGAGGACTACATGACCATCACCCTGAATCAGGACGGCACCGTCAAGGCTGCCATGATGGGCGAAGAAAGCGAAGGCACCTGGAAGCTGGACGGCGAGAAGCTGACCATTACCGTTGACGGCGAAGCCACCGAGTGCACCTACAAGGACGGCAAGATCACCGTTGATATGGACGGCGAGACCATGGTCCTGGGCAAGTAATTCTCTGACTGAAAAAAATCCGCTTCCCGAATTCGGGGAGCGGAATTTTTTGTGCTTTGCTTACTCGTTGGGCAGCTCCACGTCGGCGTAGTCCTTGAACTCTTCGACAATGGCCTCTGCCTTCTCCTTGGCGTCCTCGACGGCCTCTTCGACAGCTTCCTTGACCTCTTCGGCCTTGTCCTTGGCCTCTTCAGCCTTGTCCTTGACAGCCTCGGCGGCCTCTTCCACGAAGTCCTCCACAGTCTCGGGCTTGTCGCACTCGCATTCCTTCTTGCCGCACTTGCAGCAGACGCCGAACTTCTTTTTCAGAACGAGCAGGATCGCGCACAGCGTTGCCACAGCGCCAATCACGGCAAGAATCGTCTTGATGGTCTTATCCATAACAGGTCCCTCCTTTTGTTATGATTTGTTACAATTCAGTATAGCACATATTTTGCCCGGAGGCAAGGGGTTTTATCAGCATTTTTCCGGAGATTTTTCAGAGTTTTTTCAGAAGGATTTTTCGGAGGGCGTTCAGCATGTTTCCGGTGTCGTGTCAAATTCCGTCGGGGACATAGCCATAGAGGCCCCGGACGGAGACCTCGCCGGAGCGGACGCGCTCTACGCCTGCGGCGGTTCGTACCACCAGGGCGGCTTCCTCGTCTACGTCCAGCGCCAGCCCCTGCCGGGGCGGCTGTCCGGGGGCCAAGAGCTGGACCTCCCTGCTTAAATTCACGCAGGCGGCCCGATACTCTTCCCGCCAATCCGGCATGGGCAGGGCCGAGAGCCGGCGGATCAGGGCGGCGGACAGGGCGTTCCGGTCCACCCGGCGGCCCGTCTGGCTCAGGAGGGAGCCCGCAACGTCCCGGAGCTCCGGCGGGAAGCTGTCGGCGCCGCGGTTGCAGTTGACCCCCACGCCCACCACGGCGTAGGACACCAGGCCGCTCTCCGCCTCGATGGAGAGCTCCGTCAGAATGCCGCAGATCTTTCGCCCGTTCAGCAGCAGGTCGTTGACCCACTTGATGTCGGGCTCCGCGCCGCAGCTCTCCCGGAGGGCCTGCCGCACCGCCACGGCGGCCTGGGCGGTGAGGCTCATCAGCGCCTCGGGGGGACAGGCGGGACGCAGCAGGACCGAGAGGTAGACGCCGCCCCCCGGCGCGGAGTCAAAGTGCCTTCCCAGGCGGCCCCGGCCCGCAGTCTGTGCCTCGGCCAGCACCGCGGTCCCCGCGGGTGCGCCTGCGGCGGCCAGGGCCTTGAGGTGGGTATTGGTGGAGTCCACGCTGGGCAGGACCAGGAGCTCTCCGGCCCGGGGGAGCTCCCCCAGGGCGGCCAGGATGGCGCTCTTCCGCAGCAGGTCGGGCTCCGACAGCAGCCGATGGCCCCGGCGGGGCACGGATTCAATGCCGTAGCCCTCCCGCTTCAGCCCGGCCACGGCCTTGGAGACCGCCGCCCGGGTGACGCCCAGCCGCCGCCCCAGCTCCGCGCCGGAGACGTATCGCTCCTCCCGCAGCAGGGCCAGCAGCGCTTCCATATCCATACGCTCACCGTCCTTGTCTCAGATGCTCCTATCTTGACACAGAAAGCCGGAAAAGTCAATGGGACGCCGGTGTTTTTTTGTCGATGCCCTGTTGCGCCAAAGGCGCTGACATGGTATAATAGTCCCATCAATGCAGAGAAAGAAGGTATTCCTATGCCCTGTACCACTGTTTTGGTGGGCAAAAACGCCTCCAATGACCGTTCCACCATGATCGCCCGCACCGACGACGGGCATTTTGACGAAAAGAAGCTCATTGTCGTCACCCCGAAGCAGCAGAAGCGGAAGTATCGCAGCGTCCTCTCCCACGTGACGGTGGAGCTGCCCGAGGAGCCCCTGGCCTACACGGCCTGTCCCAGCGTGGACCCGGCCATGGGCGTCTGGGCCGCCACGGGCATCAACGCTGCCGGGGTGGGCATGACCGCCACCGAGACCATCACCACCAATCCCCGGGTCCTGGCGGCGGACCCCCTGGTGGAGCTGAAAAAGGCCAAGACCCGGAAGGAGAAGGAGGTCCCCGGCGGCATCGGCGAGGAGGACATCGTCGTGCTGGTGCTGCCCTACATCCGCAGCGCCCGGGAGGGCGTGCTGCGGCTGGCAAAGCTGCTGGAGCAGTACGGCACCTATGAGTCCAACGGCATCGCCTTCAACGACGAGAACGAGGTCTGGTGGATGGAGACCATCGGCGGCCACCACTGGATGGCGAAGCGGGTCCCCGACGACCGGGTGGTGGTCATGCCCAACCAGTTCGGCATGGACGGCTTCGACTTAGAGGACGCCTTCGGTGCGAAAAAGGACCATCTCTGCTCCGCCGACCTGCGGGAGTTCATCGCGGAGAACCGGCTGGACCTGAACCAGGACGGCGTCTTCAACCCCCGGAATATCTTCGGCTCCCGCTCCGACCACGACCACATCTACAACACGCCCCGGGCCTGGTTCATGGGCCGGTATCTTTGCCCCCGACGCTGGCGCTGGGACGGCCCCGACGCCGATTTCACCCCAGAGAGCGACGACATCCCCTGGTCCTTCGTGCCGGAACGGAAGGTGGCCGTGGAGGACGTGAAGTATCTGCTCTCCGGCAACTATCAAGGCACGCCCTACGACCCCTATCTGAACCGGGACACCGGCCTGCGGGGCAAGTACCGCTCCATCGGCATCAACCGCACCGGCGTCACCTCCGTCTGCCAGATCCGGGACAATATGCCCGTGGCCCTGCGGGGCGTGGAGTGGATCTGCTTCGCCTCCACCACCTTTGACGCCCTGCTGCCGGTCTATACCTGCGTGGACAAAATGCCCGACTACCTCTCCAAGGTAACAATGGACTGCTCCACCGAGAATTTCTACTGGGCCAGCGCGGTGCTGGCGGCCTTGGCGGACCACAGCTACAACCAGAGCAATCAGCACATCGTCCGCTACCAGGACGCCGTCATCACCAAGGGCCGTCAGCTCCTGGCGGAGTACGACAAAAAGATGCTGGCAAGCGGCGACTGCTCTCTGGCCGCCGAGGCCAACGAGGCCCTGGCGAAGATGGCGAAGGAGCAGACCTTCAAGGCCCTGTACAAGGTCCTGCGGGCCGCCTCCGAGACCATGAAGAACGGCTACAACCGGGCAGACCACTGACAGGCCGCGGCGGTACGAGAGCGAAAAACAGATGAATATCCAAATTTTGCAGCTTTTGGAAGGCGCGAAGCGGGCTGAGGGCCTCACCGTCGTCATCGACGTGCTGCGGGCCTTCTCCCTGGAGTGTTATCTGGCCCACCGGGGCGCGGCAGAGCTCCGTCCCGTCGCCACCTTAGAGGAGGCCTTCGCTTGGCGAGACCGGGACCCAGAGGTCCTGTTGGTGGGCGAGCGGGGCGGGGCGAAATGCGAGGGCTTTGACTTCGGCAACTCCCCCTCCTCCATCCCGACGGAGGCCGTAAAGGGCCGCCGCATCATCCACACCACCAGTGCCGGGACCCAGGGCCTCACCCAGGCGGTCCGCGCCGACGAGCGCATCACCGGCAGTCTGGTGAACGCCGCCGCCGTCGCGGCTTACATCCGGCGGCGGGATCCGGAGACTGTCTCCCTGGTCTGCATGGGGAACGCCGGAGTCCGGGAGGCCCCGGAGGACCTGCTCTGCGCCGAGTACATCCGCAGCCTGGTCCTGGGGGAGCCTCTGCCCGACCTGGAGGATAGGATCCGAGCTCTGCAGTGGCACGGCGGCGCACATTTCTTCAATCCCGATACCCAGCACGTCTATCCCGAGCCGGACTTCTGGCTCTGTGTCAAGCGGGACCTCTTCCCCTTCGTCCTGCGGGCGGAGCGGGACGAGCTGGGCTTGCGGATGGAAAAGGTGGACATTCTATGAAAAAACAGGAAAAAACCAACGTCATGCGGCTGCTGGAGCAGCACGGAGTTCCCTACACCGCCCACGATTACAGCGACAGCGGCGTGGTCAGTGGGGCCGAGGTGGCCGCGGTCTTAGGGCAGGACCCGGCGCGGGTCTTCAAGACCCTCGTCACCGTGGGCCGCTCCGGGCAGCACTACGTTTTCGTGATCCCCGTGCTGCGGGAGCTGAATCTGAAGCTGGCCGCCGCAGCCGCCGGAGAGAAAAGCGTCGAGATGGTGAAGTCCAGGGAGCTGCTGCCCCTGACGGGCTACATCCACGGCGGCTGCTCCCCCATCGGCATGAAAAAGCTCTTCCCCACATTCTTAGAGGAGAGCGCGGTCCTGTACGATACCATCCTGTTCAGCGCCGGGAAGATCGGCTGGCAGGTGGAGACCGCGCCGGATGCCCTGGCGCAGCTCGTTCCCTATCAATATGCGGAGCTCTGCGATTGAACGGGAGGAAGAAGATGGACCCACAAAAACAACGGATCCGGGCGTTCTTTGACCGGCTCGCCCCCGAATGGGACGCGGGTACGGTCCGCCCCGAGGCCGTCATCGCCCGGATCCTGGACAACGGCGGCGTCCGTCCCGGCGTCTCCGTCCTGGACGTGGGCTGCGGCACCGGCGTGCTGATCGGGGACTATCTGGCCCGAGGCGCGGCCTCGGTGACGGGCGTAGACCTCTCCCCGGAGATGCTTCGCCGGGCGGAAGCCGCCTATCCCCAGCCCCAGGTCCGCTTCCTGCTGGCGGACGCAGAGACAGACCCTCTGGGCGGTCCCTACGACTGCGTGATGGTCTACAACGCCTTTCCCCACTTCCCGCACCCGGCGCTGCTGTTGGCCCGGCTGGGCGCCGCAGTAAAACCCGGCGGCATACTCAGCGTCGCCCACGGCATGAGCCGGGCCACCCTGGCCGCCCACCACGCCAATGTCCCGGCGGGCGTCTCCCTGGAGCTGCCGGAGGCCGAAGCTCTGGCCACCCTTTTCCCCGCGGATTTTACCGTCACCACCCTGATCTCCGACGAGGAGATGTATCAGGTGGCCGCAAGGCGCACTTGACAAATTGAAAAAAATGAGTATAATGGGGCAAAGTATTTTCAAAAGGAGGAAATACACAATGCCAAAGAAAAAAATCGAAACCGTCACGGACGATATCATAAAGGAAGCGGCCCCCAAGGCTGAAAAGAAGACCCCTGCCAAAAAGACGGCAGGCAGCACGGCAAAGAAAACGACCGCCGCGAAGGACACTGCTCCCAAGGCTCCTGCTGCGAAGAAAGCGCCTGCGAAGAAAAAGGCCGCCCCCGCGGTGGAGACCGCTCCCGTTGTGGAGGCTGCTCCCGCTGTAGAGCCCATTCCCGCTGCGGAACCCGCCCCCGTTGTGGAGGCTGCTCCCGTTGTGGAACCTGCCCCCGTGGCCGAACCCGCCCCCGTTGAGGAGGCCGCCCCCGTTGTGGAACCTGCCCCCGTGGCCGAACCCGCCCCCGTTGAGGAGGCCGCCCCCGTTGTGGAACCTGCCCCCGTGGCCGAACCCGCTCCCGTTGTGGAGCTGCCCCAGCCCCGCCGCAGCGTGGCCTTCATCGGCTCCGAGTGCTATCCCTTCGTGAAGACCGGCGGCCTGGGCGACGTGATGTACGCCCTGCCCCGCGCCCTGGCGAAGCTCAACTGCGACGTGAAGGTCATTCTCCCCAGATATAGCTGCATTCCCCAGAAATGGCAGGACAAGATGATCTATCGCGGCTCCTTCATGATGGACCTCTGCTCCGATGGCCGCTCCTTCTACGTGGGCATCATGGAGTATGTCTGGGACGGTGTGGTCTACGACTTTATCGACAACCAGGAGTTCTTCTCCTACGGCAAGCCCTACACCAACTTAGTGGACGACATCCCCCGCTACTGCTACTTCGGCAAGGCCGCCCTGGCCGCGCTGAACTATATGGACTGGATCCCCGACGTGATCCACTGCCACGACTGGCAGGCGGGCCTGGTCCCCATCTTCCTGCGGACCCACTTCAGCACGACGCCGCTGGCAAGCGCCAAGACCGTGCTGACCATCCACAATCTCCGGTTCCAGGGCATCTACAACATCCCCACCATCCAGTACTGGACCAACCTGCCGGACTATGTGTTCAACAAGGATGCCCTGACCCAGAACTGGGTGGATGCCAACATGCTCAAGGGCGGCCTGACCTACTGCGACATGATCACCACCGTCAGCGGCACCTACGCCTGGGAGATCCAGACCCCCTTCTTCGGCGAGGGCCTGGACGCCCACCTGCGGTATCACGCGGGCAAGCTCCGGGGCATCGTCAACGGCATCGACGTGGAGCAGTGGGACAGCCGCCGCGACAAGCTGCTGCCCGTCCCCTACGGCGCGGACAACTTCCTGGAGCTGAAGAAGGCCAACAAGCTGGCCCTCCAGGAGCAGCTGGGCCTGGAGCAAAACGCCGATAAGATGGTGCTGGGCCTGATCTCCCGGCTGACCGATCAGAAGGGCCTGGATCTGGTGAATTCCATCCTTCCCGCCCTGCTGGACGGCAACACCCAGGTGGTGGTCCTGGGCACCGGCGACGCCCGCTACGAGGAGAGCTTCCGCTGGTTTGAGAACAACAACAAGGGCAGCGTCTGCGCCTATATCGCCTACGACGAAGCCCTGGCCCACAGGATCTACGCCGGCGCCGACGCCCTGCTGGTGCCCTCCCTCTTCGAGCCCTGCGGCCTGACCCAGCTCATCGCCATGCGCTACGGCACCGTGCCCATCGTCCGGGAGACCGGCGGCCTCAAGGACACCGTGGAGCCCTACAACCAGTTCACCAACGGCGGCAACGGCTTCACCTTTGACCGCTACGACGCCGGCCTGCTGCTGGACGCCGTCAACCGGGCCAAGACCCTCTACTTCACCGGCCGCTGGCGCTGGGACGAGATGGTCCGCCGGGATATGGAAAAGGACGTCTCCTGGGAGAACTCCGCCCGGCACTACCGGGACCTGTATCTGGAACTGAAGCCATAACCACAATCAAGAAATCACCATGCCGGTGCGCTGCCGACATGGTGATTTTTCTGATATTATTGATAAAATGCAAAGCAGGATCGAAAAAGACTGTCCGCCTGGGCGTTCAGTTCCTCGCAGAAGCGGTCATAGGCCTCCAGGAACTGACGGGCCTCGGGGGTGAGGGTCGCGCCACCGCCGTTTTTGCCGCCGGTGGAGGAGTGCAGAAGCCGGAAGCCCAGAGCTTCCTCGGCGGTCCTGACGATGCGCCAGGCCTTGGAGTAGGCCATCTCCATCGCGCCCGCCGCCGCCCGCAGGGAGTGCTCCGTCTCTACCCGGTGCAGGAGCTCCGCCACGCCGGGGCCAAAGCATTTCTGATCTGTGAACAGGCGGATGGTCAGGCCGGGGTGCAGGTCGTTTTTCATAGGCATCTCCTTCCACAAGGTATACCGTGGCGCACGCTGTGCGCCGCTACGTAAGAAAGATCCGCTTGCCGCCCCGGTAGGCTTCCGCGGTCCCGATCCGCTGGGCGGCGGGGACGGACCCCTCCAGCTCTGCCAGCAGGGTCTCCGCGTCTGCGGGGTCCACGGCCATCAGCAGGCCGCCGGAGGTCTGGGGGTCGTAGAGCAGGTCCTGGACCTCCAGGGGGACTGCCCCGGGCTCCACGTGGGGCTCGGCAAAGCTGCGGTTCCGGTACATGCCCTCGGGCAGCAGCCCCATCCGGGCGAATTCCAGGGCCTCGGGGATCAGCTGGAGCCCCGCCGTGTCGATGTGGAGCTCCACGCCGCTGCCCTGGGCCAGTTCCGTACCGTGGCCCAGCAGGCCGAAGCCCGTCACGTCGGTGCAGGCGTGGACCCGGTACTTCACCATTGCGTCCCGGGCGGCCTTGTTCAGGGTTGTCATGAGCCGGTTGGCATAGGCCAGAGTCTCCGACTCCAGGAGCCCCGCCTTGTTGGCCGTAGTCAGGACCCCGATGCCCAGGGGCTTGGTCAGCAGCAGCACGTCGCCGGGCCGGGCCCCACTGTTGGTCAGCACCTTTTGGGGGTGGACGAAGCCCGTTACCGCCAGCCCGTACTTGGGCTCCGGGTCCAAGATGCTGTGGCCGCCGGTGATCAGGACCCCGGCCTCATAGCACTTCTCGTAGCCGCCCCGCAAGAGCTCGTGGACCGCCTCGGGAGGCAGGTCCCTGGGTACCGCCATGACGTTCAGCGCAAGCTTCGGCTCGCCGCCCATCGCATAGACGTCCGAAAGGGCGTTGGTCGCCGCAATGGCCCCAAAGGTATAGGGGTCGTCGGCGATGGGGGGAAAAAAGTCCACCGTCTGCACCAGGGCCAGGTCCTCGGAGACCCGGTAGACGCTGGCGTCGTCGCTCTTGTCGAAGCCCACCAGCAGATTCGGGTCCCGGAGGACCCGCAGATCTCCCAGGAGCTGGGCCAGCACCCCGGCGCCCACCTTGGCGCCGCACCCGGCGCAGGAGGCCAGCTTGGTCAATTTGATATTGCTTTCATTTTCCATTGTGTCATGTCCTTTGAAAATGTAAGATCGCTTCCAGTACGCCGCCGCCGATGGCAAGGGCCTTGTCGGAGGCGGTTTCGCAGTAGTCCGGCTCGTTCCGGGGGTCCACGTCTCCGGCCTTCATGCCCTTGCGGACGGGAACGCCCGAGGCCAGCAGGCCCCGCAGCACCCCGTCCAGGGTGCAGACCATGGGCGCGTCGCCCACCCAGCCTGCTACGTCTCCGGCCTTGACCCGGTCGCCGATGCGCAGGGCCTCCCGGAACACCCCGTCGGCGGGGGCCCGCAGCACCCGCTCCCCGGCGAAGCCGCCGATCAGCCCCGGTACATTGGTGTTGGGCAGAGGGGAGCCCTCGTAGAGGACCCGGCCCAGGCTGTGGCCCCGCATGGTCTCCACCGCCGCGTGGCAGTCCACGCCCGCGGTGAAGCCGGGCCCGACGCCGATGACGATGGGCGCGTCGGCGATGGCCGTGCCGAGGTTCCGCTTCGCTAAAATCGCGTCCACCAGGACCTCGGGCCGCAGGGCCTCCCGGCAGCGGCAGTCCGGGTCCGCCAGCACGGGGAGGAAACCTCGACCCAACAGGTCCAGGGCCTCCTTCGGCCCAGCGGCCAGCCGCGCCTCCACGTCCTCCACCCGTGTCTCCCCGTCTGCGACGGCCTGAGAAAAGGCCACGGTGCGCCGGATGGTGGTGGGCTGGGGCAGCTCTGTCATGACCACCGGAAATCCGGCCCGCCAGAGCCGCAGGGCAACGCCGGAGGCCAGGTCTCCGGCGCCTTTTATCAAAACAAGCGGTCGTTTTTTCATAGTCATTGCATTCCGTTTCTGGTATTATCGCCCATTGCTGAGCTTCTGAAAGCAGCCCGTGTGCAGGCTGCCCGCGGCGAGGGGCAGGGAAACAAGCGCGGCCAGCGCCGCGGCGTTCCGCCAGTCGCCTTCCGCCTCGCACTTGTTTACATAAATTATATTCCCGTAACCCTCCGCGGCAATGACCCTGGCCCAGAGCGCGGGGGTCAGCAAGGCGTTGGGCTCCGTCCCCGCCAGGGCGGCGAAGCGCTTCGGCCGGTGGCAGACCTCGGAGATGGGGCGGTCAAAGGCGTCGGCCCCCAGCACCAGGATGACCCGCTCCGCCTGGGACGGGATCACCGGCTCGTGGGCCGCGTGGGCCTTGGCGGGCAGGCCTCTGGCCCCGTCGGCCTCCGCCAGCACGTAGTCCGCGGCCCCCAGCAGGACCTCGAAGGGCAGGCTCGGGGCGGCCAGCTTGCCGCCGGGCCAGGGGCTGCCCAGGCAGAGGGGGGAGGCGGCCCCCAGGGCGGCGGCCAGGGCCTCGGGCGAAGCCGGGTCTGCGACGGGCAGCTGCTCCGGGGCAAGAATTTTCGTGGTGGTGGTGACGATGACGCGGCCACCGTCCTTCAATTCCTCCACCAGGGTGTAGAGCAGACCGGTCTTCCCGCCGCCGCCGATGAGGGCGGTCAGCCCCGGACGGACGCCCAGCAGGGCGGCGAGGCTCACAGCCTCTCCTCCGCCGCGGCCCGCAGGTTCTCCAGGATCACCTGGGAGAGCCTTGCGCCGTTGCCGGGGCCCACAAAGCTGTTGTGAGGCGTCAGAATGACGTTTTCCATGGACCAGAGGGGACTGTCCGCGGGCAGGGGTTCTGTCTCGAACACGTCCAGCACGGCCCCCGCCAGCCTGCCCGCCTCCAGCGCCCGGAGCAGGGCCGCCTCTGCGACGACGGGCCCTCGGGCGATGTTCACCAGGACGGCTCCGGCGGGCAGGCGGGCCAGCCGGGCCGCGTCCACCAGGCCCCGGGTCTCCGGCGTCAGGGGCAGGGTCAGCAGCAGGATGTCCGTCTCGGGCAGCAGGGCGTCCAGCTCCGCCAGGGGCCGGACTTCCGAGAAGGCCGGGTCCTGCCGGGGGAAAAGGTCCACCCCGAACACCCGACAGCCAAAGGCGGCGAAGCGCCGGGCACACTCCGTCCCCACGCTGCCGCAGCCCAGGATGGTGACGGTCCTGCCTCCCAGCTCCAGCAGGCCCCGGTGCTTTACCCAGCGCCGTTCCCGCTGCCGGTCCGTGAAGAACCGGAGCTGCTTGTACAGGGCCAGCACCCCCGCCAGGGCAAACTCCGCCATGGGGGCGCTGTAGACGCCCCGGGCGTTGTGTACCCGCACGCCTCGCCGCCGCAGCTCCGGCAGGTCCACCCGGTCAAAGCCCGCGCTGGTGAGCTGGACGTACCGCAGGGCGGTAAAATCCCCCAGGGGATGGTGCAGAAACAGACCGTTGCAAATCACGCCCTCAGGCCAGTCCGGCGGGCAGGGCAGAGGGTCCGCCTCCTGGGGCAGCAGGACGCACCGGTGGCCCAAAGCCTCCAATTCTGCAAGATGGGCCTGGGCATCCGCCCAGGCCCCGGTTATCAACAGTTTCATCGGGGTTCCTCCCGTTTCTGTCAAGTATTATTCCTCCACCTGACGGCAGATGGCCGCCACGCGGGCTTGGACCTCCGCCTGGTTGTCCCAGAAGAACCGGGCGTGCTTCTCACACTTGGCTTCCAGCTCCCGGATCTCCCGCACGCCCCGGAGGAAGGTGGCGTTGATAATGCCGATGTGCTTGATCTTGGTCACATCGCAGAAGCTCCGGGAGAGGATGACACAGCGGGAACCCAGCCGGTAGTGCTCCTTGATGACGTATTCAGAGGGCAGCATTCCGTTGCCCAGGGAGGCGATGCCGCCGAAGCCGTAGAAGATGCCCTTCTGCCGCAGCTTGAAGCAGAGCTGCTCCACGGTGCCGTCGGCCAGCAGCTCAAACATGAATTTTTTGCCGTAGCCCAGACTCAGGTCGTTGAGGCCGATATAGACCTCGTCGATGCCGGGCAGCTGGATGATCTCGTCGATGTGCTCCACGGCCTCCGGGGTCTCCACCAGCAGCATGGTTTTGCTGCGCCCGCCCACCAGCCGCAGGAAGGTCTCAACCTCCCCAACGGTTTTGAAATAGGGCAGCATGATGATGTCGGCCCCGGCTGCCACGGTGGCGTCGATCTCCTCCTTGGAGGACATATAATTCGGCAGGGCGTCATGGATGGGGTTGACGCGCACCAGGACCTCTGCGGACACGACGGCGGCCTTGATGGCGGCCACATCCCCTAAGGTGTGGTGGGATTTCACCGTGTCCAGTCCCTTTTGTCGCTCGTCCTTGCCGAGAAATTCCATATCCACGAAAATGCGGTCCGCACCGGCGGTCTCAGCGATCTGCGCGATCTCAGGCCGGTTCGTGATATACATCAGCTTCAACATGAAAGTCGCCTCCTTTGCGGATGATCAGCGATTCTCGGATTGCTCCTGCTTCAGCGTTTCGCCCTTGTTGGCGTTGTCGGCGTTGGTGAAAACCTTGAAAAACGTCAGGAAGAAAATTTTAAGGTCCAGCGGGAAGGAGACGTGCTCCACGTACCAGACGTTGAGCTCGATGCGGCGGTGCCACTCCACGTCCTTTCGCCCGTGGGTCTGGGCCCAGCCGGTGATGCCGGGCCGCACGTCAAACATGTGCCGCTGGAATTCGGAGTATTCCTCGATGGGCCAGGGGTGGTAGGTCAGAGGCGGCCTGGGACCGATGAGGGCCATGTCGCCCTTGAGGATGTTGACGAGCTGGGGCAGCTCGTCGATGGAGGTGGCCCGGAGGATGCGGCCCACCCTTGTGACTCGGGGGTCTCCCTTGCCGCTGTAGACGCCGGAGCCGGTCTTCTCGGCGTTGACCACCATGGAGCGGAATTTGTAGAAGTCGAACTCCTTCCCGTTCCGGCCTAAGCGCTTCTGCCGGAAAATCACAGGCCCTTTGGAGCTGAGTTTCACAGCCAGGGCCGCGCCCAGCAGCAGGGGGGATAAGAGGAGAAGGCCCAAAAGCGCCATTGTCAGGTCCAGCACCCGCTTGACGATTCGGTTGTAGATGCCTCCCGCTGCCTTGCAGGAGACCGCAGAACTCTCTTCCGTGGGAACCGCCTCCTTAAAAGATAAAGAAATCATAAGATTTATCTTAACCCATTTTAATTATATAATAAGGCTGCCGGAATTGCAATAGGGATTTGTAATTTAAGAATCGGCCCAAAGAAAGAGGACCTTGTCAGACAAGGCCCTCCAGGAAGATCTTAAAGCCAATGGCGATCAGGATGATGCCGCCCAGAATGGAGGCGTGGCGGGAGAGCTTGGTCCCGGCCTTTTTGCCTAAGGCCAGCCCAGCCAGACAGATGACCAGGGTCACGCCGCCGATGATCAGCGAAGCCCAATTTGCCATTGTGAAGTCGTACTGCTCAATGGTGAAGCCCACGGAGAGAGCGTCGATGGAGGTGGCGATGCCCTGGCCCAGCAGGGTCTTCCAAGTCAGCGGCTTCCGCTCCGTCGGCGTCTCCTGCTTCCGCTCCCGCAAGCCCTCCAGCAGCATTTTCCCGCCGATCCAGCCTAAGAGCAGGAAGGCGATCCAGGGGATGAGCTTTTCCAGGGAAGAAAACAGTTCCACAGCGGTGTGGACGAAGAACCAGCCCAGCAGGGGCATCAGGTATTGGAAGAGGGCATACACCCCGGCGATGACCAGCATTCTGCGGCTCCGCATCCGGGGCTCCCGTAGGCCGTTGGCCAGGGAGACCGAGAAAGCGTCCATTGCCAGCCCGACCCCCAGCAGCGCACTTTCCAGAAAAAAGGAAGCGGTCACGTGAAACCATGCCTTTCTATTTGCAGTTCGAGGATGCTGAATTCAATTGCTGACAGCTCCGTGGGTTTTCCATTTTGGAGCCGCTGTCTGCAATCGAAATGCCGCACAGGCGGCGAAGCGCCGTTCTGCTTGGCCGGACCGGGCGAGCTGCCCGGTCATCGCCTCCACTCCGGGTGCTCGAAGCTTTCGCCGATCTCTTTGCAGACGATGCGGGTCCTGCCGGGGTCAATGCAGTCCTTCTCCATAATCAGCTCCCCGATGGCGGGGGCGGTGATGGTCCCGGCGCTGGGGTTCAGCACGCTGTCGATTTTCGAGCTGATGTCGGCTTCCACGGTGGAATACTCAAAGGCAAGGGTGGTGTGGATCAGCTTGCAGTTCACCATCTTCAGATTCTCGATGTAGCACATGCCCTGGAGGCTCTCGACGGTGCAGTTCACCAGGGTCAGGTTTTTGGCGTTCCAGCCCAGGTACTCGCCGGAGATAAAGGAGTCATAGACCGTGACGTTCTCGGTGTTCCAGAAGGCGTCCTTGGTCAGCAGACGGGAGTTGCGAATCACCACGTTTTTCGCCCCGTCGAAGGAATAGTTGCCGTCCAGGGTCAGGCCGTCGATCTCCAGGTCCTCGCTGTTCATGCAGAAGTAGGGGGCTCCGGCGGCGCTGACGTTCTTCATCTTGACGTTTTTGCAGGACCAGACGGTCTCCTGGGCGTTGGTAAAGGCCACGTCCTCCAGGCTCAGGCCGTCACAGCGGCGGAAGTTCTTGGGGGCCTGGATGACGGCGTTTTTGATGCGGATGTTGTCGGTGTACCAGACTCCGGCCCGGGCCATTTCAAACCAGGTGCAGCCCTCCACGTCCACGTTCTTGCAGTACCACAGGGGGTACTTCCAGCGGAAGAGGTCGCCCCGCAGCTCCAAATCGCGGCACTCCTTCAGGGGGGATTCCCCCGCGTCGAACACGGAATCCACCACGCGCAGCTCCCGCTCTCCAAACAGAGCCCGTTCGCCGGAAAAATAGCCTTGTTTCAATTCTTTCATGTTTTCGTCTCCTTGTCGGCAGATAGAATGGGGATCGTTTTATTCTTCGTCGCGCTTCTTCTCGAAGCGGGCGGCGATCTGCTCCAGATAGTCCCGGATGGGCAGGCTCTGGGGGCAGCTCATTTCACAGGCGCCGCAGCCGATGCAGTCCGAGGCCTTGCCGTGGTCCACGGTGAGGACCTTGCGGTAGTAGCGGTCCTGGTTCCAGTCGTGGCGCTCGCTGCGGAAGTCCAGAGCCTGGAACATATCGGGGATCAGGATGCCCATGGGGCAGCCGTCCACGCAGTAGCGGCAGCCGGTACAGCCGATGAGCTTCAGGCTCCGCAGATGGTCCCGGATCTTGTTTACCGCCGCGGCCTCCGCCTCGCTGAGGGGCAGGGCGTCGGCCATAAAGCCCACGTTCTCCCGCATCTGGTCCAGGCTGCTCATGCCGGACAGGACCATGAAGACCTGCTCCGGCGCGGCGGCGTAGCGCAGGGCCAGCTCCGCCGGGGACTTGCCCAGCTCGCGGCAGAAGGCCATAGCCTCCTCGGGCAGGTTCGTCAGGGTGCCGCCCTTGATGGGCTCCATGATGATGACGGGCTTGCCGTGCTTCGCGCAGACCTCGTAGACCCGGCGGGAGTCCACGGCAATGTCGCCGTCGTCCAGATAGTTGAACTGGATCTGCACGCATTCGATCTCAGGATAGGTCTCCAGGATGGTCTCCAAATTTTCCGCGGTGTCGTGGAAGGAGATGCCCACGTGGCGGATCTTGCCCTCGGCCTTCAGGGCGAAGGCGGTCTCATAGGCCCGGCAGGCCTTGAAGTGCTGGAAGTTTCGGATGTTCTGGGCGTGCATCAGATAGAAGTCGAAGTACTCCACCCCGCAGGCCTCCAGCTGGGCGGCGAAGAGGGGGCGGATGTCCGCCTCGGACTGGAAATACTCGTCGGTGAGCTTGTCCGTCAGCAGGTAGCGCTCCCGGGGATAGCGGGAGCTCAGGCAGGCCTTCAGCGTGGTCTCGCTGAGGCCGCTGTGATAGCCGTGGGCGGTGTCGAAGTAGTTGAAGCCCGCCTCCAAAAAGGCGTCCACCATCTGACAGACCTGGGCCTGGTCGATTTCCTCTCCGAGTTTGGGGAAGCGCATACAGCCGAAGCCGAATTTGCCGTGGATCTCGGGGAAAAAGCGGTTGGGGTTCATAGTCTTTTCCTCCTTTATTTTTTGGGTGAAGAAGGCCTGCGCCTGCTGTTGATTGCGAAAAATCTCTTCCTTCAGGGCCTCCAGGGAGGGGAACTTCTGTTCCTCCCGGAGGAAGCGGTGGAATTCCACCGTCAACTCCCTGCCGTAGAGGTCCCCGTCGAAGTCCGCCAGCCAGGTCTCCACCGTGCGGCGGCGGCCCGCCACGGTGGGGTTGGTGCCGACGTTGCATACGCCAATGCAGCGAATGTAGCGGCGCACAGTGTGCGCCACGGTTTTGCCAGTCGCCTCAACGACCGTCGCCCGCACCGCGTAGACCCCGTCCCGGGGCAGCAGCAGCTCCGGCGGGGGCAGGAGATTCGCCGTGGGGAAGCCCAGGGTGCGCCCCAGGCCCCGCCCGGCCTGCACCGTACCGCTGAGCAGGTGGGGGTGGCCGTAATAGCGGGCGGCGGTCTCCACGTCTCCGGCCTCCAACAAGGTCTTCAGGAAGGTGGCGGAGACGGTGATGCCGTCCAGGGTCAGCCGGGGGATCACGTCACAGCCCAGGCCGTGCGCTGCACACCAGGCTTGCAGCAGCTCCGGGTTTCCCTCGCCCCGGCAGCCGAAGCGGTAGTCCCAGCCGCAGACCAGATGGGCGGCCCCGAATTCCGAGACCAGGCTCTCAAGAAAGCTGTCCCAGCTTCTGTGCTTGAATTCCTCGGTGAAGGCCAGGACCCGGACCTCGTCGATGCCGCAGCCCTCCCGGATCAGACGGATCCGGTCCTCCACAGTGGTCAGAAGCCGTCCGTCCTTGCCGGGGCTCCGGTCGAAGGTCAGCGCGACGGAGCGCCAGCCCCGAGCGGCGGCCAGCTCAGCGGTCCGGGTCAGCAGGGCTCTGTGGCCCAGATGAACGCCGTCAAAAAAACCCAGTGCGATGACAGTCTGCATGATACAAGCTCCCAATTTCCGGCCCCAAGTGCGCGGGGTCCTGTGCTGTTCTGGAAAAAGTATATCACATTCCAGAGAAAAAAGCCACAAGTATTTCAGAGGGATTTCTGAAAGCTTGCGGCTTTTTCCTGGTGTGCCGGGCATGGCACGATTCTCGCGGGTGAAAGTCCCGCCACGGGTATTTACCGCCAAGTGTAGCGAACCGCAAGCCGGAGTCAGCAATGGCGACGGGGGAGGAAGCGGTGTAGCAAAGCCGAGGAGCCTACGAACAGAAACCGGATATGAGGCTAAACGGTGGGTAAGGCTGCCAGACAAGCCAAAGCCCAAAGGGTAAACGTAAAACCGAAGCAGTAAATCCGGAGGCTGTGCGGCAAAAGAATCATGTCTTACCCCGGGAGGCCCGGTCAGCGCGGGAGACCGCGTGCGACAAAAAAGCTTATGACCGGGAGTCAGCTGAGGCCATAGTACCGGGAGCACCGACCCGGAAAGGGCCTAATGTCAAAGCAATGCGAATCACTGTAAGCAAGGTCGAAACACTCCGAAACCGAGGACATGCCCAACAAGCGGGAACGTAAGCCCGTGGAGGCAAAAGATAGGCGGGAGGATTTCCGACAGCTTTACAAGCAGAAGGAGGAGCACAAGTGGAACTAATCGAATGGATTCTGAAAGAAGAAAACTTCCAGACGGCAATCAAGAACGTCAAGCGAAACAAGGGTGCAGCCGGCGTCGATGGGATGACGGTAGAAGAGCTTGACGGGTACTTTGCGGCGCACGGAGAAGAAATCAAAGCGCAAATCCGGGCAAAGCAGTACAAGCCGCAGCCGGTAAGACGGGTGTATATCCCAAAGGCCAACGGAAAACAACGGCCATTGGGAATCCCAACCGTCGTAGACCGGGTAATCCAGCAGGCAACGGCGCAAGTATTATCGTTGGGATATGAACGGTACTTCAGTGAATACAGCCACGGCTTCCGGCCAAACCGGAGCTGCCACACGGCAATTGCACAGGTA
>JAFRPC010000054.1 GCA_017429325.1 Oscillospiraceae bacterium | reverse complement strand
TCACTTTAAGGGCCGCGCTGGCACCGCTGAAAAATTCAAATAAGGCGCCAGCGCGGCCGCACATTTTTATCCATTTGTCAAGTGGTTTTTGCATTTTTACAAAACTTTTTTGACGGATATTTCCTGACTTAATGGCATTGGGACGGTGGTGTGATTGAAATATCTATTTCAGCAAGCAAAAATGTTTAGATTTACTCTATCGAAGTACCTTCCATTAATTGATGCCTTTAATGCTTCAATTGTACCATACCACTTCAGCTTTCGCTACTATTTGCTGACTTTTTCAGTAGTTTTGGACCGTCCCCGTGTGTTCACAATATATTTACCAGGCAGGGAGGTAATTGTGCTTCCCTGCCTTGGCTGTTTCTGTATGAAAATTTTAGATGTCCAGCAGGTCGCTGTAGGCTTTCAGAGCGCCGTCGGTCTCGTGGGCCAGGACGCGCTTGGCCAGGACCTTGCCCAGCTGCACGCCCTCCTGGTCGAAGCTGTTCAGGTTCCAGCAGAAGCCCTGGAACATGACCTTGTTCTCAAAGTGGGCCAGCAGTGCGCCGAGGGCCTCGGGGGTGAGCTGTTTGCCGATGATGATGCTGGAGGGACGACCGCCGTCGAAGCTCTTGTTGGGGTTCGCGTCCTGCTTGCCGCATGCGAAGGCCATGATCTGGGCGGCGACGTTGGCGCAAAGCTTCTGCTGGCTGGTGCTGCCCTGGATGACCACGTCCATGCCCGCCTGGTTCTCGCGAAAGCCCACGAACTGCATCGGGACGATGTCCGTGCCCTGGTGCAGGAGCTGATAGAAGGAGTGCTGGCCGTTGGTGCCCGGCTCGCCGAAGATGACAGGGCCGGTGGGATAGCAGACGGGCTCGCCGAAGCGGTTGACGTGTTTGCCGTTGGATTCCATGTCCAGCTGCTGCAGGTGGGCCGGGAAGCGGCTCAGGGCCTGAGAATAGGGCAGCACGGCGGTGACGGGATAACCCAGGACGTTGCGCTCGTAGAGACCGATCATAGCGTCCAGCATAGCGGGGTTCTTCAGCAGGTCGGTCTCCTTTGCCGTCACGTCCGCCGCGTGGGCGCCGTCCAGGAAGCGGGCGAAGACCTCGGGGCCGAAGGCCAGGGACAGGACCACGCCGCCCACGCAGGAGCTGGAGGAATAGCGACCGCCGATGTAGTCGTCCATAAAGAAGGCGGCCAGATAGTCGCTGGACTTCGCCAGGGGCGAGGTCTGACTGGTGACGGCGACCATGTGCTTCGAGGGATCGAGGCCCATGTTCTTCAGGGCGTCCTTCACAAAGGACTCGTTGGTCAGGGTCTCCAGGGTGGTGCCGGATTTGGAGACCAGCACGAAGAGGGAGCGGGCCACGTCGATGCTCTTCAGCACGTTCGCCGCGTCGTCGGGGTCCACGTTGCTGATGAAGCGGGCCTCTAACTTGAAGCAGCCGTTCTGCCGGGCCCAGTTCTCCAGGGCCAGATACATAGCGCGGGGGCCCAGGTCGCTGCCGCCGATGCCGATTTGCACCACCGTGGTGAACTTCTCCCCGGCGGCGTTGGTGATCTCGCCCGCGTGGACCTTTTCGGCAAAGGCGGCGGCCTTCTTCTGCTCGCCCACGTAGAACTCCCGCTTGTCCACGCCGTCCGCGATGACGGGCTCGCCCAGCTGGCCGCGGGTGAGCTGATGGAGCACCAGGCGCTTTTCGCCGGTGTTGATCATCTCGCCGTTGTAGAGGGCCTCGTACTTCTCCGTCAGCTGGGCCTCCGCCGCGAGCTCGGCGAGGGCGGAGAGGATCTCGTCGTCCACGGCCTTGGCCGCGTAGTTGTAGGAAAGGCCGCAGGCAATGGGCACGCTGTACTTCGCCACGCGGGCCGCGCCGCCCTCCCCGGCCATTGCTTCGGTCAGGTCAACACGCTTTTTCAGGTCCTTCAGCTTGCTGAAGGCGCTCAAAGTATCCAGATTTTTCCAGTTGATCATGGGACAGAACCTCCTTATTTATTCTTTTGAATCATTATACCAAATCGCGGCATAAATGTAAAGCAAAAAACGCCCGCATTTCGGCGTCAAGCCGGAAATCGGCACATTCTTCTATTGCACTTTTATGAGAAATCCTGTATAATCAAAGCAGAAAGTCGGGTTTTTGCGCATAATCATGGGGAGGTACGTCCAAATGAGCTACAGGCCGAAATATCACGCTTCCGTGCCTTCGGGCTGGTCCAACGACCCGAACGGAACGGTTTTCTACAACGGAAAAGCCCATCTGTTCTTCCAGCACTACCCGCACAAGGCGGAATGGGGCACCATGCACTGGGGCCACTTCACCACGGAGGACTTCGTTCACTGGGAGGCGCTTCCGGTGGCGCTGGTGCCGGATCAGCCCTACGAGGTCCTCTGCGGCTGCTGCTCCGGCTCCGCCATCGAAAAGGACGGGAAGCTCTATCTGCTCTACACGGCGGCCCAGCCGGAGCTGCAGCGCCAGTGCCTGGCCGTCTCCGAGGACGGCGGGGTCACGTTTGTCAAGGCGGAGAACAACCCGATCCTCACGGCGGACATGCTGGACGACGAGGTCTCGGAGCTGGACTTCCGGGACCCCCACCTCTTCCAAAAGGACGGCTGGTATTACTTCATCGCCGGCGCCCGGGTCCTGAACGCCGAGGAGATCGCGGCGCTCCGGGCCGCCCGGGCTCAGCGGGACGGCGCCTCCGCGCCGAAGCCGGGCGACAAGCCCGTCAACCCCTCCGCCTGGCACGCCGACGAGCCGCTCCGCTCCCCCTCCGCCGCGGACGTTTCCGGCAGCGATACCCAGCGGGCCGGATACGGCAACCTGATCCTCTGCAAGAGCCGCGACCTGTATCACTGGGCGTACCTGGGCCATCTGATCCACCGGCAGCCGGAGTACGACGAGGCCTACTACGAGCTGAACGGCGTCTACGAGTGCCCGGACTACTTCGAGCTGGATGGGAAAGAGGTCCTGCTGTCCAGTCCGCAGAACCTTCCGCAGAGGGGCAATCTGTATCAGAACGTCCACTCCGGGCTCTACATGCTGGGCAGGCTGGATTTTGAGACCGGAAGCTTTCAGGTGGACAAAATCGGCGAAGCAGACAGCGGCTTCGACTTCTACGCGGCCCAGTGCTTCCGGATGCCGGACGGCCGTGCCGTGATGATCGCCTGGAAGGAGATGTGGGACCGCAACTACCCCACCCAGAAGGAGGGCTGGGCCGGGACCTACACCTTCCCCCGGGAGCTCCGGGTGGAGGGGGATCAGCTGATCCAGAAGCCCGTCCGGGAGCTGGACGCCTTCTGCAAAAACAAGGTCTCCTGTCCCGCTGTTTCCGTCAGCGACGGCAAAATCTCTTTGGACGGCGTGTGCGGAAACGTGATCCGGCTGCGCTTCACCTTAGAGCCGGGGACCGCCAAACGGGCAGGCGTCAAGGTCTTCTGCGGGTCGAAGCATGAGACCGTGATCTCCTACGACCGGGAGGCCGGGATCGTGGAAATCGACCGCAGCCGCTCCGGTCTGCCCTTCAAGGGCCGGGAGGACGAGGTCAATGTCCGCCGCTGCGAGGTGGGCCGCCTGGACGCCCTGGAAATGGAGCTGCTGCTGGACGTGAGCTCCCTGGAGCTCTTCCTGGACGGCGGCAGGCACGTGATGACCGCCAATGTGTACCCGGACCCGGAGGATCAGGACGTGAGCTTCTTCGCCGAGAACGGCGAGGCGAGCTTCCGCAATGTTGAAAAATTCGACGTCGTTGTGTAAATCTTTGAATGGATATAAAGCAGGACAGCCGGGTCGAAGAACGCTCGGCTGTCCTGCTTCGTTTGGTTTTTTTACGCCTTCCACAGACCGTGGAGATGTTGCTTCTACTGTCGGTCAATAGTTTTCGGCGTTCAACTCAAAATAGCTCTGGGGATGGGCGCAGACGGGGCAGATCTGCGGGGCCTTGGTCCCGACGACGATGTGGCCGCAGTTGCGGCACTCCCAGACCTTGACCTCGCTCTTCTCGAAGACCTGGGCGGTCTCCACGTTTTTCAGCAGAGCGCGGTAGCGCTCCTCGTGGTGCTTCTCGATGGCGGCCACGCCGCGGAATTTGGCGGCCAGCTCCGGGAAGCCCTCTTCCTCGGCGGTCTTGGCGAAGCCCTCGTACATGTCGGTCCACTCGTAGTTCTCCCCGTCCGCCGCGGCGGCCAGGTTCTCGGCGGTGGAGCCGATGCCGCTCAGCTCCTTGAACCAGAGCTTGGCGTGCTCCTTCTCGTTGTCGGCGGTCTTGAGGAACAGGGCGGCGATCTGCTCGAAGCCGTCCTTCTTGGCCTTCGAGGCGAAATAGGTGTACTTGTTGCGCGCTTCGGACTCGCCTGCAAAGGCGGCCATCAGGTTCTTCTCCGTCTGGGTTCCCGCGTACTTGTTGTTTGCCATACTCTTATCCTCCAATTTTTTAGTTTCCGTGGCAGTGATGTCCACATTCATGGGCTTCGCCGTGGCGGCCGCATTCGTGTCCCTCGCCGTGGTGGCCGTGGTGGTCGCAGCGGGCGTTGGGGTCGTAGTCCAGCTTGCCCTCCGCCAGCGCCTTGGCTGCCGCGTCCGCGGAGCCCTGCACGCCGCCGTAGAGCTTGATCCCGGCGTCGGCCAGGGCCATCTGCGCCCCCATGCCGATGCCGCCGCAGATCAGGCAGTCCGCCCGGGCCGCCTGCAAAAAGCCCGCCAGGGCGCCGTGGCCGCTGCCGTTGGTATCGACGACCTGCTCCTGTACGATTTTCCCGTCCTCCACGTCGTAGAGCTTGAACTGGGCCGTGTGGCCGAAGTGCTGGAAAATCTCTCCGTTTTCGTAAGTTACCGCGATTCTCATGGTATTGCTTCCTTTCTCCAGAACAGTTTGTTGGATGATGACCGGTTCCACTTCGCAGTGCCCGCCGGTGATCAGCAGCCGCTTCCCGTTGACCAGCGCGTCCGCTAACTTTTGCCTCGCGCTGTCGTAGATCGCCGTGACGGTGGTGCGGGCGATGTTCATCCGGACGGCGCAGGCCTCCTGGGTGAGGCCCTCGTTGTCCAGAAGCCGGATCGCTTCAAATTCGTCCACGGTCATCCGTACCGTTTCTTCGGCTGCACTGTCGTCCGGTGAGAAGCTGCGAAAGACCGGCAGCCGCTCAATTCGGCGGCAGCGGATGGGTCTTGGCATAGGCGTCCCTTCTTTCTGACATATGTCCATAACTATAATACAACAGTTTGGGACATACGTCAATCACATTTTATGGAGCTGAGACCGTTTTCATCCTCCCGTATTGTATTTTGGTGCCGGATGTGATATCATTTGTGCGGTAGGAAAGCTGGATTTTGAGAAGAAATTGTTAGGAACAGGGAGATCGAAATGCGTTATTGTGAAATCATTCCATTAAAGAACGGGAAACCCTGCGAATTGCGGAATGCCGAAGGGACGGACGCGGCCGCGTTTCTCGACTATTTTATCCAAGCCCACAGCGAGACAGACTATCTGACCACCTATCCGGACGAGACGGAGCATGATCTCGAAAAAGTGGCCGCGCGGCTTCAGGCCGGTGCGGACAGCGCTTCGGACATTGAGATCCTGGCTTTCATCGACGGCAGGCTCGCGGGAAGCGCGGGCATCGGGAGGCTGCGGGACCGGGACAAGCTGCGGCACCGGGCGGAATTCGGCATTTCGGTCCTGAAGGAGTTCTGGGGCCTCGGGATCGGAAACGCCCTCACAAGAGCCTGCATCGACTGCGCGAAACGGGCGGGCTTCCTCCAGCTGGAGCTGGAAGCCGTCTCGGAAAACGCCCACGCGCTCAACCTGTATTCCAAGTACGGTTTCGTGGAGTACGGCAGAAATCCCAGGGGCTTCCGCAACCGGGCGGGCGCCTGGCAGGAGCTCGTCCTCATGCGGCTTGAGCTGTAGCGAAAGACCTTTGGACTAAAAATCAAATAATCCAAGCGGGAACGTACCAGTTTTTGCGGTCAATGGGCAGCAGATCGGAGGCAAGGCAGACCACAGCTCCGGGACCGATGGCAGTTTTCAGGTGGGCTGCGCCGAACTCGTCCGGCTCCGGGTCTTTTTCGATAGGCGCCAGGACGGAGAAGTTCTTTGCGGCGTCGGTGGGAGCCGCACCTTTCTTGATCTCGATAGGATAGACCACGCCGTCTTGATAAATGATCAGGTCGATCTCCTTCTTGTTGCTGTCCCGGTAGAAGAACAGAGGCGGACGTTTGCCCACGTTCAGGTAGCTCTTCCAGATCTCAGAGACCACCCAGGTCTCAAAGAATGCACCGCTCATGGCGCTGGCTTCCAGCACCGCCGCGCTGCCCCAGCCCATCAAATGGGCGCAGAGGCCGGTATCCAGGAAGTACATCCTGGGCGCTTTGACAACGCGCTTGAGGGCGTTGTTGAAATAAGGCTCGACCAGGCCGACGATGCCGCAGGAGACCAGGATCGAAAGCCATTTCTTTGCGGTAGGGCCGGAGACGCCTGCGTCCTGGGCCAGGGAATCGTAATTCACGCTGGTTGCTGTCCGCGCCGCCACGATTCGGATGAAATTCAGAAAGGCGGTCAAATCGCCCACCTGCTCCAGCGCCCGGATATCCCGGCTGAGATAGGTATCCAGATAGGACTCGAAATACAGCTCCCGGTTGACGCCCTCGAGCTCATACAGACGGGGCATGGAGCCCTTGAAGATGCGCTCGAAGACCTCCGTCACCGTCATGGGCTTCGCGGCTGCAAGACGATTTGGCAGCTTGGATACGTCCACCTCAAACGCGCCGGGATGTCTGCCGTCAATCTCTGCGGAGCTGAGGCCCAGCATCGGTACGATACCGGCGCGGCCCGCCAGAGACTCGGTGACGTTCTTCATCATGCGGAACATCTGCGACCCGGTAAGCCAGAAGTCGCCGGGCTGCCTGCGACGATCTGCGATGATTTTGATATAGGGAAAGAGCTCCGGCGCGTACTGAACCTCGTCGATCAGGACCGGCGGGGCGTAGCGCTGCAGAAACAGCTCCGGGTCCGTCTGTGCCAGAGCGCGGACCGTTGGATTGTCCAGGCTGACCCGCTTCCGCTCCGGCTCTGCGATCCGCTCCAGCAGCGTGGACTTGCCCACCTGCCGCGGGCCGGTCAGCAGCAGGACCGGAAAGGTCGCACTGACATTTCGCACCGTCGCCTCTATGGTTCGCTCGTAATACATGTCGAACACCTCGATTTTAGTAAAATCTAAACTGTCACTTTAGATTTTACTAAATATCTCTTGCCTTGTCAATAGGAAAGCCGTCCAATTTTGCGCTTGCGTTTTGGGTGTGGAATGCCGCGGTTGATTGGTCAAGTATTAATCAAGAAGCACCGTCGAATTATCTTGAACACCCTGTTTCTCGTATCGTTTTTTTGCTCAATGACCGTTTTTGCCTTTTGTGCTGCGATTATATGCCAGTAAGGAAGCGTGAATTCGTTCACGCGCTTACTCTTATCTCTGTTGCAATATACAAGATGAAAAACGGATATTTCCATGGATATTTTTTCGCGACCCTCAAATAAGCCTGGAAAAACAAGGGGTTTTGAATGGTAGGCAGGCGTCCTGCAAAACTGTCGTTCAACCGTTCTCATTCAACCGCTCTTAATCAACCGTTCAAAGACGCTCGGCTGCATAAGACGTTCCTTCTTTCTTTCCAAAAGATGTCCTCTCCGTTATTTCCATTGTTGCTATTCCGCCGAACATGCGGTACAATACGATGACAGGAAAACTTGAAACCACGCATCTGTTCAGTTGTAGCGGCAGAACAGATACTGGCAAATTTGAAATCACAGATTGGGAGGCAGTTTGAGATGAAACAGATACGAGCGGCGATCATTCAGGCGTTTCTGCGGGGGTCCGCGGAGGAACGGCGGGCGCATATTCGGGAGCTGGTGCGGCAGGCCGCGGTGCAGGGGGCGGAGCTTGTCACCCTGCCGGAGATTTGGAACGGGCCCTATCAGCAGGACCTGTTCCCCTCCTTTGCGGAGCCGCGCTTCGGGCCGTCCTGGCAGCTCCTTTCGGAGCTCGCCGCGGAATATGGGATCTGGCTGTCCGGCGGCTCCATCGCGGAATGTGAGGACGGCAGGGTCTACAACACCGCCTACGTCTTTGACCGGACCGGGAAGGAGGCGGCGCGGCACCGCAAGATGCACCTCTTCGACATTCAGGTCACGGGCGGGCAGCATTTCATGGAATCGGCGACCCTGACGGCGGGAAACGAAGTCACGGTCTTTGAAACGGAGTTCTGCAAAATGGGGCTCTGCATCTGCTACGACGCCCGCTTCCCCGAGCTCTTCCGGCTGATGGTGGACCGGGGCGCCAAGCTGATTTTGGTGCCCGCCGCCTTCAATCTGACCACGGGACCGGCCCACTGGGAGCTTCTGTTCCGGCAGCGGGCCGTGGACAACCAGGTGTTCTGCATCGGGACCTCCCCGGCCAGAGATATGCAGGCCAGTTATCACGCCTGGGGCCATTCCATCGTGACGGACCCCTGGGGCCGGGTCGTAACGCAGATGGAGGCGGAAGAGGAACTCCGTGTCGTGGAGCTGGACCTGGAGATGGTTGACAAGATCCGGACGGAGCTGCCCCTGCTGGCCCACCGGCGGAAGGACCTCTACCGGGTGGAGCAGTTCGGCGGCAGCGCTTCGGCCATCTGACCCGCAGACGCCCTCTCTGCAAAGTGAATTGTTATAATCGGTTTTGCTGGCTGCGTTTTATGCAGAAATAACGGTTGCCTTTTCAAATTTTTTATTGTATAATGTAAGTTGGCTATTGATGGGGATTTATCGCCTCATGCGGAAGGCCCGTAAAAATCACAGTTTGGAGATGACGGTCATGAATGAGAACTGGGCATTTGTCGAGGAGTCCCTGAAGCAGTTTCCGGAATATCAGGCCGCGGTCTTTGAGCAGGGCTTTCTCGTCACGAATCAGGCTCTTTCCTTTGGAACTGCGTTTCCCTATTTCGGGAACTGGCGGGAGACCAGCCGGAACGGGGTGTATTTCTACCTTCGGGACAACCAAAAGCTCTTCCTCCACGAGGCGGAGGGCAGGCTCTATTTCCTGATCGGGCACGCCTACGACCCCTTTGCGGAGATCGCGGAGGAGGAGGCCCTGCTGGCGCGGTACGCCCAGGTCTCCGGCGGCGATTGGGAAGCCGGGCTCCCCTGCATCGACGACCTGACCGGCCTGTTCGTCATGGGTTATTATGCCAGCGGCAGGCTCCGCTTCTGGGGCGATTTTGAGAGTATGCGCGCCGTCTACTACGGCGTGATAGACGGACACTGGTATCTGGCCTCCCACGAGGAGCTGGTGGCCCTCCGGGAGACGCTGACCCCGGACCCCTACGTAGCCCGGCTGGAGCGCTACCGCTGGTATCCCCTCTACGGAGAGGGGCTGCCCGGCGACATCAGCCACTACTTAGAGCTGAAAAAGCTGATCTGCAACAACTATGTGAGCTATGAAAACGGCGTCTTCACCGTGGGGCGGCTCTATCCGAGAGCGCCCATCCATATCTGCGCGGGCGAGGAGGAATACCGGCAGGTGGTGGCGGAGATCGCCCGGATCATGCAGAAAAGTCTCGCACTCACCGCCCAAAAGTGGCCCCGGGTCGCCGTCTCCGTCACCGGCGGACGGGACAGCAAAGGCTCCCTGGCCGCCTCCCTCCCGGTCAAGGACAAGCTGCAATACTTCTCCTACAACTCCCAGCCGGCGGAGCAGGTGGACTGCGACGCCGCCCACCGGATCTGCGAGGCCGTGGGCGTTCCCCACACGGTCTATGAGATCCCCCTGGACAAGGCGGTGTACCCGGAGTACGACCTGGTCCGCGCCATCCTCTGCGTCAACAGCAACCGGAAGTACTTCAACCACAACGACATCATGAAGCGGATCTACTTCCGCAGGGAGAAGCCCTTCGACGTGGAGGTAAAATCCTGGACCTCCGAGATCGGGCGGGCCTTCTGCTACGTCCGCTACGGGGTCCGGCATCTGCCCAAAAAAGCCACGGGCCGCAGGGTCAACGCCATCAACAACATTTTCCTGCTGAACCCGAAGCTGATGTATGAGACCGACAAAAAGTATCGGGAGTATCTGGAAAAAACCGAATACAACGAGCACATGTTCAATTATGACTGGACCGATTTGATTATTCTGGAAATGCGGGACAGCCGCTGGGGGGCCGACGTGATCTCCTGCGAGCACATGTTCTCCTACGACGTGACGGTCCCCTACAACAACCGCCATCTCAGCGACCTGCTCCAGATGCCGCCCTTTGAGAAGCGTCTGGCCAGCCAGACCCACATCGACTTTACCAATCTGCTGTGCCCGGAGATCGAGAAGACCAACATCGCCATCCGGGACGCGGCCCACACGAAAAAACGCGCGGTGGGAGAGAAGCTCTACTATTTCATCTCCTGCGTGCGCCCGATATAGAAAGCTATGAAAATACTGTATACCGCCACAGTCCTTTCTCATATCTGCCAGTTTCACCTGCCCCACATGCAGCATTTGCAGGCACAGGGCTGGGAGGTGCACGTCGCCGCCCACGATAATCTGGCGGTCAAAAACGGCCTGAAGCTGAATTACTGCGACAGGTTCATCGAGACGCCCTTCTCCCGCTCCCCCAAGAGCCCGGACAACCTGAAGGCCTACCGGCAGCTCAAAAAGCTGCTGGCGGAGGAGCACTATGACCTGATCCTCTGCAACACCCCCATGGGGGGCATCGTCACCCGGCTCGCCGCGGAGAAGACCCGGAAGCAGGGCACAAGGGTCATCTATATGGCCCATGGCTTCCACTTTTACAAGGGTTCCTCCAAAAAAGCCTGGGCCGTCTTCTATCCCATTGAAAAGCGCATGGCGAAGAAGTGCGATTTGATGATCACTATCAACAAGGAGGACTACGCCCTGGCGCTGGAGAAGTTCGGCAGGCGCACAAAGGTCGTCCACATCCACGGCGTCGGCGTGAACGAGAAGCGCTACCACCCCGCCGCGCCGGAGGCGCAGCTTGCCCTGCGGCAGGCCGAGGGGCTCGCCCCGGAGGATTTCGTGATCCTCTGCACCGGCGAGCTCAACGAGAACAAGAATCAGAAGACCTTGATTTCCGCCGCCGCGGCCCTGCACGGCGAGGTCCCCGGTCTGAAGGTCCTTTTGGCGGGCAACGGCCCCAAGGAGCAGGAGCTCCGGGACCAGATCCGGGCCGAGGGCCTGGAGGAGACCGTGAAGCTGCTGGGCTACCGGACGGACCTGGAAAAAGTCGTCCCCGCCGTAGATCTGGTGGTCTCCTGCAGCAGGCGGGAGGGGATGCCCCTGAACATCATCGAGGCCATGCTCTGCAAAAAGCCCGTGGCCGCCTCCCACAACCGGGGCCACGACGAGCTGGTGAAGGAGGGGGCCTCCGGGTATCTGTTCCCGCCGACGGACGTCGAAGCATTGGCCGCCCTGATCCGTCGGCTCTACGCCTCGCCGGAGCTGCGGGCGCAGTTGGGCGAGACCGGCGCGGCGCTGGCGCAGCCCTACGCCGTCTGCTCCACCGTTGCGGAGCTGGGCAGACTGCTCACCGAAGCTTGATATGAGAGGGTTTTCATGAGACCGGAAGAAATCGACATGAAGGACGTATGGGCTGTGGAGCAGTCCATTCTGGACCAGATTGCCCGGGTCTGCGACGACCACGGGCTGCGCTGGTCTCTGGCCTACGGGACCCTGCTGGGGGCCGTCCGCCACGGGGGCTTCATCCCCTGGGACGACGACGTGGACATCATGATGCCCCGGGAGGACTATGAGAAGCTGATGGCCCTCTGGCCCGAGGTCGCCCCCGCCGGGCTGATTTTGGACCGCTGCGACCGGGACCCGGAGAACTGCAACGTGTTTTCCAAGGTCCGCAAGGACCACACTACCTTCCTGCAATTCCCCAACGAGGGGCAGGCCGCCCACCACAAGGGCATTTTCAACGACATTTTCCCGGCGGAGCACGTGCCGAAGGGCAAGCTGGCCCGGAAGCTGCAATTCGCCGATTTCGCCGTGATGCTGCTCTTTAACCGGGGCTATCCCAGCGGCAGCGGCGGCCTGGTAGGCCTGGCGGAGCGCATCCTGCTCCGGCTGGTGCCGAGGAAGAAATACTTCGCCGTGAGCCAGGTCTTTGCCAGACGGGGACGGCGCTGGAACGACAAGCCCGCCGCCGCCCTGATCTACCCTGTTACCATCCGGGACTGCAAGCGGTATTACCCTGCGGACCTCTTTGATGATTTGCAAAGGATCCAGTTTCAGGGCAAGCGCTATTCCGCCTTCGCCAAGGCGGAGGAGTTCCTGACCATTCGCTACGGCGACTTCCGTCGGCTTCCGCCGAAGGAGGAGCAGGTCTGGAAGCATCCTCCCCTGCTGATCGACTACACCCGCAATTATGAGGAGCTGTCCCCGGCGGAGCGGGAGCTCGGCCCGGCCTCCTGATCCGCAGTGAAAAAAATTATCAACTATATGGAGCACCCGCCGGAGGTCAAGCGGCACGGCAACCACGGCGATATGCTCATAGACCATGCGCGGGACTGCAAGCCCTTTGGGAAGCAAGCAGCCGAAGCGGAAGCGCCCGCTCCATGAAGGGAGACACTATGGACTGTCGATATTCTGTCATTGTTCCCGTTTACAACGCGGAAAAGACCCTGCGCCGCTGCGTGGACAGTCTGCTGCCGCAGCTGGGCGGGGAGGACGAGATCCTTCTCATCAACGACGGCTCCAAGGACGGGAGCGCCGCCCTCTGCGCCGAATACGCTGCGCAGAGCTCACAGATCGTGTACATTGAGAAGCCCAACGGCGGCGTCTCCTCCGCCCGAAACGCCGGGCTGGACGCGGCGCGGGGCCGGTATGTCCTGTTTGTAGACAGCGACGACTACGTGCCGCCCACCCTGTTCGCGCAGATCTCCGCGCTGGAGGAAGAGGTCGCGTCGGGCTGGGATTGGATCGTCTTTTCCAACTGCGTAGACAACGGCGCCGCGATTCGGGAATCCCGCAACGCCCCCTTCCGGGCGACGACGCGGGAGAAGGCCCTTCCGGCCATCCTCGACGGGATCTGCCGCAAGCTGCTGAATCCCCCCTGGGCAAAGGTCTATCGCAGGGCCATTCTGGAGGAGGCCAGGATTCGTTTCCCCTTAGGGGTCTCCATCGCGGAGGACCGCGCCTTCAACATCCGCTATTCCATGCACGTAGCGGCCTACCTGGTTTCGGAACAGATCGGCTATTACGTGAACACCGAAAACGAGCAGTCCCTGTCCAGAAAACGGCACAAGGATCTGCCCGAGCAGTTCCGCCGGAGCGGAGAATACGTACAGAACTCTATTCAGAACTCCGCGCTGCCGGAGGCCGAGAAGGAGCAGTACCGCCGTGCCTACAGCTTCGGCGTTTGCAGAACGGTCTATAAGGACGCCAAGGACCTGCGGCGGGATGAAGTCGGATGGCTGGGGCGGCAAAAGGCGCTCTGGAAGCGCTGCCGCGAGATCAACGGGAAGCACATGCGCTATCCCGCAACAAATTACTGCCGGAAGATCTCGCTTCCGGTCCGGCTCTATCAAACCTGGTTCATTGACTTGGTTGCAAAAAGGCTGCTTAAGAAAAGCTGACCGCCTTTGCGGTCCGGCTTCGCCCGGCATCTTTGCGCAGCGTCAGAGGGGAGAATTGCCATGTTATTCAGCGTTGTTGTCCCGGTCTATTGCGTGGAAGACTATCTCCGGCAATGCGTGGACAGCATTCTCAGCCAGAGCTTTTCAGACCTGGAACTGATTCTGGTGGACGACGGCTCTCCGGACGGCTGTCCGGCGATTTGCGACGCCTATGCGGACGCAGACCCCAGGGTCCGGGTGCTCCACCAGGCCAACCGCGGCCTGTCCGCCGCCCGGAACGCCGGGATCCAGGCCGCCGCGGGGCGCTATCTCCTGCTGGTGGATTCCGACGATTTCTGGCCGGAGCCCGATATGCTCGGGGAGCTTTCCCGGCTCATCGAAGCCCACAGCGCGGATGTCGTTCTGTTCCGCGTCCGGGCCTGGTTCAGTGAAACGGACAAGAGCCGGGTGAAAACCGCGCCCTTCGACCACGCGGTCCTGGACCGCTTCGACCACGACGCCACCTTGCACTACCTGCTCTCCACCCCCCAGTTCCCGGTGGGCGTCTATTCCCTGTGCGTGGAGCGGAGCCTGCTGGAGGCAAACCACATTGCCTTCCGGGAGGGCGTCAAGTCCGAGGACTATGACTGGCTGCTGGCCGTTCTGCGGGACAGCGGCAGGATCTACGCCTCGGATGCGGTCTATTACGTCTATCGGGCGGACCGTCCGGGCTCCATCACGAAGCACATCGACCTGAAGCACTTGCAGGATCTGACGGACATCGCCGCCGGATGGACCGAAGCGCCGGGCTTTGCTGCGCCCTGTCTGCGGCGGGACGTGAAAAACTACGCCGCCTATATTTTCACCACGGCCCTGGTGGTCTCAGGCCGCGTCCCGAAGGCTCAGCGGAGGGACGCTGTAAAGCTCCTGCGGAGCCATCGGAAGCTCCTGCAAAACGCCTGCTGGTGGCGGCTGCGTGTGATTCGGCTGTCCACACAGCTCGTCGGCTTCCGGCTCACCACCGCCATTCTGCACAAGCTCTACCAATGGAAACGAAATAAGGAATTCCAGTAACCTCCTGCCGGGAAAAGAGGAACCTCCATGAGTCTGCTGTCCATCGTCACCCCTACCTATAACCGCGTCTCCTACCTGCGGCAATGCTTTGCCTCGCTGAAGGCGCAGACCGACCTGCGGTTCGAGTGGATCGTCGTGGACGACGGCAGCGCCGACGGCACCGGCGAGACCGTGGCCGCCTTTCAGGCCGGGCAGCCGCCCTTTCCGATCCGCTATCTCTATCAGGAGAACGGCGGAAAGCACCGGGCCCTGAACGCAGCGCACCCGCTGATTCGCGGCGACTGGGTCCTGGTGCTGGACAGCGACGACCGGCTCATCCCCACCGCTGTGGAGCGCATCCACTGGGGCTGGGAAACCTACGGGACCGCTGGCGTCGGAATCGTCATCTTCTTAGAGGGCGCTGCGATTTCCGAGCCCTTTGCGGTGGGCCGCCGGGAGGGCGTGCCTCTGGACATGTACCGCAGCCATATCAAGCCCATCCGGCATCGGGACTGCTGCGACGTGTATCTGGCCGAGGCCTTTCTGAAGTACCCTTATCCGGAGTTTGCCGGAGAAAAATTCCTCTCGGAGAGCATCCTGTGGAATCGCATGGCGCCGGATTATCAGATCGTCTACTGCAACGAGGTGCTCTATCTGGCGGAATATCTGGAAACGGGGCTCACCCGCTCCGGTCGGCCCATGCGCATCAGCGTCCCGCAGGGCGGGATGTACGCCGCGAATCTCTATCTGGACCGGCGCTATCCCCTGAAGCTGCGGCTGAAAAACGGTCTGCTCTACAATTGCTACAGTCTATTCGCGGCAGTCCCCCGCTCCGAGGCCCTCTCTCAGGCCCTGTCTAAGCCCGTCGCTTGTCTGACGCGGCCCGGCGGCTGGCTGCTGTACCGGAATTGGAAGAAAAAATATGAGAAGTAAAGACGGAAAGATACGAGTCCTGATCGTCGCGGGGCAGATGAATGTCGGCGGGATTGAAAACCAACTGATGCACCTGCTCCGGAACGCTGACCCCTCCGTATATCAAATCGACTTCACCACCACGGAGGCGCATCCCTTCTACGAGGAGGAGATCGTCTCCCTGGGCGGACGCTGCATCCGGATCCCCGGCACGGAGGGAACGAGGTTCTTCCGCTACTGCAGGGCCCTGTATCGGGTCATCCGGCAGGGGCGGTATGACGTCGTCCACTCCAACGAGCTGTTTCACAGCGGCATGGTGCTCCTGACCGCAAAGCTGGCAGGGGTAAAGGGCCGGTTTGCCCACGCCCACAGCAGCAATCAGGTCCTCGGCAAGAGCCTTGCCCGACGCACTTACACTGCCGTCATGCGTTGGCTGATCCTGCGCTGCGCCACGGAATTCCTTGCCTGTTCCACCCTGGCGGCGGAGTTCCTCTATGGGAAGCGGATCCTCGGCAGGCCGAATTATCATCTGATCGTCAACTCCGTTGAGACTGCCCGCTTCCTGCCCCAGGCCGGAGCCGGAGTCCCTCGGCAAGGCGCTTCCGACGGCTGGAAGACGGTTTTGCAGGTGGGCCGGTTCTGCGACGAAAAGAATTACCCCTTCTCTGCCCGAATCGCCGCGGAATGCCGCCGCCGGGGCGACAAGCTTCGCTTCTTCTTTGTTGGGAACGACGGGAGCGAGAACCGCTATGAGCAGGAGGTCCGGCAAATCATTGCCTCGGAGGGGCTGGAGGAGACCGTGCGGCTCCTCGGCATCCGCAAGGACGTCAACGAACTGATGCGGCAGGCGGACGCCTTTCTGCTTCCGTCCAAATACGAGGGGATGCCCCTGACCCTGATTGAA
The DNA here is from genome assembly GCA_017429325.1 of Oscillospiraceae bacterium. GTDB lineage: Bacteria > Bacillota > Clostridia > Oscillospirales > Oscillospiraceae > JAFRPC01. Next base: position 80,485 of record JAFRPC010000054.1, on the reverse strand, counting down.
GCGCAGGCGGCCTGTCTGCCCTGCGTCGTCGCGGACACCTTCTCCCATGAGGTGGATTTCGGCGTCGGGGCCATTCAATGGCTGCCGCCGGATGCGCCGCTCTCCGCATGGGCAGACGCAGTGGAGCAGGCCGTCGGGCGGGAGAAGCCGGACGCAGCCGACGTGAAGGCCGCCATCGCGCAGCAGGGCTTCGATGTTCAGACCTTTGCCGAGAAAATATGCGGCCTGTATCGACAGGCGATTCGCGAGGGATAACCATGGTCAGGCTGCTGTTTTTTATCGAGGAGCTGCGGGGCGGCGGCGCGGAAAAGGTGCTCTGCAACCTGGTCAACGCTTTGGACCCCGAAAAATTCGACGTCACCGTGCAGACCCTTTGGAAGGCGGACGCGGCGCAGTGTCTGCGTCCCGGGATCCGATATCGGTACTGCTATGGGGGAAAAACCGCCTTCAACGTCCGCCGCAGCCGTTTGGAGGCGGCTTTGGGCTGGACTTATCCGCTGCACATCAAAGGCCGCTACGATTTGGAAGCCGCCTATCTGGAATTCGGCTCCACCAAGATCATGGCCGGTTCCACCAACCGGCGGGCAAAGAAGCTCGCCTGGGTCCACTGTGACCTGGCCCGAAATCTGTCCGATCCTGCGGCCTTTGTTGCAAAGGCCTCCAAGTGGTATGACAAGTATGACCGGGTGGTCTGCGTATCTCAGACTGTCAGGGACAGCTTTGTCGCCCTCCTCGGACAGCCAGAAAAGACCATCGTTCTGTATAACACCGTAGACGACGCGGAGATTCGGGAAAAGGCCCTTGCGCCGCTGCCGGAAGGGCTGCAAAAGCGCCGCATGACCGTTGTCAGCGTCGGACGCCTATCCCCGGAAAAGCAGTTTTCCATGCTGCTCTCCATCCACAGGCAGCTCCTGGACAGCGGTCTGCCCCACGACCTCTGGATCTTGGGAGAGGGGCCGGAGCGTCCGAAGCTGGAAGCCATTATCCGGGAGAACAGGCTCGCCGATTCTGTGCGGCTGCCCGGCTTCTGCGGCAACCCCTATCCCTGCCTCCGGGCCGCGGACCTGCTGGTCTGCTCCTCCCGCTTCGAGGGCTTCAGCACCTTCGTCACCGAGGGCGTGATCCTCGGAAAGCCCATCGTCACCACCGACTGCTCCGGAATGCGGGAGCTGCTGGGAGATTCGGAGTACGGACTGATCACGGAGAATTCCGAAGCGGCTCTGCTGGAGGGGATGCGGAAGATGCTGGCCTCCCCCTCCCTGCGAACACGGTATTCGGAAAAGGCTGCGATTCGTGGACGTTCTTTTACTGCACAGGAGCTGTCAAAAAAGACAGAATTGCTGTTGATTTCATTGATGGAGGAAAAGAAATGAATCGTGATGTTACTTTTTTAATAAACAGTTGCGACAAATACGAGGACGCCTGGCATCCGTTTTTTGAATGTCTCTGGCACTTCGCCGGGGACCTGCCCTATCCGATCGTCCTGAATTTGGAAAAGAAACAGTATACCTCCTCCCATTACGCGCTGAAATGCGTCAACACGCCCGGACATGTCTCTTGGAGCAAACGTCTACTTCATGCTTTGGAATCCGTTGATACAGATTTTGTGTTTTTCCTGCTGGAAGACTATTTCTTGCAGGAGCCCTTTGACAGAGAGCGCTTTGAGACTGTCATTCAGTATATGAAAAACCACCCCGATGTCTGCATTGTCGATATTAAACCGCGCTGGTCCGATTCTCTCGATGAAAAGGAAGCGGTTCGCAAGCAATATTCAGCGGCTGCGGATTCCTTTCTGGAACGGAACAGCAGAATCTTCAACATCACCTGTGCGCCCGGCATCTGGCGGACCTCCGCCCTGCGTTCCCTGATTCGAACGCACGAGGACGTCTGGGACTTTGAGCGCTACGTCGGTCTTCGGGCGAAAAAGAACGGCTGGAAGGTCGTCCGCTTTGACACCAGAACGCCGGGCATCTATGAATACGACTATCAGCTCTGGAGCGGTATGGGCATCACTGCGGGGCATTGGCTGCCCAAAAACAAGGAATTCTTTGACAGTCTGGGGATCGAAGTCAATTATCAGCGGCTCGGCACTCTGGACGCGGCCTCGGTAGAAGAGGTAAAAAAGACCGTCCGGAAAGACCCATTTGCGATGCTGAAAAAGATTCCCCGAAAAATCAGAAAGAAAATCACACGAAAAAAATCACTCAATTAAAGACGTTTCTGTTTAAAAGCGATTCGTTGAAAAATTGGAGGCATTGTGGAAAAAATACCAACCAGATTGAACTATCTTGATTCTCTTCGCGGCCTCGCCGCATTTGGCGTTGTGTTTTGTCATTTGGCGTGTGTGTTTTGGAATGCGCTGTACTATGAAGAGAATGCAGCAACTGTGTTTGAACAGATTTGGAACAAGACACCCTTGAACGCGATTACAAACGGGAACCTTCCCGTTCAGTTCTTTTTCGTGCTCAGCGGCTTTTTGATTACGAAAAATATTTACACCCGAAACACAACAGACGGTTTCAGAGTTCTTGGAAAAAAGTTCACAAACCTTCTCAAACTGGTGATTCCCGGCATACTCCTCCCCTTTCTTCTGATGCGTCTGCATCTGATGGTGCATCAGGCGGCGCTTGCACAGGATGAATCGTTGGTATTTGTAAAATATTATAACAACTTTTCTCCAACACTTGGCAGCGCTTTATCTGACTTCTTTTACACCTTTACCGAAAAAAGCAACTATAACGGTCCAATGTGGACAATTCATTTTGAGTTGTTTGGAAGCCTGCTCATCACGGTCCTTTCGTCCTTTGTCAGCTCGAACGTTGAGGGGTTCTGGAAGCGGAAGCTGTCGTATATCCTGTTCTATCTAATTATCGGCGTCATGAATCAAAATTATTGCGGCTTTATCGCCGGCGCAATCACATACGACGTTTTGGATTCTCTTATGAATCAGAGTGCCGGGCAAACAGACCGTTTCTCATTTCTCCGCCGAACCCCCGTCAAGCTCCTACTGCTGGCGGCAGGTTTTTACTTCGCTGCAATCAATATGAACGTGACAGGTATCTGGTATCCCCTGCATTTCCTGTCGCAGCTTTCCGCCCAATTCCGAATCTGGGGCGTTTGCTTGTGTTTGTTTGTCCTGATGCTGTCTCCGATGCTTCAAAAGATGCTCTCCGCAAGGTTTCTTGTGAAGCTGGGGAAGCTCTCCCGTTTTATTTTCATTTTCCACTGGCCGATGATTCTGTCTGTTGGCTGCTGGTTATTCATCCGGCTGTATTCGACGCTGTCGCGAGGCTTGCTTCTGGTGGTCGCCGCAGGCGCGAGCATCTTGGGGACGGTACTGTTCAGCCTCTTATACTCTCATTTTGAAGCCTTTCTGTCTGCTGTCATTTGTAGATCATCTTCCCGGACGAAGTTGACTCCTAGGTAAACTGCCATGAATTACTACATGCTTCTTGTCGTCCTGGTGATTATTTCGGCTTTGTTGATGCGTGGTACCAAAGAAAACAACAAGGCTTACGTTTTCGTCGCATCCTTGCTTCTCTTCTCCATTTTTGGACTTCGCGACACCTTTGTGATCGGCAACGACTCCACCTCCTCCTATCTGCATCTGTTCCAACGCATGTCCGGCTATTCCTGGGGCTCCCTGTTGAATCTGCACGGCGGCTCCAACGCGGGCTTCTACCTGCTCACAAAGCTCTTCTATCAGCTCGGAGGCGGGGACTATCAATTTTTTATCACCAGCATCGCTCTGTATGTCACCGTCTGCTTCGGCTTCCTAATCTACCGCTACTCCCCGAATCCCCTGCAGAGCATCCTCTACCATTTCGGTCTGTTCTTCTTCACCTTCCATTTCTCAGCCCTGAAGCAGAGCCTTGCGATGGCGACCCTGATGCTGGCCTTTGACGCCCTGGTCCGGGAGAAAAAGCTGCGGTTTTTCCTGCTGGTCCTCATTGCCGGACAGTTCCACTTCCCCGCCCATATCTTTTTCCTGGCCTATCCCATGTCCCGGATCCGGGTCAACCGGCGCTATCTGATCGCCTTGGCCGGGCTGCTGGCGCTGACCTATCTGCTCCGGAATCAACTGATCAACCTCATGCTGAACCTCTACAGCGACTTGGAGGACAGCACAAACTCGGCAGACCTCTCCGGGGTCACGTTTTTGCGGACAAAATCCCTGGTCATGCTTGTGATCATCATCGCAGGCGTCATGCTCCGGAAGCCGAAGCCGGAGGACCGAGTCTATTCCATTCTGCTCCAGTTTATGGGCCTTGCCGTCGTCTTCCAGACCTTCTGCGGCTACAACAACATTTTTGAGCGCCTGGCGGACTACTATTTCCAGTTTTCCGTCCTCTTTATCCCCATGGTCTTCGACAAGAAGGCAGATCGAGAACCTCTGCTGGGCTGGCGCTATATGAGCCTGATCGATCTGGCGGGGCCTTACCTGTTCTGCGGATATGCGATTTACCGCTTTCTCGGGACCACAAAGGGAGACGCAAACCTGTTCCCCTTCAAGTTTTTCTTCGCAGCCTGACGCGATCTTACTTTCTTTTCCCAAGCATCAAATCTCTCATGGGAGGCAACTATGTCACTTTCTGAACAGCTTCTGCGCCGGGACGCCGCTCTGGCGGTGGTCGGTCTGGGCTACGTCGGGATGCCCCTGGCCGTGGCCTTTGCGAAAAAGGACCTCAAGGTCATCGGCTACGATTTGAACCAGGCGAAAATCGAGGCCTACAAAAACGGCATCGACCCCACCCGGGAGGTGGGCAGCGAGGCCATCCGCGCCACCACCATGGAATTCACCGCCGACGAGGCCCGTCTGCGGGAGGCCCGCTTCTTTGTGGTGGCCGTTCCCACACCGGTGAACGCGGACCATACCCCGGACCTGAGCCCCGTGGAGGGCGCCAGCCGGGTCGTGGGCCGGAACCTGCAAAAGGGCTCCATCGTGGTCTACGAGTCTACGGTCTATCCCGGCGTCACCGAGGACGTGTGCGTCCCCATTCTGGAACAGGAATCCGGGCTGAAGTGCGGCACGGACTTCAAGGTGGGCTACTCCCCCGAGCGCATCAACCCCGGCGACCCGGTCCACCGGCTGGAGAACATCCGCAAGATCGTCTCCGGCATGGACGCGGAAGCCCTGGCGGAAATCAAAACCGTCTATGATTTGATCATCGAGGTCGGGACCTATCCCGTCTCCACCATCAAGACCGCCGAGGCCGTCAAGGTGGTGGAAAACAGCCAGCGGGACATCAACATCGCCTTTATGAACGAGCTGGCCATGGTCTTTGACCGCATGGGCATTGACACCTGGGAGGTCATTGAGGGCATGAAGACCAAGTGGAACGCTCTGAACTTCTATCCCGGTCTGGTGGGCGGCCACTGCATCGGCGTGGACCCCTACTACTTTACCTATGAGGCGGAGAAATTAGGCTATCACAGCCAAATCATCCTCTCGGGCCGCAAGGTCAACGACGGCATGGGCGCTTTTGTGGCGGACGCCGCCATCAAGCAGCTCATTCTCGCCGGGAAGGTCGTCCGGGACAGCAAGGTGGTCATCTTAGGCCTGACCTTTAAGGAGGACTGCCCCGACACCCGCAACAGCAAGGTCATCGACATCGTGAAGCGGCTGGAGGAATACGGCATCCGGCCGGTCATCGCCGACCCCCAGGCTGACGCCGCCGAGGCCTGCCGGGAGTACGGCGTGGCGTTGACGCCCTTCGCCGACATCCGCGGCGCGGACTGCGTGATCCTGGCCGTGGCCCACAAAGAATTCAAAACGCTCACGCAGCAGGACCTGGACAAGCTCTTTGCCCAGGGCAGCAACGACCAAAAGGTCGTCATCGACGTGAAGAGCATCTTTGACAAGCAGGCTTTGGAGGAAGCGGGCTATCGCTTCTGGAGGCTGTAACGAGATCCTGACGGAGGCAGTATGAAAGGATATTATCTCTTTGCCCCCATGGAGCGGGAAAACACCGGACCCGCCTCCGGCGTGGAGCGCAAGGTCCGCGCCCAGCACAGGGCGCTGTGCCAATCTCTGGACTGTGAGCTTGTGGTCCTGCCCCCGGTGGAATACACCGGCAGTATCGCGGAAAAAATCCGGCGCCGTCTCCCCTTCACCGCCGCCTGGCGGAAGTGGAAGTACCGGGGCGAGTTCAACGACGCGGATTTTCTGTATATCCGGCAGGTCTATCATGACGCCTCCTTCGTGCGCTGGCTCCGCAGCCTCCGCAGGCAGAATCCCGCGGTCAAGATCGTCTATGAGGTGCCGACCTATCCCTACGACCAGCAGGGCCCCCGGAGCCTTTCCGCGGCGCCGTTGCGCATCAAAGAACGCATCAACCGCAGACGGGTGGCGAAGCTCGTGGACCGAATCGTCACCTTTTACGGCCAGGACCGCATCTGGAACGTCCTCTGCATCCCCCTGATGAACGGATTCGACTTTTCGCTTGTCTCTCTCTCCGACCGCATTCTGCGTCCGGAGATCCATATCGTCTCCGTAGCGCAGTCGGCGTTCTGGCACGGCTATCAATACATGCTGGAAGGCCTGCGGGATTACTATGCGGCAGGCGGCGGGGAGAACATTATCTACCATATGGTTGGCAATATCCTGCCGCAGTACGAAAAAATCGTACAACAGTACCACTTGCAGGAGCACGTGATCTTCCACGGCAGGCTGGCGGGGCAGGCTCTGTTTGACGTTTACAAATCTTGTTCGCTGGGCCTGAACGTATTGGGCGAACCGGCGGACGGCAACCCGAAGAGCAGCTCCCTGAAGAGCAGAGAATACGGCGCGGTCGGTCTGCCCATCGTCTCTGCGCTCCCGATTGACTATCTGCCGGAGGACTATCCCTATCTCTGCCTCCTGCCGCCGGTCAACGAGCCGGTGGAGATTTCCAAAATCATCCGTTTTTATCATCACATTTATGACAACGGCGACCCGGATCTCGTCGCGCAGACGATTCGGGACTACGCGAAAGCGCACTGTGATATGACCGTCACAATGCAGCCTGTCGTCGATTGGGTCCGCAGTACGAAAGGAACCTGAACGCAATGAAAGACATCACCCTGCTGATGACCGGCGTCGGCGGTCCCGGCGCCCGAGGCTATCTCTATAGTTTGCAGCAGAATGCCGAACGGAAGATCCGAATCGTCGGCACGGACCTCTCGGACAAGATCGACCCGGAGACCCGAGAATGCCTGGATGCGTTTTACATGATCCCCAGAGCCTGTACGCCGAATTATCTCCCCAGCCTGCTGAAGCTGTGCAGAGAGGAACGGATCGACGTAGTGCTGCCGCTGAACACGGCGGAGCTAAACCTCCTGAGCGAACACAGAGGAGACTTTGAAGCGCTGGGGACCCAGCTCTGCGTGCTGGAGGCCCAGACGCTGGACATCGTCAACAACAAGGGCAAGTTGCTGTGCCTGCTGCGGGATTCCGGCTTGGAGGTTCCGGCCTTTTCCGTCGTGCACTCCGTTTCGGAATTCCGGGACGCCCTCAGCGCCCTCGGTTATCCCGAGAAGCCCCTTGTCATCAAACGCCCGGACGGAAACGGCAGCAGAGGCCTTCGGTTTCTGGACGCCTCCGTCTCCATGGCCCAGATTTTCCTGAATCAAAAGCCCCGCTCCCTGTACATCAGTTTGCCTGAGCTTTTGTCCATGCTGCCGGAGGTATTTGCGCAGACGCCGCTTCTGGTTATGGAGCTGCTCCCTGGGCAGGAATATAGTGTGGACACCCTTGCGGAACAGGGGACCGTGATCCGCTCGGTATGCAGGCGCGTGGATGTCTCGGAAGACAGCAACGATGTGGACGCGACGATCGAACAGACGCCGGATGTGCTTCTGTACTGCGAACAGATTTGCAGGCTGCTGAAGCTCGACGGCTTGATTGGGTTTGGCATCATGCGAAACGGTGCGGGCGAGCCTCGGCTTTTAGAGATCAACCCGCGTTTGCAGTCCACGACCATCCTGTCGGTCATGGGCGGCGTCAATTATCCCTACGCGGTGGTCAAAAAGGCGCTGGGCGAAGCGGTCCTGCTGCCGGAGCCCGTCCCGGGGATCCGGACCGTTCAGCGGAAGCAAAAGCTGTTCTATGGCCCGGATGGGCAGTTGCTCTTGAAGCTATAGGAACATTTTAAGTCAATCATCTGACATTGACACGACGGAAAGGCCGCAATATGGACACATACATCAGGGAAACACGATCGTCGGGGCGTCTGGACGCTTCATCCCCGGCGAAACGGGATTTGACCATTGACGCCGCAAAAGGGTGCGGAATTCTGCTGGTGATCTTCGGCCATGTCTGTCATCTTCATCCATATTGGTCAATCATCTATTCCTTCCATATGCCCCTGTTCTTTCTGATCGCCGGCATGAATTTCCATCCCGAAAGATACCCAAGCTTCGGCGCGCTGTTCCGGAAAAAAATGCGGACCCTGCTGCTGCCCTATCTCTTCTTCTGCGCCTTTGGGATCCTTTGCAGTTTGACCATCAAGCTGCTCGCCAAAACGCCCTCCAATGAGATTTTTGAATTTCTGCGCAAGCTCCCATATGCAATTGTTTGGATGCCCTGCTCCGAATACGCACAGCAGTTCAACACGCCGCTCTGGTTTGTGCCCTGCCTGACGTTTCTGGAGTGTTTATATTACTGGCTGAACCGCATTCGGAAGCCCTGGATCTTCTAGCCTGTCGTCTGCGTCATTACCTTTTGCGGCTGGCTGACGGAGCACCCGAGCTCGCCCATTGATTTCACCTATCTTCCATGGAATATCAGCACTGCCTGTTTCGCACTGATCTACTTTGCCATCGGACAGCGGTGCTCCGGGCTGATTAAAAAATACATCCTCGAATCCAGGCTGACCGGGATACGCGTCGCCGCCTTGATCGCCGCATTTGTCGCCGCGTTTCTGATCACCGGTTACGTCGGAGCCCACAACAGCGGCTCTTTTGGCAGCAGAGTTTTGAATAACGGTTTCCTGTTCATTCTGACCGGACTCACCGGAACGCTGTGTGTTCTGATTTTTTCTCGTTTCGTCAAAAAAAGCAGAATTCTCCAATTCTTCGGGAAGAATTCTTTCGCTGTCATGGGCTTTCAGGTCCCGCTATTTTGGCTCACCTCCAGGCTGCTTCGGTATGCCCATACCCATCTGTCTGCGAAAATCCCTGTCTATCAGGAATCCTCCCTCCCGCAGTGCCTCGGCATGTTTGTCGTCATCGCCCTGCTGTGCGCCGCCTGTACGGGGCTCTACAACAAGACCCCCCTCTCCCGGCTTGGTAAGTCGGCGCCCAAGGCACGGGCGCTCAGTCGATAAGCACCGCAGTCTTTGTGCCGTTTCCTGAAGCGGGTGAGAAAATCAACAGAAAGGACTCATCACGATGGATTTTATCCCGACCTATGACAATTACCGTCAGCTTCTCTCGATCGTCAAAGACACCGGAAAGCTTTGTGACTACCGGGAGGCAGAAAGCCGTTCTTTGTTTCTCGTCCTGCGGCATGATATTGAGTTTTCGATAGAGCGTGCCATGGAGATGTCCCGGATCGAAACAGAGATGGGCGTCCAGTCCACCTATTTCGTGCAGGTCCGGAACAACGCATACAATGCGTTTTCGATGCAAAATACCGCTATGCTGCTGGATATGCATCGCCGGGGGCACAAGATCGGTCTCCACTATCACATCGGCGCCTCTTCGGAGTCCAAAACCGTTGCCAGGGAGATCCGCGAGCAGTGCCAACTGCTCCAGAAGATGCTTCAGATCCCCATTGACCGGTATTCCATGCATCGCCCCATCCCGGAAACCAAATACTACGAAACCGAGCTGCCCGGACTGCTCAACGCATACGGCTCCAAATTCTTCACCTTTGCGGAACTGCTGGATGATAAAACGGCCCTGCAAGTGAAATATATCTCCGACGCCAAACACCAGTGGAATTACGGAACGCCGGACCCGGAGACCCTGCGCAACGCCCCCAAGGTCCAGCTTCTTGTCCATCCGGATTTTTGGTCCGAAAAGACCCCCGGGCAGAAGGAGAATTTCCAGAGCTTGATCCGGGAGCATACGCTGACCTTTATTGATACCATCGACAACGAATGCCGCCACTTCTCCCCCTACAGACAGGAATTCGAGAACACTGTGTCAAGCTTTTCAGGAAGGTGACTGCGTATGCTGAAACGGCTCAAAAATCGGCTGAAGCGCTTTTACTGTTTGCGAATCCAAAAGCAGGACCCCATGGAATATCGCATCGGCCAAATGCGCAAATCGGGAATTCGCATCGGAGAGCATTGCCGCATCTTTACAAGCATCAAAAGCACCGAGCCTTATCTGATTCAAATCGGAGATCACGTGACGGTCAGCGAAAGCGTCAGCTTCTGCACCCATGACAACGGGATCATCAAGGTCCTGCCGGGCAAGACGGACGTCGTCGGTCCCATCACCGTGGGGAACAACTGCTTTATCGGGATGCACAGCATCCTGATGCTGGGCGTCACCTTGGGCGACAACTGCGTTGTCGGCGCAGGCTCCGTTGTCACCCACAGCTTCCCGCCCCATACCGTCCTGGCCGGCAACCCCGCAAAAGCGCTCTGCACAACCGAGGAATATGCTGCGAAATATGCGCCTTATGCTGTAAATGCCGCTGACAATGCGGGCTTTCCCAGCCGAAAAGCGTTTTGGGAGCACCATCCGGAACTGCTGGTAAAGAGGGATTGACGTGAAACTGCTGATTCTTTGCGGACAGCTCTATCCCACGGAGAGCAACAACACAAAACTCCTCTCCAAGCTTCTTCCCTTTCTGCAAAACGGGAACGAGCTTCGGCTTGTCGCGTCCTATCGGGCGGGCAAGACGCAGATCAACCCGCCCTCGAGCTATTGCGGCATCCCGGTCTCGTGGGTCTCGCCGGACAGCGGGAGCGCTCCGGGCAGGCTGCTTTACTCGGCGTATTCCAAGCTGGCCGACAAGAACGGCCACTCCGACGCCATCCTCACCCATCAATACCGCAGGGTCATCCGGGCACTGCGCCGGACCTGGCGCTTTTCCGCCCTGCTCAGCGTCACGGAGCCCTTTCCCGCGGCTGCGGCGGGGGCGCTTCGGGCCAGAGGCGTCAAAAAAGCGATTTATTTCATGGACCCGCCCCCCAGCGTCCGGGGCCTGCCCGACACGCCTTATCGGAGCCGCTGCTTCCGAAAGATCCTGAAGCGCTATGATGGGATCGCCTCCACCCCCTTCTTCCGGGCCGCCCTTTCCGAGCACGGCTTCGGCGCCTTTGCGGGGAAAACCCTTGCCCTCGGCTTTCCCATGGTGACGGCGGAGGCGCTCCGGCAGCCCGGCCCCAAGGAGCCCGGGCAGATCTCCCTGCTCTTTACCGGCTGGATGTGCTCGGACATCCGTTCTCCCAAGTATTTTCTGGACATCGTTTCCCGCCTGGACGAGCGCTTTGTCGTCACCTTTATGGGCCGGGAGTGCGGTCGCCTGCAAAAGCGCTTTCCCACACAGACCAGAGCGAAGCTCATCACCCTCCCCCAGCAGCCCTATGAGACGGCCTTGCAGGCTATGGCGGACGCGGACATTCTGATCAATATCGGCAACAGCGTCTCCGTCCACATGCCCTCCAAGACCCTGGAATACATCAACACGGGCAAGCCCATTGTCAATTTCTACAAAATGGACGACTGCCCCACCCTGTACTATACGAAGCGATACCCCCTCTGTCTGAACCTCCCGGAGAACGATCCGGACCTGGACGGAGCGGCGGCGCACTTCATCGACTTCTGCCTGTCCAGCAGGGGCAAAACCCTGGGCCGGCAGTTCATCGAGGCGGAATACGCCGACTGTACCCCGGAATTCATCGCAAACCGCCTCCTGGAGGCGCTGAACGCGCCGGAAATTTGAAAATGACCTCCCCTTAAGGAGTTTTGATATGGAACAGCCACCCCTTACGATTGGTATCATTGTCATCGGCTACAACCGCCCGGACAGCATCGGCAGGCTGCTGGACCGGCTCAACGCCTGCGATTATCCCCACGACCGGGTCCCGCTGGTGGTCAGCCTGGACAACTGCGGCAAGCCGGAAACCTTTGAACGCGCCTCCGCCTTTGTCTGGCGGCACGGGTCCTGTCAGGTCCTTTTACAGCCCCAGCGGCTGGGCCTGAAAAACCACATCCTGACCTGCGGCTCCTACCTCGAGCGCTATGGCTGGGACGCCGCCGTCGTTCTGGAGGACGACGTGTATCCCGCTGCGGCCTTCTACCGCTTTGCGCTTCAGGCGGTGGAGCAGTATCGGGACGACGACAGGATCGCCGGTATCTCCCTGTATGCCATGCCCCAGAACCAAACGGTACGGCTGCCCTTCGCCCCGGCGCTGTCAGAATATGACGCCTATTTCATGCAGCTGCCCCAATCCTGGGGCCAGGTCTGGATGAAGCGCCAGTGGAAAGCCTTTGCGGACTGGTACGCGGAGCACAGCGAGCCCTTCCGGAAATGCCGCGGCGTGCCCTGGAACGTGTGCCGCTGGCCGGAATCCTCCTGGCTGAAGTACCACATCCGCTACTGCGTGGAAAGCGGAAACTATTTTGTTTACCCCTACCAGTCCTTGACCACCTGCTTCTCCGACGTGGGTGAGCACACGGATCTCCGCTCCAACGTCCTCCAGGTCCCGCTTCAGCAGCAGGCGAAGGAGGCCTACGCCTTCCCGGACCTGGACACAGCGCCGGTCCTCTACGACGCCTGGCACGAAAACCCGCGTCTGGCGGCGCTGCTCGGCGTCCCGCCGGAGGAGGTCTGCGTGGACCTCTTCGGCGGAAAGTGGAACTATGAGAAGAAGCGCTACTGGCTGACGACCCGGGTCCGACCCTGGAAAGTCCTCCGCGCCTATGCCCTTACCCTCTTCCCCATGGACATGAACGTGCTGTGCGGCCTGGAGGGAGACCAGATCTTCCTCTATGACACCCAGCAAGCCGCCGAGCCTCCCCCGGACCGGGACCGGGACCTGCAAATGTGGGGCTACTATAACCGCATTCTGTTCCCGGACGAGATCATCTGGAAGCTGTCCAAGCCCATCGGCAAGCGCATCCGAAAAAAGCGCTGGCAGCGCTTGCTGCACCCGGTCAAAGCCCTGAAATTCCTGAAGCGAAAAAAACGAATCTGATAAACGGAGAGAGCTTATGGAAACCTACACAACTGTCATCCAGGCCAAATCCACCGGCTTGAACCTGCACCTGAAGGAGCTCTGGCGGTATCGGGACCTGATCCTTCTGTTCGTCAAGCGGAGCTTTATCACCCGCTACAAGCAGACCATCCTCGGCCCCGCCTGGGCCATCATCCAGCCGCTGCTGACCACGGTGGTCTTCACGGTGGTCTTCGGCAACATCGCAGGCCTCGGCGCCCAGGGCGTCCCCTCCTTCGTGTTCTTTTTCAGTGGTACAATGCTATGGTCTTATTTCTCTGCATCTCTGACAGGCACCGCCAACACCTTCATAAGCAATCGAGGGATTCTGGGAAAGGTATATTTCCCCAGGCTGGTCATGCCGGTATCGGGTGTTTTGACCCACCTGATCACCTTCGGCATTCAATTCTTCTTCTTTCTCTGCTTTCTGATCTATTACATGATCGCCGGAGAGAATGTTCACCCCAATCTCTTTGTGCTGATGCTTCCACTTCTGCTTTTACAGCTTGCAATGCTGGGACTCGGCGTGGGTGTCATTATTTCCGCCCTGACCACGAAGTACCGTGATCTTTCCATGCTGACTGGCTTCGGCGTCTCTCTGTGGATGTACGGAACCCCCATCGCCTACGATATGGAGGCCATGGGCGCTTTTGCCACTGGCGGCAAGTATCACGCCCTGTATATGCTCAATCCTGTCACCTCCATTGTCAACATCTTCCGCTATGGCTTTATCGGGATCGGGCAAATCGAATGGCTCTACTACGGCATCGGCTGGATCGTCACCTTTGTTCTTCTGTTCATCGGTGTTTTGATGTTCAACCGGGTCGAGCGGACCTTCATGGACACGATTTAAGGAGGCGGCTATGGGAAACGCGATCAAAGTTGAGCATGTCTACAAGGAATACCGCCTCGGCGCCATCGGCGGCGGCACCTTGAAGGGCGACCTGCAATCCTGGTGGGCCAGAGTCCGCCGTCAGGAGGACCCGAACCTTCGCATCGACGAAACGGACAGCCGCCATCGGAAGAACGAGCGCTTCCTGGCCCTGAAGGACGTGTCCTTCACAGCGAAGGAGGGCGAAGCCATCGGCATCATCGGCCACAACGGCGCGGGAAAATCCACGATGCTGAAGCTGATCTCCCGGGTCACAGCCCCCACCGCCGGAACCATTTCCTACAACGGGCGCATCGCCTCCATGCTGGAGGTGGGCACCGGCTTCCACCCGGAGATGACCGGGCGGGAAAATATCTATATGAACGGCGCGATCCTCGGCATGACCAAGGCGGAGATCAGCCGGAAGCTGGACGAGATCATCGAGTTTGCCGAAATGCGGCAGTTCATCGACACCCCGGTCAAGCGCTATTCCTCCGGCATGTACGTCAAGCTGGCCTTTGCCGTGGCGGCCCATCTGGACAGCGAGATCATGATCATGGACGAGGTGCTGGCCGTGGGCGACGCCAAATTCCAGCAGAAATGCTTAGGCAAGATGGGCGACGCTGCCCACAACCAGGGCCGCACGGTCCTCTACGTCAGCCACAACATGAGCACCATCCGCCAGCTCTGCTCCCGCTGTATCGTGCTGAGCCACGGGGAGAAGGTCTTCGACGGCGGGGTAGAGGACGCCATCGCCATGTATCTCGGCCTGGCCGAACAGTTCAAGCCGGTGCGGCAGTTCGATACGCAGAAGCGGAAGGGCTACTTCGGCGAGTATCTGCGCATCGACGAGGTGGAGTTTCTAGACACGAAGGACGGCAAGATCCTCAATGAGCTCTCCTTCCGGGTCCACTTCCACTGCGGCAAGGACGTAGACAATGTCTGCGCCCGGGCGGAGATCATGGCCTCGGAAAACTACACCATCGGCACGGCCCCCTCCGGCGTCCTGATGGAGCATCTGTACAAGGGCGAAAGCTATTCCTGCGTGCTGCATCTGAAGGTCCCCGATTTGATGCCGGGCCGCTTCAACGTAACGCTTCTGTTCTATTATGAAAACGAATTCAAAAATACCACCACCCTGGACCGGGTGGAAAACGCGGTGATTTTCGAGGTCTCCGAGGCCAAGATCACCCGCTGGGTCACGCGGGACCGGGGCTATATCAAGCTGCCGGACCTGGAGCTCAGCGAGTTTCAAAAGAATGGGGATTGACATATGGCCGGTATCAAACAGGCTCTGAAAAAGAACAGGCAGCTCGCCAGGCTGGCGAAAAAGCGGGTGGAGCTGCGGGAGGCCCACGAAAAAAAGCTGCGGATGCGCCAGACCAAGGCGGACCCCCTGAAAGCCAACAAGGCGCTGTATGCGCGGCGCTTCGGGAAGGAGCCCGACCTGAAAAACCCAAAGAATATCAACGAAAAGCTCATGTGGCTGGTCCACAACGTCTACAAGGACGACCCCACCATCACCCGCTGCGTGGACAAATACGAGATGCGGGGCTATTTGCAGGAGCACGGCCTGGGCGATCTGCTGCCCAAGGTCTACGGGGTCTGGGACAAGCCCTCCCAAATCGACTGGGACGCCCTGCCCCAGAAATTCGCCCTGAAGTGCAACCACGGCTGCGGCTGCAACATCCTCTGCCGCAACAAGGCAAAGCTGGACCGGAAGGCCGCCGCGAAGCAGCTGGGCAAGTGGCTGAAGATCAACTTTGCCTACTACTACGGGGAGATCAACTACGAACACGTGAAGCCCCGGGTCTACTGCGAGGAGTTCCTGGACGACGGCAACTTCCAGCCCACGGACTACAAGTTCCTCTGCTTCAACGGCGAGCCAAAGCTGGTGATGCTCTGCACGGACCGGGAAAAGGGCGCGAAATTCACCTTTACCGACGCGAACTACAGGCGGCTGAAATGGGAGACCGGCTTTCACAGCGGCGGCGAGCTGCCGCCGAAGCCCGCCAGCTTTGAACAGATGCTGCACTATGCCCGGGAGATCGCCCAGCCCTTCCCCTTTGTCCGGGTGGATTTCTACGACATCCACGGCAAGCTCTACGTGGGCGAGCTGACCTTCTCTCCTCTGGGCTCCGCCATTGATTACATCATCGACGAGGGCTTGCAGCAGATGGGCGACTGGCTGGACATCTCAAAGGAGCTGGAGCGTTATGGAACGGCACATTCTTGACCTTTTCCTCGCCGCCTTTCTCCTGCTGTGTCTTTCGGGCCTCCGCCTTTCCAAAGCGGGTCAGCTTTTCAATTCGGCGGGCCTGGAGCGGGACCAAACCGTGGCGCTGCGGGGTGTGCTCTGTGTGCTGATCCTGTTTCACCATTCCGCCATCCTGACCGGCGCGGGCTTCAGCGCGGGGGTCCTGAAACGGATCGGCCCCTACGTGGTGGGCCTGTTTTACGCCCTTTCGGGCTACGGCCTCATGGCCTCCTGGGAAAAAAGCGGGCCGTCCCACTACTGGAAAAAACGGTGGCGGAGCACCCTGCTGCCGTATCTGCTCCTCTCCGCCGCCGCAGCCGCCCTGCGTCTGGCGCTGGGAGAGGCCCTGAGCCTGCGGGAGATCCTGCTGTCCTTTGTCAACGGAAAACCTCTGATCCGGTATTCCTGGTTCATTCTGACCATTGCCCTGTATTATCTGGTTTTCTATCTGGCCGGTCTGTCGGCAAAGCGGGACAGGGCCCTCCTGACTGCCTTGGTGGGCGTCTGCGTCTTCTTTGCCGTGTTTGCACTGCGGCGGCTCGGATTTGAGGGCTACTGGTACAACGCGGCCTGGTGCTTCCCCCTGGGCATTCTGTGGTACGCGCTGTATCCCCGCATCGTCCGCGCCTTTGAACGGCATCCCTGGATCTACCTGCTTTTGAGCGGGGCCTGCGCGGCCTGGCTGACCCTGGTCAGCGAATACTTCTTCTGGTTCGACTATTTGAGCACCCTGTTTGCGACCGCTGCCGTCTCCGTGTTCCTGCTCCTGCTGATGCTGAAGCTGCGACTCCGGCACCCGCTCCTGCGCAGTCTGGGGGAAATGTCTCTGGAGGTCTATCTGGTCCACGGGCTCGTGGTGACTGCGCTGAGCAGCTATCTCTCTCTGGCGGAACAAAGCCCCCTGTTTCTGCTCCTGTTTTTCCCCGCAGCGCTGGCCCTCTCCTGGCTGTGTCACCTGGGCTTCCGTCGCCTGCTGCATTAACATGAAAACTTTAACACCCGCCTCTTTTCTTTGAAAACATAAAAAGGATGTGACTTTATGGGTAAACGAAAAATCGCCGTCGCCGGTACCGGCTATGTGGGCCTGTCTCTGGCGGTCCTGCTGGCCCAGCACAATCAGGTGAAGGCCGTGGACATTCTCCCCGCCAAGGTCGCCCTCATCAATCAGCGCAAATCCCCCATTCAGGACGAATACATTGAGCGGTATCTGGCGGAACGGGAGCTGGACCTGGCCGCCACCCTGGACGCGGAGGCCGCCTACCGGGACGCGGAATTCGTGATCGTGTCCGCGCCCACCAACTACGACCCGACGCAGAACTATTTCGACACCAGCGCCGTGGAGTCTGTCATCGGGCAGGTCACTGCCGTCAACCCGGACGCCGTGATCATCATCAAGTCCACGGTCCCCGTCGGCTTCACGGAGCAAATCGTTCAGCGGACGGGGAATCGCCGCATTCTCTTCAGCCCGGAGTTTCTGCGGGAGAGCAAGGCGCTCTATGACAATCTCTATCCCTCCCGCATCATCCTCGGCACCGACCTTCAGGACGAAACCCTGACCCGGGCCGCTCGGGAATTCGCCGGGCTTTTGCAGGAAGGGGCCGTCAAAGAAGACATTCCGACGCTCTATATGAACCGCACCGAGGCGGAGGCCGTGAAGCTGTTTGCCAACACCTATCTGGCGCTGCGGGTCTCCTATTTCAACGAGCTGGACACCTACGCCGAGATGAAGGGCCTGGATACCAAGAGCATCATCGACGGGGTCTGTCTGGATCCGCGCATCGGCCAGCAGTACAACAACCCCTCCTTTGGCTACGGCGGCTACTGCCTGCCGAAGGACACCAAGCAATTGCTCGCCAATTACTCCGACGTCCCGCAGAATCTGATCCAGGCCATTGTGGAGTCGAACCGGACCAGAAAAGACTACATTGCCGACCGGGTCCTGGCGATGGCCGGATACTATACGGGAAGCAGCGCCTGGCAGGCGGAACGGGAGCGGGCCGTTACCATCGGCGTCTATCGGCTCACGATGAAGGCAAACTCCGACAACTTCCGCCAGAGCTCCATTCAGGGCATTATGAAGCGCATCAAGGCCAAGGGCGCCACGGTGATCATCTATGAGCCGACCCTGAAGGACGGAGAGACCTTCTTCGGCAGCCGTGTGGTCAACGACCTGGCGCAGTTCAAGGCAATGAGCGATACCATTATCGCCAACCGCAGCGATCCCTGTCTGGCAGACGTCCGGGAAAAGGTCTATACCCGAGACCTCTTCAACCGGGATTGATCGAGAAAAGGAGCAGCCATGGAGCCTCTCATTTCCGTTATCATCCCTGTTTACAATATGGAGCCTTATCTGGCCCGCTGCCTGGACTCCATCCTTGCAAACAGCTACCAGAATCTGGAGATCCTCTGTGTGGACGACGGCAGCAGGGACGCCTCGCTGGCGATCCTGCGCGAATATGCGGAAAAGGATCCCCGCATCGTCGTCATCGCCAAAGAAAACGGCGGCGTCTCCTCCGCCCGGAACGCGGGACTGGACCGGATGACCGGCGAATTCTTCGCCTTCATCGACCCGGACGATTTCGTCCACCCGCAGTATTTTGAACGGCTGCTCCACGCAGTGGAGACAGCGGGGGCCGACATGAGCCTCTGCGGATTCCGCACGGTCACAGACAAGGACCTGCCGCTCTCCTTTGAGACGCCCGTGTCTGCCGGGGACAAGCTGACCGTCATTGACAGCTCCGTCTTCTATAAAACGCATAATTACCGCTCCTATGGCTGCTGTAAGCTGATCCGTTCCGCGCTTGTCCGGGCGCTTCGCTTCCGGGAAGCACTGTCTTATTCCGAAGACTCTGTCTTTCTCGCGGAGCTTGGCGAGCAGAACCCGGAGCTGACCGTTGCCGTTCTGCCGGACACCCTGTATTTCTACTATCAGCGGGAAGACTCCCTGGTGCACCTGGCCAAGCTCGACGGCAGGCTCGCCGTTGCGTCCGTCTATGGGGAAAAAGCCCTTGCGTCCAGGAAAAATGAATCTATTTTTCTGGATCAGGCCATCAAGCGCGGCCTGTCCACCCGCTACCTGTCGGCCTATATCCTTCCGGACAAGGCAATCACCCGGCAGTGCAGCCGACTGCTCCGGCGGTGCGGAAAGCCGCTGAAAAAAACGGAGATCTATTCCAAAAAGGAAAAATTGCTCTATACGATATTTATTTACATCCCCAGAGCCTATTGGCTCTTCCGCAGTGTCACCGAACCGGATATGCGGAAGTGGGAGCTTGCAGAGCGCAGAAAACGCCGGGAAGCAAAAGGAAAGGTATCTATTCAGTAGCCCTCTTCGTCGTAGGGGCGGATGCCCACATCCGCCCTCGCTTGCAGGCAAAAATCGGTAGGTAGGGCCGATGTAGGCATCGGCCCCTACGGGCGACTGAACAATTACAAGGAAAGAAGAATTGACTGCGCACAAAGCTGTTTGGGCGGGACTCCGGAACATGGTCCGTAAATGACGGGGAAAGCCTACACCGCACGATTCAATAAACCGGAGGGTGGTAAAGAAATGCTTTGGAAGATTCTTATCGCGTTTTTGCGTTTTTTCAGATTACAAAACGCCATTGTCATAGAAATGGAACGAGGCACGCGCCCAAATACCGAAGCGGTCCTGCGGGAAATGCTGGCCCGAAAGTGGAATCAAAAATATCTGTTTGTCCTGGTTTCCGATTGCCCGGAAAAAATCGCTTTCTTAAAGGCCAAACACATCAAAATCATCCATCAGCCTGTAACAGCGAAAATTGATTGGAAGCGGATCAAATTTACCTGGTACAAGCTGCGTGCTGTCTTGATTCTTGATGAAAACCGGCAACTAAAAAAATTTAATCCGTCCACCGTTCGGGTTTTCCTGACACACGGCAGTCCGGCAAAAAGCTTGAAAAAATACTATAACTGCCGTCCAGACGCGGATTATATGCTGAATCAGTCCGAGTTTTGGAAGTCGGTCAACGCGGAGGAATTTGTCATTGACGAGAAAAAGCTTGTCACCTTGGGCTATCCGAGAAACGACGGCTTGTTCGACCGCAGGGTGGACGTCAAAGGGCTCTTTGAAACACCATGCCGCAAAATCGTGGTTTGGTATCCCACTTACCGGCAGCACAGCACTGACCGCAGCGAAGGCCATTATCGGGGCAGCATGGGGATCCCGGTCATTCACGATGAGGACACCGCGCTGCGCATCAACGATCTGGCGCGAAAATACGACGTCCTGTTGGTGATCAAGCCGCATCCATCACAGGATCTGTCCTATATCAGGAACCTCTCTCTGGACCACATCGTGTTTATTGACGACGACTTTTTATGGGACCATGGAATCCAGTCCTATCCGTTCTTAGCGGGGACCGACGCGCTGATAACAGATTATTCTTCTGTGTTTTTTGATTATCTTCTTACCCAAAAGCCAATTGCGCTGACTTTTGAGGATTATGAGCTTTATGCCGAGCAGGTCGGGTTTGCCATTGATATGGACATCATGAGATCCTGTTCGTATATGCTGGATTCAGCGGATGATTTTGATCAATTCTTCCGCCGTTTAGTGGAAGGCGACGATCCTCTGAGAAAAAAGCGGGAAGAGATCATGCGCCTGACCAACCAATACACCGACGGGAACTCCACCCAGCGCGTTGTGGACTGGCTGGAGACGCTGTTGCCGCGCGGCAAAGGCAAGTAACGGTGGTGCACTGCGGTTTCCCTCCTGAAATTCCGGACGATTTGATTTGAAGAGGAGAAGATAATGGAAACGTCAGAGAAAAAAGTAATCAAGCTGAAATTCTTGAATATGTGGCCTACCTTTAACCCTGAGACCAGCAGGATTGTATCCATCCTGAAAAAGAACGGGTTCGAGGTCGAGATCTGCGATGACGCCGATTACATCTATGTTTCTGTTTTTAAGGAATACTATAAATACCTGGAGGCGGGCGACCAGATTCGCATCATGTTCTCCGGAGAGAATGTCGTCCCGGATTTTAACCTGATCGATTACGCGATCTCCTCCTATCCGATCCAGTATAACGACCGGCACTTTCGCTATCCGCAGGGGATAGCCAGAAAACGCCGCGTGGACTATCTCGTAAAGCGGTCTGCCGGTGAGATCGTCTTCGGCCCGGAGTGTCTCGCGGAAAAAACGATCTTCGCCAATTTCTGCGCAAGCCATGAGTCTGAAAACGGGATCCGCGGGGGCTTCTTCAAGCGCCTGTGCGAGTATAAAAAGGTCGATTCGATTGGTACATACCTGAACAACACCGGCGCCAAGGTGAGCTTCCGGGACAACACAAAGAGTGATTATCAAAAAAAGTGCAAGTTTACGCTTTGCTTTGAGTCCACTTCCCACCCCGGATTTTTCACGGAGAAGATCGTTGACGCCTTCTATGCCGACACGATCCCGGTTTACTACGGCGACCCGCAAATCACGGAGATCTTTAATCCGAAGGCATTCATCAATGTGGCCGATTATCCCTCCTTTGACGAGGCCATTCAGGCGATCATTGAACTGGATCAGGATGATGAAAAATACCTCCAGATGCTGAATCAGCCAGTCCTGAACGATCCGACTTACCCCGAGCGCCTTGACAGGGAACTTGAGGCGTGGATCCTGCACATTTTCGAGCAGCCGATTGAAAAAGCTTACAGACGTTCCCGTGTTTACATTCCAAAAGCGCACGAAAACCGTCTGCGCTACTGGCTGCGAATGTCTGCGCGGATCGACCCCATTGTCAACAGGCTGAAATGGATCAAACGGCGCCTTAAGAAACTCTTTCACCGCGCTTAGGAGGGGAAGCAATGTTTTTAAGTATCGTGATCCCGGTCTGGAACGATGAGAAATTCCTGAATGAATGCCTGGATTCCTGCCTGGAACAGGACCTGTCCAAGGAAGAATACGAGATCATCTGCGTGGACGACGGCTCTACGGACCGTACGCCGGAGATCTTGCGGGACTATGCGGAAAAATATCCCAATATCCGGATCATCACCAAGCAGCACGGCGTGCAGTTCGGCAGAGGCAGAGTCATCGGCTGCGAAGCAGCCGCGGGAGATTTTCTCTGGTTAGTGGACCACGACGACGTGATGGCGCCTCATGCGGTGGACGAGCTGAAGCGAATCGTCGGGGAGCATCCGGATTATGACCGTTACGCATTCCCCTATTACAGATTTCAAACAGCCTTTACCCAGGAGGAGCGGGAGCTTTTCCAATCGGGCGGGCTTCCTTCCGTCTGCGGAATCAGAGGAAACAGCTACTACCCCTGGTCCAGTATCCTGCGCCTTTCCTTCCTGCGCGAGCATGGGATCTCCCCCCATTCCAATCAGATTTCGGAAGCTGGAAGCTTCTGGGGCATCGAGCCCTTCTATATGTGGGGCACAGACTGGGTCATGCTGAACGAGTGCTATGAGAACGGGGCCCGGACCTACCAGATCCAG
This sequence comes from Oscillospiraceae bacterium, assembly GCA_017429325.1. GTDB lineage: Bacteria > Bacillota > Clostridia > Oscillospirales > Oscillospiraceae > JAFRPC01. Next base: position 57,747 of record JAFRPC010000054.1, on the reverse strand, counting down.
GGCCGTCCGCTCTATCACTATCGGATCCATGCAGGGCAATCCATATCCATCGCTGATCCGGAAACGGTAAAAAATCGGGCAGTAAAACGGCGGAATACGGTTTTGTTTCGCGGGTATCGCGCATGGTTTCAGAAACAGAGATACCTGGAGCTGGAAAAAACAGACCCCGCCGCCGCGGAGAAAGCAGTCACGGATGCGATCGTCCGGCTGCGGGATATTGTCAGTTACGCAAGCAGCATGGTAGAGGACTGGGCCTGGCAGGACTGTGTGCGGCGTTTTCGGGAAAAGAACATCTTTTTCTCCCACAAACCCAGGCTGTATCGCTTTTCCCTTTGGAATTATCTGAAAAATATCTCCCTGCGGGAGCGCTTCCTGCCAAGAACGATCCTGAGTTATTACTCCTTCACCGTCCCAGCCGCAAAGCTGTGTTACCGAATCAACAAGCAAAAACGTGAAAAAGAAGCGAAACGGATTCAAACGCTGGCGGAAGAGCGGGCTTCCCTGACCGGCAATCCCGATTCTGCGGCATCCTCTTAACCGAATATTTCTCTTCAATTGGAGCCCTGCCTATGAAGCTGAAAAGCAAGCTGGAAAAAGCGGCCGTTTTTGTTCTTGATTTCTGCGTCAAGGCGGTCTGCAAAAAGCCGAAAATCGCTTCGAAAGAGGAGACCGTCCGCAAAATCGTGGAAGAGCGCTGCTCCATTGCCCGCTTCGGCGACGGGGATCTCGGCCTGATGTTCGGTTTGCCCGAGGGCTATCAGAAATGCGACGACAGGCTGACCGCCCGGCTGAAAGAGGTCCTTTCCTATCACGGCAGCGAAAAACTGCTGATCGGGATCAGCAAAGCGATTTTTGTGTCGAAGTATCCGTATTATCCCAGGTATCGGGTGAAATACCTGTGGAAGATCAGCAGATTGCTTGACAAAGACAGGCAGTATTATCATACGGATATCTCCAGATTCTACCAATCTACAAACGATAGAAAAAAAGAATTGGCGTATATCGGAAAACTCAAACAGATCTGGGATCAGCGGGAGCTCACCGTCGTAGAGGGGGAAAAGACCCGCATGGGCGTCGGAAACGACCTGTTTGACAATGCGAAACGGGTCCGCCGGATCCTCGGTCCCGCGGAAAACGCCTTCTCCCATTACGACGAGATCCTGGCAACGATCCTGGAAAAGGTCCCGCAGGACGATCTGGTGCTTCTGGCCCTGGGCCCCACGGCGACGATTTTGGCCTATGATTTGTTCCGCAAGGGCTATCAGGCTGTGGACATCGGCCACGTGGATATTTCCTACGAATGGTTTCTGCGGGGCGTCAAAAATCCGTATGAGCGGATCGTCGTTCCGGGAAAATACACAAACGAGGCCAAAGGCGGCAACGTCGTAGAGGACTGCTTGGACCCGGAGTATCTCAGCCAAATCATTGCACGGGTAGGTCCGGAGCGATGAGGGCATCGCTCCCTACGGAAGTCCGCATCGGCCCGCGCAACCTTTGATTCACAAAAGAGGTGCTTTTATGGCACAATGGAAAACGATCCTTCTGACGAACCACTATCCCGCGGGTCCTTACCGGATCGTCGCGGAGGAGCTGCCGGAAGGTTTTGAACTGAAAATGCTGGAGCGGAACGACGAGGAAAGCCTGCTCCGGCTGATCCCGGAGGCCGATTTTCTGCTGGCCAGCGGCCGCGTCAAAATCACGGCGGAGGCCCTGGCGGCGGCGCCGCGGCTCCAAATGATCCAGCGGACCGGGGTGGGCCTGGATTCGCTGGACCTGGAGGCCATCAAGGCCCGGGGCATCCCGCTCTACGTTAACCAGGGCGTGAACGCCCAGAGCGTCGCGGAGCACACGCTCCTTCTGATGCTGGCCTGCCTGCGGCGTCTGCCTCAGCTCCATCGGAAGACCGCCGGAGGCGTCTGGGAAAAGCAGGCGCAAGGGGTCCGGACCGCGGAGCTGGCGGGGAAGACCGTCGGCCTGATCGGTCTGGGCAGCATCGGCAGAAGGGTCGCCTCCCTGCTGCGGGCCTTTGGCGCACAGCTCCTGTACTTCGACCCCTGGCGAGCGGAAGAAGCCGTGGAGCAGGGGCTGGGGCTCCGCTATCTGCCCCTGCGGGAGCTGGCGGCCTGCGCCGACATCCTCTCCCTCCACTGCCCGCTGACAAAAGAGAACGCCGGGCTGATCGACCGGGACTTTCTTGCGGGGATGAAGGAGGGCGCCATCCTGATCAACACCGCCCGGGGCGGGCTGGTGGAGTTCCCGGCACTGCGGGAAGCGCTGGCGTCCGGGAAGCTGTCCTTCGCCGGGCTGGACGTGTTCCCCAAGGAGCCGGTCCCGGCAGACGAGCCCATCCTGCAAATGGAAAACGTCATCGTGACGCCCCACGTCGGCGGTATCACCGAAGATTCCTTCCGCCGGATGATGCACGACGCCATGTTCAACATCCAATGCTATACTCAGGGAAACTATGAGCAGATCGCAGCCGCGAAATATCTCTGACGCGGCGTGCGGGAACTCTTTTCGATAAATCAAAACGATTACGATACGATTCGCCGGAGGACGATATGAGCGACACGACGACTGCGTTTGCCGCGTATCTGCAAAAGAAAGCCGGGCAGATCACAGCGCGGGAATTTACCCGCGCCTCTGCCTGCCTGCTGGATTATCTGGCCGTGACGGAGGCCGGAGCCGGGAAAAACCGGGACCGCTGGCTGCCCGTCTTCCCCTCTCTGCCCCAGGGAAACGCCCCGCTGCTCGGCTATGACCGGCTGACGGACGGCAAGACCGCCGCCCTGATCAACGGCTTCAACGCCCATTGTCTGGAGCTGGACGACGGGCAGCGCTTCGCTATGATTCATCTCGGCGCTTCCATCCTTTCCGCGCTGCTGTCCGTTCAGGCGGAGCATGGGCTCTCCCGGGAGCGTTTCGCCGCGGGGGTCGTCATGGGCTATGAGGCGGCCTGCCGGGTCGCCATCGCCATGCAGCCCTCTCACAAGCAGCGGGGCTTCCACACCGCCGGGACCTGCGGGACCCTCGGCGCCGCCGTCGGCGCGGCCTTCGCGCTGGATTACAGCGCGGAGCAGCTCGGACGCACGCTGACCCTGGCCGCCGGCAGCGCTGCCGGGATGCTGGAGCTCCAGGAGCAGCGCTCGGAGCTGAAGCCCTACAATCTGGGCCGCGCCGCCATGGACGGCCTGACAGCGGCCTTTCTGGGAAGGACCGACTTCCTCTGCCCGGACGACATGCTGGGCGGAGAGCGGGGCTTTTTCCGGCTCTACGCCGACGCCTGGGCCCCGGAAAAGCTCCTGGCGGAGCAGCCCTGGTTTGAGATCGAGCGCATCTACGTCAAGCCCTACGCCTCCTGCCGCCACAGCCATTCCGCCGTGGAGGCGGCGATCTGCCTGCATCCGCTGATCCAGGGGCGGGAGATCCGGGACATCCGGGTGGAGACCTACCGTCTGGGCGTCAAGGGGCACGACCACACAAAGATCTCCGGCGTCGCCTCCGCGAAGCTCAGCACCCCCTACGCCGTCGCCGCCGCGCTGCTGCGGGGCAAAGCGGATCTCTCGGTCTTTGAGCCGCCGGACGAAGCGGCGCTCGCACTCTGCGGGCGGGTGTCTGTTGTCGAGAACGAGGAACTGACCCGGGAGAGTGCCCGGAAACGGGTCGCAGTCGTGACCGTCCGGCTGACAGACGGAACGGAGCTGTCCCATCGGGTGGACTATGCCAAGGGCGAGCCGGAGAATCCGATGTCCCGGGAGGAGCTGCTGCACAAGGCGGCCTCCCTGGTCGGCCCGGAACGTGTTGCGCAGTTGATGCAAAACTATCAAATTACTATCTGAGTGAGACAAAGGAGACAGATGCAATGAACAGCATGGAAAAAACGAGAGCCTTTTTGAAGCGCATCGGCCAGCCGGAGGGCGATCTCTATACCCTCCCCACCAGTGAGAAACGCTTCGCCGACGGCGGGCAGTATCGCTTTGAGGTCCCAGGGATCCAGGGCCCCAAGGTCATGAAGGCCCTGCTGGAGGCCATGGACGGCTACGGCCTGTACCTCCACCGCGTCACCCAGACCCAGGGCATCATGCGCCTGACGGACGATGAGATCGCAAAGATGGTGGAGTATGCCCACCAGTGGAAAACGGACCTGATCCTGGCCATCGGACCCAGGGCCACCACCGACACCAGCGCCTCCGTGCACACGGAGGAGGGCGTCCGCATGGGCTACCGCCTGCGGGGGCAGGAGCAGATCGTCCGGGCCGTGGAGGACGTCAAGCGGGCGGCCCGGCTCGGCTGCCGGGGCTTCCTGGTCTACGACGAGGGCTGTCTCTGGCTTTTGAACCAGATGCGCCAGGCCGGTGAGATCCCCGAGGACTGCCATTTCAAGGTCTCCGCCCACGCCGGTCACGGCAACCCCTGCGCCGCAAAGCTGCTGGAGAGCATCGGCGCGGACTCCGTGAATCCGGTCCGGGACATCCAGCTCCAAATGCTGGCCGCTATGCGCCAGGCCATCGACATCCCCATCGACATCCACACCGAAAATCCCAAGTCCACCGGCGGCTTTATCCGGCACTATGAGGTCCCGGAAATGGTGCGGATCGCCGCGCCCATCTACCTGAAGACCGGCGGCTCCGTCGCCGCCACCCACAGCTGGGACAGCTCCGAGGACGACGCCCGCAAGCGTGCCAAGCAGTGCAGTCTGGTGAAGCGGATGCTGGACGAGTACTATCCCGAGGCTGTCTGGTCTCCGAGAGGGAGCCTGGTCTAATCCGGGCTTCCACCAGAACGATGCGGCAGCTCCGCAGAATACGGCTGCCGCAGCCTGCACCCAGAGAAAGCTCGCCGGCTGCAAAGCCGCGAAAAGGAAGATACGCTCATGAAGAAACTATTGGTCCTCGGCGGACTGCGTTATGCGCTGCCTGTGATACGGGCTGCCCATGATCTCGGCGCGTATGTCATTACGGCGGATTATCTGCCGGACAACATTGCGCATCGTTATTCCGACGAGTATTGCAACGTGAACATTACAAACCTGGAAGAGACGCTGCGGGCAGCCCGGGAGCGAGCCATCGACGGCGTGATCTCCTTTGCCTGTGACCCGGGAGTCGTGACGGCTGCGTATGTCGCGGAAAAAATGGGGCTGCCCTCTGCGGGCTCCCTGGAGGCGATTTCGATCCTCCAAAATAAAGGCCGCTTTCGCTCCTTCCTGGCGGAACACGGCTTCAATGTTCCCACGGCAAAAAGCTACAGCTCCATCGAGGCGGCCCTGGCAGACGCGGGGCTCTTCCATTGGCCCGTCATCGTGAAGCCTACGGATTCCGCGGGCAGCAAGGGCGTCAACCGGGTGGACGAGCCTGCAAAGCTGAGAGACGCCATTGCATACGCCCTGTCCTTCTCCCGCAAAAAGGAATTCATTGTAGAGGACTATATCACACAGCAGGGCTTCTCCTCGGATACGGACTGCTTCTCCGTGAATGGGGAACTGAAATTTGTATCCTTTAATTCGCAGCGCTTCGATCGGAACGCGGAGAATCCCTATACCCCCGCTGCTTACAGCTGGCCCTCGTCAATGTCGGAAGCCCATCAGCGGGAGCTGCGCTCCGAGATCCAGCGGCTCATCCATCTGCTGGGCCTCGGCACCTCCATCTACAACATCGAGACCCGGGAGGGCACGGACGGGAAGGCCTATCTCATGGAGTGTTCCCCCCGGGGCGGCGGCAACCGGCTGGCGGAGTGCCTGGAATACGCCACCGGCGTCAAGCTGGTGGAGAACGCCGTGCGGGCCGCCCTGGGAATGCCGACCGTCGGGGTGGAGCAGCGGCCCTATGACGGCTTTTGGGCGGAGCTCATCCTCCACAGCGACAGGCCCGGCGTCTTTGATTCCCTTTGGATCGACGACGCGATCAAGGACGCCGTTTATGAGCGGGACCTCTGGATCGAAGCCGGAACGAAAATCGGCGGCTTCAAGGCCGCCAATGAGGCCATCGGAACGCTCGTGCTGCGCTTTGACTCTGCGGAACGACTCAATGCCGTGATGGATCATATCTCCGATTACGTAAAAGTCGTCGTCCGGGCATGACCGACGGAAAAAGAACAACCAAACGCGGCTGCAATGGAGATGCGTGCAAGAAATGAAGAAATATGACGGGAAAAGGCTATTGATGCTCGGCTCAAACACCATGTCCTGTGAGCTTGTGGAATACGCGAAGCAAAACGGCGCACACGTGACCGTAACGGACTATCTGCCGATCGAAAAATCCCCGGCGAAGCAGCTTGCAGACGAGGTCCTTTACGTCAGCACGGCGGATATAGACACCCTGGCGGAGTACTGCCGCAGGGAAAGGATCGACGGCGTGTTTGCTGGGATCAGTGAGTTCAATCTGATCCAGGCCCGGAAGCTGAGTGAATCCCTTGGTTTGCGCTTCTATTTCAACGAAGACCAATGGGACCTGATCGAAAAGAAGGACCGGTTCAAGGCCCTCTGCAGGGATTACAGCGTACAGACTCCAAGGGAATGGTTTTCAGGCTCCGAGGCGGAATTCGAGCGCTTTGACAAGGCATATTTGCGGTATCCCCTCGTCGTAAAGCCCGTAGACGGTTCCTCATCCCAAGGCGTCACCATCTGCGAGACCGCGGATGCTCTGCTCCAGGCGGTCTCCGACGCCTTCGAAGTTTCAGCATCCCAACAAATTATCATTGAAGAATTTGTGCAGGGCCATGAATTTACGGCGCACTATACAATCTGCCGCGGAAAAGCCGCCTTGGCCTGCGTCGATAACCGATATCCGGTCGCCCTTCACGTGGGCAGCGTCACCACCGTCCCCATTGCGAGGGTCTACCCCGCCCTGTTCCAAAAACGGTTTGTCCAAATCGTGGGCCCTCGCCTGACCGCCCTCTGCGAGGGCATTGGCCTGGATACCGCAATTATCTTTTTCCAGGGTCTCTACGACGACCGAAGGGACGCGTTTTACATTTTTGAGGCCGGTCTGCGCAGCGCAGCGGAAGCGCCTTGCAGATTCCTGGAGCGGATTACCGGTCAAAACCAGGTTTTTATGCTGCTCGACTACATCCTCCTTGGCACAGCAACCTATGCTCTGGGGTTGGAAAAGCCTGATTTGGACGGCAAATGTTGCGCGATTGTCTCCTTCGCTTCAGCAGGAGGCGTGGTTGCTGAGATTCGTGGGCTTGAAGCGGTCCGCAGCCTGCCCGAGGTGATTCAGATTGAAAACCGCTATCCGGTCGGCTCCACCGTTCCAACCGGTGACTCTCTGCGGCAGATCATGCTTCGCTTTGTAATCGTGACTGAGAGCAGGGAGGCGCTGGCACGGGTCATAGAACGGATCAATGCCGCCGTTCACGCGACGGATGCGCAGGGGAATGACATGCTGATCGGCATGGAGCCGAAACGGGTGTTCGGATTCTTATGATCGCTTGACTTCCCGAACGCCGGAGGGCTCCGGCGCGGCGGGATCTGTCAGATTATGTGAGGAGTATCTATGAGAACGATATTGGTGACCGGCTCCACAGGCTTTATCGGGAGCCATCTGGTAAAGGCCCTGGCGGAGGAAAAACATTACCTCGTCATCGGAGCGGTAGAGGACGACAACGGGTTTACAGACCGATACGAGTGCAATGATTATTTGCAGACGATCCCCAACTGCGAGCTTCTGAAGGGGAACGCCCCCCGGGTCGACGTTGTCGTGAACTGCGCCTTTGTGAGGAGCAACGACCCGCATTTGCTGGCCGACGCGCTGGATTTCACCGCGAAGCTGGCCGCCGCACTCAAAAGGATCGGCACAGGCTCTTTGATCAACATTTCCTCTCAGGGCGTCTACAAACGGCTGCCGGAGGGGGAGCTTCAGACGGAGGATTCCGAGATCGCGCCTATCGACCTATACAGCATGGCAAAATATGCCGCCGAGAAGATATTTCTCGCTTCCGCCTGCGCGGCCTTTATCACAAACGTCCGACTGGCCAGCATCAACATGAAGCAGCGCTTCCTTTTCACGTTCACAAAGAAGATCTTCGAAGGGGAGCCTATCGTGCTCACAGCGCCATATCAGAATGCGGCCCTTCTCGATGTAAAAGACGCGGTATCCGGCCTGCAGGCGCTGATCCGGCTCCCGGATCAGGAGAGAAAGGGTGTCTACAATTTAGGCATTGGGAAACAGATGACCATCCTTGATTATGCATCAACTGTGATAAACACAATGAAAGCGCACGGCTATTCGGGTGAGCTCATCGTCCAAGAAAGCAATCAAGCGCTGAAAAATTCAGGAATGGATTGCACCCGAATGATGCACGATACAAGATGGAATCCAACGGTGACGAGTGAAAAAATGATCGAGGAATACTATACAGAGCTGCTTGGGGGAGTGGTAAGGTTATGACTGAGGCGGAAAGAATTCTTAACAAAGGGATCATAAATGAGGAATTTCTGCTTCCGGAAGAAAAACTGGGCTTCTTTGTAACGGGCAAAAGGAAGAGATTGTTTGCGGTCCTTCTGGATATGCTGGTCGAATTTGATTCCGTTTGCAGAAAAAATGGCCTAAAATACTTCTTATGCGGCGGTTCTCTGCTCGGAGCGATCCGGCACAATGGCTTTATTCCATGGGATGACGATATAGACGTCGAAATGCCCAGGGAAGATTATGAAAAACTGTTGCTCCTCTCGGAGGAATTCAAGGCTCCGTACTGTTTGGAGAATCCACATTTGGACCCGTATTATGCATATTCCTATTCACGCTTAGTGAATGACAATACAACAGCGATAGTGAAGCCTTTCGCCTTTCAACCGATCCACCATGGGATCTGGATTTCTATTTTTCCGGTGGATCGCTGGATGGAAGGGGACATGGAGAATTTCCATAAACTCGACCGCCTCAATTACGAAAACAGTACCTACATGCGGTTGACAAATCCGTGGCTTGACGAAAAAAACCAGGAAAGGATCAAAAATTGGTCCGGACGTGATCCGGTAGATGCATATGATGAGATCCAAAGAATTGCGACGCAATATAATGCGACAAATTCTGCTTTTATGAGGCGGATCGTGGTTACAGCAATAGGCTTTCTCCAGCTGTATTATACTGAGGATTTTGCCGCATCGATCCCGCATCCCTATGAAGACTATGAGTTCCAGATTCCCGTTGGTTGGGACCGAATGCTGCGGATCAAATATGGCGATTATATGCAGCTCCCGCCTCTGGCAAAACGCGGAAACTGGCACAGTACAACGATTTTTGACCCCGACATACCTTATGCGGATTTTCTGGAGGAATACAAGAAAGACTGTAATCGAGTGTTCGAGAGTCAATTGTAAAGGAGGACTCAAATGGTTATTGGTTATACAACAGGGGTGTACGATCTGTTCCATATCGGACACCTGAATCTGTTGAAAAATGCAAAGGGCATGTGCGACAAGCTCGTCGTCGGCGTTACTGTGGATGAGTTGGTGCGATACAAAGGGAAAAACGCGATGATCCCCTTTGAGGACAGGATCGAGATCGTCCGGAGCATCAAATACGTTGACGCAGCGGTTCCGCAGTATGATATGGACAAGCTGAAGGCCTGCAAGGAGCTGGGCGCGACGATGCTCTTCGTCGGAGACGATTGGTATGGGACAGAAAAGTGGAAGAAATACGAGGAAGAGTTTGCCCGGGAGGGCATCAAGATCGTCTATTTCCCCTATACGAGGGGGATTTCTACCACCAAAATCACAGCCGCACTAAACGCAGTCCGCAAAGATAATTTAGCTGATGTAAAATAGAGGCATCATTATGAAACTGACAACAGCTGAAATGAGCGCTTTTTTGATGTATCGTATGCCGAGGCCTCTGCAAACGCATACCATCAATCAATTTTTCCCGAACCGTGTTCCGATCAGGGATTCCTATGCGCTCGAACAGTATTTGGAAAAGCGGGTAACAACTGCAGCCGGGCCGAAAACCGCGCTTGCTCTCTCCGGCGGCATCGATTCTGCAATTCTGGCGAGGTTTATGCCCAAAGGCTCTATCGCTTATACATTCAAATGTGTCGTTCCCGGCATGCAGGTAACAGATGAGACGCCTATTGCGGCAGAATACGCAAAGGCTTGCGGGTTGGAGCATCGGGTTGTCGAGATTTACTGGGAGGATTTTGAACGGTATGCAGACGCACTGATGAGGCGTAAAGGAGCGCCGATCCACTCGATTGAGGTGCAGATCTACAAGGCCGCGCTCCGGGCGAAGCAGGACGGAATCGAGCGGCTGATCTTTGGCGAAGCAGCGGACGCCATATACGGTGGGCAGAGCAATATTTTGTCCAAGGATTGGCGCTTCGGAGAATTTGTAGAGCGCTTCACCTATGTAATGCCATATGCCGCGCTCCGAGAATTTGAATTGCCGGTGGAACCGATTCGCGCATATGAGAAAGACGGCATCGTCGATCCCTACCGGTTTATGTCCAATATCTATATTCAGGAAAGCGTCGCCTCTTATCTGAATCCCTCCGCGTTGGCTGAGCTGGAGTTCGTGCTCCCGTATGCGGAAACCCGCTTGGACGTGGAGTTGGATTATAGCAGAATCCGCAGAGGTGAAAACAAATATCTCGTCAGAGAGGTGTTCCAACGCCTGTACCCCGATTTTGCTGTGCCGCAGAAGCTTCCTATGCCCCGTCCCATGAACGAATGGATGCGGGATTGGAACGGCCCGAAGAGGCCTGAGTTTTGGCCGCACTGCACAGATGGCATGACCGGCGATCAGAAGTGGCTGGTTTGGGCGCTGGAACGGATTTTGAATCTGGACGAAGAATGATTACACGATCAAATATGAACCAACCTGTCCGCCCACGTATCGAATGGATTGATATATTAAAAGGTATCGGGATCGTTTTTGTGGTTTTTGGGCATTTGTTCCCCAATCTCTGTCTTGAAAAGCATATCTATTCTTTCCATATGTTTCTTTTTTTCTTCCTATCAGGTTATACATATAAACAGAAAGAGCATATGCTGGCAGAACTAAAAACAAATGCGCTCCGGCTTTTGGTTCCCTTTGTCCTGTGGGATGTACTTTCCACACTTATCGATATCGCTGTCGGGGCTGATATTCTTCAAAGCATCAAGCGAATGATTCTTTGGCGTGCAACTATATGTTGGAATGCTCCGATCTGGTTTTTGTTGACCTTATTCTTTGTCAAAGTCTTATACGTATGTTTTGATTATCTGCGTCTTCCACCCCTCGCAATCTACAGTGTTTTAGTGGTGATGCTGTTTTTGGGGTGGTTATTAGAGGATTCGAGCTATTTCCTGAAACTTGGAACTGTACCGATTGCCTTTTTCTTTTTCGGCCTCGGGGCTTGTATTTCGAAAGAGAAACACTTGACGCCCGCTTCAGGAAAGCGTCGGGCCGTAATTCTTCTTTTTGCCCTGACAGTAAACATTCTTTTCGGAGTCATACTGAATGACCGCATCTCCGTCATCCGATGTTTCTACGGACAGTATGTTTACTGCGTAATAGCAGGTATATCCGGAATTGTCGTTTATGTGGTTCTTTCCCAAGCGCTGGCGGAAAAACGCTCCGATTTGCTTCCATGGAACAACATCAAGCGACTCCTGATGCATCTCGGGAAGCACTCCATGGTGATCCTCTGCGTACATTACTATTTGTTTCGTATTCTTGCCTCATTGTCGAACCGGTTTTGGGAGATTGATCTATGGCACACAAGGGGAACGCTTAAGGCAGGGGTAATCACTGTTTTTACTATTGTTATCATCTTACAGCTTGAAAAAATTGTAGTGAGATTGCTTAATCCAAAGATAGCAAGATGCTTTGGTTTTGTGGCATAATCGCATCTTACTACCTTTTTCTGGCTAAACATTTTTTCTGAATGTCGATATTTATGATCTGCTAATCAGTATAAATAGAGGAAATACTATGAGCAAAATTATTTACAAGCCTTGCTTAACATTTACGAACGATTTTGAGGAAATACGCCGACAGGGAAAAGCGCTGGCAGAGCAGCAGACCGGTACCTATAACGAGAGAAAACTGCGCCTGCTGAAAGAGCAAATCGGCAGCTTCATGAACACGAATGACTCTGAAACGATAGAGCGAGAACTGTATCAGACCATCTGGTATTATTGGATGTACGGCGCGAGTATCGGGGATTATTTTATCTATCACTTATGGGAAAAACCCCATGAGGAGATTAAAACCTATGCGTTGCTGCATGATCGCGTTGAGTTCCGAAACCATCTCAACCGCAGAGCAGATACGTATTTGTTCGAAAATAAATACGAAACCTTTAAAAAATTCGAGCCGTATTATTTAAGGGACGTTGAGATTCTTCGCAGTGAAAATGATTTTGACAAATTCTGCGATTTTGTTGAGCAGCATCCTTCTATCATAATTAAGCCCTTGGATCAATCCAATGGACGCGGCATTCATTTTATGGAGATCGGACCGGAAGAACGCAGGGACCTTAAGAAGGTGTTTCTTGAGATTCTGGAGGAGGGCATCAGTAACCAGACCCGCTTCCTGCAGGGAAAGGACTCCGCGATCATCATCGAGGAAGTAATCCGACAGGATGACCGAATGAGTGTGCTCCATCCGAATTCCGTCAACGGCGTTCGCGTCACAACCGTTCGGGAGAATGGCCACGTTCATGTCTACGGACCCTGGCTGAAGGTCGGAGTTAACAACGAGGTTATTATGAGCGAAGGCCGCGGCGCTATCGTCGCGGGCATCAACGCAGAAACAGGGATTGTCGATACCGTCGGGATGACCGAGAAAGGTTTGATCTTCGAGAAGCATCCTCAATCTGGGGTACAGTTCAATGGCTTTGTTGTGCCGGAATGGGATTTCCTATGCAAATTGGCTACAGCTGTTGCCCAGGAACTGCCAGAAACACTGAATTACGTCGGGTGGGATTTTGTCCTATCTCAAAATGGTTGGTGTGTCATGGAGGGCAACGACAATGGGGACTTCCTGTGGCAAATGGTTTATCAAAGGGGCATGAAGCGGGAATTTGAGAATCTCATCGGCTGGAGTTCCACAAAGGATTATTGGTGGGAGGAAGCATGACCCTATAATCACATAGATTCTATCTCTTAATTCATCATTCATATACGCTGAAAATGTCTCGTTAACTTGCACTTTTCAGCAACAGGAGAATCATTATGTCTGTTCCGATCAACGTAACACGTTCTGCCCTTCCGCCGAAGGAGGAGTATTTTGAAGAGATCGCCTCCCTCTGGGACAGCCGGTGGCTGACCAACATGGGCGAAAAGCACCAAACGCTGGAGCGAATGCTCCAGGGCTATTTTGACGCGCCCAACGTGACCCTCTTCACCAACGGCCACCTGGCCCTGGAGGGCCTTCTGGCTGCCTTCGGACTGACCGGCGAGGTCGTCACCACCCCCTTCACCTTCGCCTCCACCACCCACGCCATCACCCGCTGCGGCTGCAAGCCCGTGTTCTGCGACGTGGACCCGGAGACCTACACCCTGGACCCGACAAAGTTAGAGGCCCTCATCACCCCCGAGACCTCCGCCATATTGCCGGTCCATGTCTACGGGACCCTCTGCGACGTGGAGGCCATCGATGCAATCGCAAAAAAACACGGGCTGAAGGTCCTCTACGACGCGGCCCACGCCTTCGGCGTGAAGAAGGACGGCGTCAGCGCCGCCTGCTTCGGAGACGCCGCCATGTTCTCCTTCCACGCCACCAAGGTCTTCCACACCGTGGAGGGCGGCTGCGCGGTCTACCGGGACCCGGCCCTCCGGGAGAAGCTGGACCTGGGCAAAAACTTCGGCGTCTGCGGCGAGGACATCTCAGAGGCGGCTCCCAACGCAAAAATGAGCGAGTTCCACGCCGCCATGGGCATCTGCAATCTGCGGCGCATCGAGGTGTATATCGAGGCCCGGCGGCAGGCAGCGGAGCGTTATCGCTGTAATTTGGCCGGTGTACCGGGCCTGAAGCTGCTGAAGCCGCAGCGCGGGGTCTCCTCCAACTACGCCTACTTCCCCGTGGTCTTTGACGGCGCAAAGTACAGCAGGGACGAGGCTGCTGCCCGTCTGGCGGAACAGGGCATCTATGCACGCAAATACTTCTATCCGCTGACGAACCACTGCACCGCCTACGGCTTCCGCGGAGACGAAACGCCCGTGGCGAAGCACGTCTCCGAGCGCGTCCTCTGCCTGCCTCTCTACCCGGAGCTGGCCCCGGAGGACGTGGACCGGATCTGCGAGATCATTACAGAATAACCTGTGATTTGCACACAGAGAAAAGGAGAAGCACTATGAAAGGTATCATTTTGGCCGGAGGCGCCGGCACCAGACTTTACCCGCTGACCATGGTCACGTCGAAACAGCTGCTCCCGGTTTACAACAAGCCCATGATATACTATCCCCTCTCCACCCTGATGCTGGCGGGGATCCGGGAAATCCTGGTCATCTCCACCCCCGTGGACCTGCCCAACTTCAAGCGGCTGTTAGGGGACGGACACCAGTTCGGCCTTCAGCTCAGCTACGCCGAGCAGCCCTCTCCCGACGGCCTGGCCCAGGCCTTCCTGATCGGCGAGGAATTCATCGGCGACGAGGCCTGCGCTATGGTGCTGGGCGACAACATCTTCTACGGAAACGGTTTCAGCCGTCTGCTCTGGGGCGCGGTGGACAACGCGGAGAAGCGAAACCGGGCCACGGTCTTCGGCTACTACGTCAACGACCCGGAGCGCTTCGGCGTGGTGGAATTTGACATGAGGGGCAAGGCCCTGTCCATTGAGGAGAAGCCCAAGCAGCCCAAGAGCAATTACGCCGTCACGGGCCTCTATTTCTACCCCAAGGGCGTCAGCAAGCGGGCCGCCGAGGTGAAGCCCTCCTGGCGCGGAGAGCTGGAGATCACGACCCTCAACGAGATGTATCTGAAGGATGACCTGCTGGACGTGAAGCTCCTGGGCCGCGGCTTTGCCTGGCTGGACACGGGCACCATGGAGGCCCTGGCGGAGGCGACGGATTTCGTCCGCGTCATGCAGACCCGCACGGGCATTGAGATCTCCGCCCCGGAGGAGATCGGCTTCCGCAAGGGCTGGCTGACCCACGACGAACTGATGGCAGCCGCCACAGCTTACGGAAAATCGCCCTACGGCGAACACCTGAAGCAGGTCGCCGAGGGCAAGGTGCGCGGGTAAAGCGGCTTCTGCCCTGCTCATCCCCGCAGGCAGGGCAGGGCTCGCCCTGCCCGGAAAACGCTATCCACTTCACCGACAGGAGGAATGTGTATGACAAATCAAAAAGGCTCCGAGATCGCAAAGCTGCATCAGCAGTACATCCTACAGTCCTGGGGGAAGGCCGGCGGCCCGGTGCTTCCCGTGGAAAAGGCCCAGGGGATCTATTTCTGGGATTACGACGGCAACAAGTACGCCGATATGTCCTCCCTGCTCGTCTGCTCCAACCTGGGGCACGGCCTGCCGGAGATCGTACAGGCCATCCAGGCGCAGGCGGAGACCCTCTGCTTTATGGCGCCGGCCTATGCCACGGAGCCGAAAAGCAGGCTGGCGCAGATGTTGGTCCAAGCAGCCGGCGAGGAGCACTTTGCCAGAGTGTTCTTTACCAACGGCGGCGCGGAATCCAATGAAAACGCCATCAAAATGGCGCGGATGGTGACTGGAAGGACCAAGATCTTCTCCTGCTACCGCAGCTACCACGGCGCGACCCTCGGCGCCTCCAACGCATCGGGCGACTGGCGCAGATTCGCCGCGGAGATCGGCGGCGCCAACGGGTTCGTCAAGTTTATGAACCCCCACATGTACCGGGACGGCTATACCCGCGGCATCGACGACGAGGCGGTCACAAAGAAGGCCCTCTATGACCTGGAGCAGCAGCTCATCTACGAGGGGCCGAACAACGTGGCGGCGATCCTGATGGAATCCATCGTCGGCGCCAACGGCGTCATCCTTCCGCCGAAGGGCTATATGGAAGGCATCCGGGCGCTCTGTACCAAGTACGGGATCCTGATGATCTGCGACGAGGTCATGAGCGGCTTCTTCCGGACCGGAAAGTGGTTCGCCTGGCAGAACTTCGACCTGGTGCCGGATATGATCACCTTCGCCAAGGGCGTGACCTGCGGTTACGTCCAGCTCGGCGGTGTCATCGTCAACCGCCGCGTCGCCCACTATTTCGAGGAGAACGTGCTCCAGTGCGGTCTGACCTACTCCGGTCATACCCTCGCCTGCGCGGCCGGTGTGGCGACCCTCCGGTATTATGAGGAGCATCGGATCGGCGAACACGTGGAGAAGATGCACGCGATCCTGGCGCCGTTCCTACAGGAAATGGTCCGCAAACACGCCTGCGTCGGCGAAGCCCGCTGTATCGGCCTGTTCGCCTGTCTGGAGATCGTAAAGAACAAAAAGACCCGCGAGCCCATGCAGGAATACCACCAGCCCGGACCCGTGATGCCCTGGATCTTCGCCGAGCTGAAAAAGCGCGGCTTCTCGACCTTCGGAAGAGAGAACAATATTGAGGTCTGTCCGCCTCTGACCATCACGGAAGAAGAACTGAACGAATATCTGCCGATCCTCGACGAGGTGCTTTCCCTCGTTGACGAACGATATACCGAGCCCGTCTGATGACTTCGGAACCAGCAAGGAGAACAATATGACAATTCTATTGACCGGCGGCGCCGGCTTCATCGGCGCAAACTTCATCTATTTCGAGCTGAAAAACCACCCCGAGGACCGGATCGTCTGTCTGGACGCTTTGACCTACGCGGGCAACCTCTCCACCCTGGCTGAGGCGCTGAAAAATCCCCGCTTCGCCTTCTACAAGGTCAACATCTGCGACCGGACCGCGGTTTACGAGATTTTCGAGAAGGAGCAGCCGGACGCCGTGGTGAACTTTGCCGCGGAGTCCCATGTGGACCGCTCCATCGAGACCCCGGAGATCTTTTTGCAGACCAACATCCTGGGCACCCAGGTCATGATGGACGCCTGCCGCAAATTCGGCACGAAGCGCTATCACCAGGTCTCCACCGACGAGGTCTACGGCGACCTGCCCCTGGACCGGCCAGACCTCTTCTTCACCGAGGAGACGCCCATCCACACCTCCAGCCCCTACTCCGCCTCCAAGGCGGCGGCAGACCTGCTGGTGGGGGCCTACTGCCGGACCTTCGGCCTGCCCGCCACCATTTCCCGCTGCTCCAACAACTACGGCCCTTACCACTTCCCCGAGAAGCTGATCCCCCTGATGATCGCCAACGCGCTGAACGACAAGCCCCTGCCGGTCTACGGCAAGGGCGAGAACGTCCGGGACTGGCTCTACGTGGAGGACCACTGCCGGGCCATCGACCTGATCCTCCGCAAGGGGACCGTGGGCGAGGTCTACAACGTGGGCGGCCACAATGAGATGCGGAACATCGACATCGTGAAGCTGATCTGCCAGAAGCTGGGCAAGCCCGAGAGCCTGATCACCTTCGTGGCGGACCGCAAGGGCCACGATATGCGCTACGCCATCGACCCCACCAAGATCCACCGGGAGCTGGGCTGGCTGCCGGAGACAAAGTTCGCCGACGGTCTGGACAAGACCATCGACTGGTATCTGACCCACCGCAACTGGTGGGAGACCATCATCTCCGGCGAATACAGGAATTATTATGAAAAAATGTACGGAAACCGGGAAGCCCTCTAAGGGCTGGAAAAAAGTCCTGCTGCGGATCCTGCTGACGCTGCTCGCGTTGTTCCTTGTCTGTGCCATCACTGTCGGGATCTCGATCCTCGTCTGTCGGTCCAGCCTGACGGTCCATTCCTATGACGTGGAGATCCGCGGCGTCACCCACCCCTTTACCGCAGTGCTGCTGACGGATCTGCACGGCAAGGAATTCGGCGAAGGCAACGCGGAGCTGCTGGAGCTGGTGCGTCAGCAGCAGCCCGACGTGATCTTCTGCGCGGGCGACCTGATCGACGGCTCCGCCTCCCTGGCGGACGTGGAGCGCGTGTCCGCCCTGCTGGGAGAATTGACGGGCATCGCACCGGTCTACGTCTCCTACGGAAACCACGAAAAGGCGTATCTGCGAAACGGCGGAGCGGAGCTCCGGCCCTACGTGGAGAAAAGCGGCGCGACCCTGCTGGACGAGGCCTGCACCGCTGCGGAGATCGCAGGCAACAAAATCTGCCTCGGCGGGACCCTGGGCCATCTCTATCTCTTTGGCAGGACCAAAGAGGCGTACTGGAGCTCTCCCGAGGTCAAGCTGATGCAGGAAATGGAGGCCTCCGGCCTGCCCACCATTGTTCTGGCCCACATGCCGGACACCATCATTTTCTGCCAGGCCTACAAGGACTGGAACATCGACCTCTTTCTCAGCGGGCACACCCACGGCGGCGTAATCCGGCTCCCCTTTGTCGGCGGCCTCTATGCGCCGATGCAGGGTTGGTTCCCGGAGGAGGACATGGGATATTTTAACTACGGCAGGGTCCAGCTCGTCATTTCCAGCGGCATGGCCGGATATAAGAACATCCCCCGCGTCTTCAACCGCCCCGAGGTCTGCGTACTGCACATCTCCGGTTGAGCAGAGGAACATCAAAGGAGGCAGGGCACATGAACGGAAAACAGGGTGATTTCTCCCAGGGGAAGGTCTCCTCTCTGATCCTGCGGCTCGGGCTGCCCATCGTGCTGGCGGAGCTGGTCCACGTGCTCTACAACATCGTGGACCGGATGTACATCGGCCATATGGGCGATACCGGCACAGCCGCCCTGACCGGCCTGGGGGTCTGCTTCCCCCTCATTACGCTGATCGGCGCCTTTGCCAACCTGTGCAGCACCGGCGGGGCCACCCTCTCCACCATCGCCCGGGGCGAGGGCGACGACGCCCGGGCAGAGCGCATCCTGTCCACGGCCTTCACCTTCCTGCTGCTGGTCGGAGGCTTTCTGACCGTGACCCTCTTTGCCACCGCGCCGCTGACGCTGAAGGTCTTGGGCGGCGACGAGGTCAGCCTGCCCTACGCCCTGGACTATTTCCGCATCTACGTTGTCGGCACCATCCCCGTTCTCATCAGCTTAGGCATGAACGCCTTCATCAACTCCCAGGGCTTCCCCCGCATCGGCATGGTGACGGTGATTTTAGGCGCAGCCCTGAACATCGTCCTGGACCCCCTGTTCATCTATGCCCTGGATATGGGCGTGCGGGGTGCGGCCCTGGCGACGGTGCTCTCGCAGTCGGCCTCCGCCTTTTGGGTGCTGCGCTTCCTCTGCGGAAAGCGGCCTCCGGTGCGGCTGCGGCGGCTGAGACTGGACCTGCCCCTGCTGCGCTCCGTTATGGCTCTGGGCGTCACGGGTTTCACCTTCAAAATCACCAACTCCATCACCCAGGCCATCGTGAACATGGTGCTCAAGGCCTGGGGCGGCCCCCTCAGCTCCCTCTACATCGGGGCCATGAGCCTGATCTACTCCATGCGGGAGATCATGAGCCTGCCCATCAACGGCGTCACCAGCGGCGGCCAGAGCGTTATGAGCTACAACTACGGCGCCAAGCAATACCGCCGGGTCTCCGAGGGCATTCGCTTCGTCCTGCTGGGGGGCCTTGTCATCAACACCTTTATGTGGGTCCTGGCGATGTTCTTCCCCCGATGGCTCGTAGGCATCTTCACGGAGGACGAGGCGCTGATCCAGCTCACCGTCCGCTGCGCCCGCATCTACTTTGGCGCCTTCCCCTTTATGGCCCTGCAAGTGACGGGGCAGCACACCTTTGTGGCGCTGAACTATCCCGCCCATGCCCTGTGCTTCTCCCTGCTGCGGAAAATCGTCCTGGTGGCCCCGCTGACCCTGCTGCTGCCGCCGCTGGGTCTGGGCGTGCAGGGGGCGTTCTGGGCCGAATTCATCAGCCAGGTCTGCGGCGCCAGCGCCTGCTTCTTCACCATGTACCGGGTCATCTGGCGCAGGCTGCGCCGCGCCGAGCCGGTCCCGGAACCGGCCCCGGCTCTGGATTGAGACTGCTCCGTACTCCATAGGACATACTACAGAAAAATCAAAATCACACTGGAGAGGATATGCTATGAAAAGACTGCTTGTTTTAGGCGGCACACGAGGGTTGATCCCGATCGTAAAAACCGCGCAGCAGCTGGGTTGCTATGTGATCACCTGTGATTATCTTCCGGATAATATTGCGCATAAGTATTCGGATGCGTACTGCTATGCCGATCTCTCTGATAAAGAAGCGGTATTGGAGGCCGCAAAGGCTTTGCATATCGACGGCGTACTGACCTTCGCAACCGATTATCCGCTTTTGCCTCTTGCTTATGTGGCTGAAACGCTCGGTCTCCCCGCGGTCGGCTCCTACGAATCGGTCAGCATTTTACAGAACAAGGGCAAGTTCAGGCGCTTTCTGGCCGAGCATGGCTTTCAGGTGCCGACTGCGAAAAGCTATCAAAGCATTGCACCCGCTCTGAAGGACGTGGAACTGTTTCACTGGCCGGTGATCGTAAAGCCTACAGATTCCTCCGGCAGCAGAGGCGTCCGTAAGGTCGAGCATCCGGAAGACCTGAAAAGCAGCATTGAATACGCCCTGTCTTTCTCCAGAAGTTATGAGTTTATTATCGAGGATTATATTCCGCAAAAGGGCTATGCTTCTGATTCTGACTGCTTTTCTGTTGACGGAAAGCTGGAGTTTGTGTCCTTTAATTCCCAACGCTTTGACCAGAAGGCCGAGAATCCCCATGCTCCCGTTGCATATAGCTGGCCTTCGTCTATGCCCATGGAGAAGCAAGAATCGCTTCGCTCTGAGCTGCAAAGATTGATCACGCTTCTCGGATTAAAAAGCTCGATATATAATATCGAGACCCGGGAAGGTATCGATGGAAACGTTTATATCATGGAATGCTCGCCGCGGGGCGGCGGAAACAAAATCGCCGAATGCGTGGAACGAGCCACGGGGGTAAAGCTGCTGGAGAATACCGTCCGAGCCGCCGTCGGAATGCCCATTGAGAACATGGAATTCAAGGGCTACAACGGCTTTTGGACGCAGTTTGCGATCCATAGCTACCAAACCGGGCGCTTTCGGGAAGTGTGGATAGACGAGGCTGTCAAAAAGTATCTCGTCGATTTGACCCTTTGGGTCGCGCCGGGGGATGAGGTCCGCGCTTATACCTCCGTTCAGTGGGTGGTCGGATTGGCCTTGTTTCATTTTGATTCCAAAGCGGAATGGGAAGCTGTATCCGAAAGTATCTCAGACTACGTGAAAGTCCTTCTGGATTGACGCCGGATTCGGAAAGAGAGCTCGACTGCAATGAAAAACATAATTGTAACATTCACTCCCACAGGAATGCTTCCGCAGAAAAATCAGACGCCTTATGTCCCAATTTCTCCACAGGAGATCATAGCCGACGTCCGAGCGGCCTGTGAGATTGGCATCAGCAGCGTCCATCTTCATGCAAGGAATCCCGACAGCGGGGACCCTGTCTGGGAAAAAGAATACTTTGAAGAAATCATTTTGGGGATTCGGCGCTTCGCCCCTGAGCTGGTGATCTCCGTTACCACCAGCGGCAGACTGTACAACACCTTTGAAAAGCGCAGCGACGTTCTTTCGCTTAGCGGGAATGCCAAACCGGATCTCGCCAGCCTGACACTGAGCTCACTCAATTTCAACAAGACGGCCAGCATCAACGAACCCTCCATGATTTGCGCCTTGGCTGAGAGAATGCTGGAGCGCGGGATCAAGCCTGAATTGGAGGTGTTTGACAGCGGAATGATCAATTACGCAAACTATCTGATTCAGAAGAAACTCTTTGACGCACCGTACTTTTTCAGCTTGATTTTTGGGAATATTGCCTGCGCTCAGGCGAATATTCTGCATATTGGGGTCATGATCAATGATTTGCCGGAAGGCTCCGTCGCCGTACTGGGAGGAATCGGACGTTCCCAATTGCCTGTCAATACGCTTGCGATCGCCATGGGGCACGGAGTCCGGGTCGGGCTGGAGGACAACATCTGGATGGATGATGAAAGGACCGTGCTGGCATCAAACGCCGATTATCTCCGGCGGATCCGCACAATCGCCGATTCCGTGGGAAGAAGCATCTGCACCCCCAAGGAGCTTCGCGGCCTGTTAAAGCTGGCCCCGGGCTTTGGACAGTACGGCGTGCGCGAACCAAACATATCCATTTGAAAAATCGGACAGGAGAGGATTTCAATGAAAAAGCTGATCATCTATGGAGCCGGTGTGCAAACCAGGCAGTTTTTGACAGAGATCGAGCATTATGGTACAGCGGATCCGGCTGCTTTGACCGTTGACCGAGACTATTTGAAAGAGGATCGGGTCTTCGGGCTTCCGGTCATTCCTTTTGAGGA
The DNA here is from genome assembly GCA_017429325.1 of Oscillospiraceae bacterium. Classification (GTDB taxonomy): domain Bacteria; phylum Bacillota; class Clostridia; order Oscillospirales; family Oscillospiraceae; genus JAFRPC01. The sequence goes on along the minus strand of JAFRPC010000054.1, from coordinate 35,441 downwards.
TCTGGCGCAGTATCCTCCGGAAGACTATGATATGCTGGTCATTGGCGCTTATGGGCGCCAGAGACTGGTCGAGAACATGTACCGGAAAGCCAAAGAAAAGGGATATCGGCTTATCAATTACATCAGCCCGCAAGCGCTGATCGACGTGGAGCCGGTCATGGGGGATAATAACATCATCTACGCGGGAGCCTTCCTTGGTTTTGACGGTCAAATGGGCTCCGGCAATATCATTCGCCAGCAGGTCTATCTCGGGCACGAATTCAGAATCGGCAATCTGAATGTGTTTTCTCCGGGATGCAATATCGGCGGCATGGTCCATGTGGGAGACCGGTGTTGGATCGGGTTGGGGGCAAATGTCCGTGATAAAATTTCCATTGGGGACGACTGCACCATCGGTATGGGGGCCGCTGTGGTAAAGTCTGTGGAGTCCTACGCCGTTGCGACTGGGGTTCCGGCCCGAGTCGTGGCCTATCAGCAGGAAAAGGGCGTCTGGCTCTAATACGAATTTCCATGCCGGTGCCGCACCGGCATGGAAATTCGTATCAGCTTCTCCGGACCGGAGCAGAGCGGCAAGCTGACTGTTATTCGGTGCTTTTCGCCGACATCCGCAGGGAGGTGTGCCTATGATACGCAGACATATCGTGTTTACCGGCTGGGTCCAGGGCGTCGGCTTCCGCTGGCGGGCCCGGAACGCCGCAAGCCTCTACGGCTGCACGGGCTGGGTCCGAAACGAGTGGGACGGCTCCGTCACCATGGAGATCCAGGGGGAGGAGGCCCAAATCGATCAGGTGCTCCAAACCATCGCCCAGAGCCGCTACATCCACATCGACGGCATCGACAGCCGCGTGATCTCTCCCCTCCCGGAGGAGCGGAGCTTCCGTGCGGAATAACCCAAGCACCGAAGGCGGTTCTATGTGTGATAACACATAGAACCGCCTTCGGTGCTAATTATTCAGAAAAGAACCTGATTACAGCTGGGGACCGGCGGAGACCAGGGCTTTGCCGGCTTCGTTGGACTCGTACTTGGCGAAGTTCTTGATGAAGCGGCCTGCCAGGTCCTTGGCCTTCTCCTCCCAGACGGCGGGGTCGGCGTAGGTGTCGCGGGGGTCCAGAATGGCGGGGTTGACGCCGGGCAGCTCGGTAGGGACCTCCAAGTTGAAGTAGGGGATCATCTTGGTGGGGGCCTTCAGGATGGAACCGTCCAGGATGCCGTCGATGATGCCGCGGGTGTCCTTGATGGAGATGCGCTTGCCGGTGCCGTTCCAGCCGGTGTTGACCAGATAGGCCTTGGCGCCGCTGGCCTCCATGCGCTTGACCAGCTCCTCGCCGTACTTGGTGGGATGCAGCTCCAGGAAGGCCTGGCCGAAGCAGGCGGAGAAGGTGGGCGTGGGCTCGGTGATGCCGCGCTCGGTGCCGGCCAGCTTGGCGGTAAAGCCGGAGAGGAAGTAGTACTTGCACTGGTCCGGGGTCAGGATGGACACGGGAGGCAGCACGCCGAAGGCGTCGGCGGAGAGGAAGATGACGTTCTTGGCAGCCGGGCCGGAGGAGATGGGCCGCACGTTCTTGACGATCTTCTCAATGTGCTCGATGGGGTAGCTCACGCGGGTGTTCTCGGTGACGGACTTGTCCTTGAAGTCCAGCTTGCCGTTCTCGTCCACGGTGACGTTCTCCAACAAGGCGTCGCGCTTGATGGCGTTGTAGATGTCGGGCTCGGAGTCCTTGTCCAGGTTGATGACCTTGGCGTAGCAGCCGCCCTCGAAGTTGAAGACGCCGTTGTCGTCCCAGCCGTGCTCATCGTCGCCGATGAGCAGACGCTTGGGGTCGGTGGAGAGGGTGGTTTTGCCGGTGCCGGACAGGCCGAAGAAGATGGCGGTGTTCTCGCCGTTCATGTCGGTGTTGGCGGAGCAGTGCATGGCGGCGATGCCCTTCAGGGGCAGGTAGTAGTTCATCATGGAGAACATGCCCTTCTTCATCTCGCCGCCGTACCAGGTGTTGATGATGCACTGTTCGCGGCTGGTGACGTTGAAGGCCACCACGGTGTCGGAGCGCAGGCCGAGCTCGGCGTAGTTCTCGCACTTGGCCTTGGAGGCGACGTAGGAGACGAAGTCCGGCTCAAAGCTCTCCAGCTCCTCGGCAGTGGGCTTGATGAACATGTTCAGCACGAAATGGGCCTGCCAGGCGACCTCCATGACGAAGCGGATGGCCATGCGGGTGTCCTTGTTGGCGCCGCAGAACACGTCGCAGACAAAGAGCTTCTTGTTGGAAAGCTCGTCCTTTGCCAGCTTCTTGATCTCCTTCCAGACCTCCTCGGTCATGGGGTGGTTGTCGTTCTTGTAGCCCTCGGTGGTCCACCAGACGGTATCCTTGGAGGTCTCATCCATGACGATATACTTGTCCTTGGGAGAGCGGCCGGTGTAGATGCCGGTCATAACGTTGACCGCGTCCAGCTCGGTGAGCACGCCCTTCTCATAGCCGGTGAGGGTGGGGTCCATCTCCGCCTGGAACAGGTACTCATAGGAGGGGTTGTGGACGATCTCGGTAGTGCCGGTGATTCCGTATTTGGTCAGATCAATATTTGCCATAGTGCTTCTCCTTTCAATATCTGACGTACCAGATTTCCGTTCTTCTATCATATACAAATTCTTGTGGTTTTGCAAGCCTTTTTTTGCAATTCCTGTTGGATGTTATCGAGATAATCGCGGAGGCATCGGACGCCGATTCAAAAAAGTTCAGAAATATTTCAAAAATCGGGAACTTTTTTTTCGATTTTTTCAGTCTTAATAGGCAGTGGGGCAAAAACGCAAGGCAGGCCGACAGGAGGCCTGCCGCACGGCCCGTCATCCAAACCATTCCAAATACGATGAAAAGGAGAAAAAATCATGAAAAGAAAACTGCTTTCCCTGCTGCTGGCCCTGGCGCTGCTGCTGACCCTGCTGCCCCAGGCCACCCCTGTCGCCCGCGCCGAGGACAAAGCCGGAAAAGACCAGTACTCCGGCTGGTGCGGTGATTCTCTCACCTGGACCTTCGACCCCGACACCGGCGTCCTGGCCATCGAGGGCGACGGCTATATGTGGATGTACAGTTCTTCCGATATTCCATGGAGCTTGTATCGGGAACAAATCACAGAAGTTACCCTGCCGACAGACCTGCGTGACATTGCGGCCTTTGCTTTCTTCTCCTGCACAGCGCTGACTTCGGTGAAGATTCCCGGCAGTGTAGAGCGTATTGACAGCAGCGCATTCGAGAACTGCACCGCGTTGACTGAGCTCACAATCCCGGGCAGTGTTGAACACATCAGCATTTCTGCCTTTGAGGGATGCACCGCCTTGTCTTCCGTGTTCCTCTGCGAGGGCGTGAAATACATCTACGATTCTGCGTTCGGACACTGCACTTCCCTGAAGGAGCTGTGTCTTCCGGACAGCCTCAGAGACATCGGACAAAACGCATTCGAGTTCACTGCTTTGACTTCTGTAGTGCTTCCGCTAAGCCTGGAATCCCTTGAATCCTGCGCGTTTTACGGCTGTACCGATTTAATCGACCTGACATTCTTGAATCCCGGATGCGAGATTGCCTTCGACTGCCTTAGAGCGTGCGGCGAAGTTACGATTTGCGGTTTTACCCGTTCCACGGCGGAGCGCTTCGCCGCGGAGAAAAGCTTGCCCTTCGTGGCATTTGAGGACATTACTGTCAGCGGCGATTGCGGCGACAAGCTCACCTGGAGCTTCCATACCGGAACCGGACTGCTGACCTTTACCGGCAGCGGGGAAATGTGGAACTATGATTACTGGGAGCATCCCGCGCCTTGGTTTTACTATGCTGAACTCCTTACCGGTGTTTCCTTCCCGGCAGGCATCACCAGAATTGGTGACAGCGCCTTTTTGCGCTGTAAAAATCTGACTGCCGCAGACATTCCCGAGGGCGTGACCGGAATTGGGCACGGTGCCTTCTCTGGATGCCTTTCGCTTTCCGCTCTGACGCTTCCCCAGAGCCTGACCTCCATCGGCAGCAGTGCGATGGAGTGCTGTGTAGGGCTGACGGAAATCACTGTCCCGGATAATGTTGTTGAAATCGGGGGTAGTGCTTTTTCCAGGTGCACCGGCCTTCGCTCTGTGTCCCTTCCGGAAGGCCTGATTTCGATCAATAACAATACGTTTGATGATTGCTTGAGCCTGACCGCCATCGACTTTCCGGACAGCCTGGAGTATATTGGCCGGGAGGCCTTTTACCGCTGCGAAAGCCTGACTTCCGTAATACTCCCGGCGAACCTTACCAAGCTCGACAGTTATGCCTTCCAGGAATGCAGCGGATTGACCGCTGTTGCCTTCCCGGACGGATTAGCGGTGGTTGACTGGGGCGCTTTTATGAGCTGCAGCAGCCTCGTTTCCGTGACTCTCCCGGCAAGTCTCAAGGAGCTTCCTCCCAAAATGTTCTGGCACTGCGGCAATCTTCGCTCCGTTACCTTCTCTGCCGGGCTGGAATACATTGGCAATTCCGCCTTTTCGTGCTGCGATCGTTTGACCTCCTTGGTCCTTCCGGAGGGACTGATTGAGATTGACCGGTGCGCCTTTGCAGACTGTGAAAATCTGAGCTCTGTCAGCTTTCCTTCGAGCCTGAAAACCATTGGCGTTGATGCATTTGCTGGCTGCAACAGTCTTCGCTCCGTTGATCTGCCCAAGAGCGTGGAAAAACTGGAAACTTGGGCCTTTGACCAATGCAGCAGTCTGAAAACCCTGATAGTCCGGAACCCGGCCTGCAAGGTCTGCTGCTACGAAAAGATCTTAAGCTCCTGGGGCAGCGACGAATGGTATGATTTTTTTGAGGATAATTATACTGACGCGCTGGGCCTCAAGGCACAACTGATCGTTTACGCTCCCCATGACGCTGAAAAGGAAAACGCCCCCATGACGACAGAGACCGAAGCGTACGGCGGCTACCAATTCACCTATGGCTACCTCTACATCGAAAACTACGCCAAGACCAATGGCTACACCTTCTACGCCACCAACGTCTTTGAGGACGTAAAGCCCGGCAAGTTCTACGAGATCCCCGTGGCCTGGGCTTATGGGGAGAGCATCACCTCCGGCAAGGATGAGACCCACTTTGCCCCCGGCGAGACCTGCACCCGCGGTCAGGTCGTCACCTTCCTCTGGAACGCGATGGGCAATCCCGAGCCGACGATTACCGATTGTCCCTTTGTAGACGTGAAGCCCGGCAAGTACTACTATGACGCGATGCTCTGGGCCTTAGAGACCGGCGTCACCTCCGGCAAGGACGAGACCCATTTTGCGCCGAACGAGAGCTGCACCAGAGGGCAGGTGGTGACGTTTATCTGGAACGCCATGGGCAAGCCGGAACCCACCATCACGGACTGCCCCTTCGTGGACGTAACGCCCGGCAAGTATTATTACAACGCGATGCTCTGGGCCCTGGAGAACGGCATCACCGCCGGTCTGGACGAGACCCACTTCGGCCCCAACGCGACCTGCACGAGAGGCCAGGTCGTGACGTTCCTGTACAACGCCCTATCCTAAGTCGCCGTAGAGGCGCTTATCAAGCGCCCGCGGATGCGCAAACGCGGACGGCAAAGTGCCGTCCCTACAGACGCTGCCCTGCCGTAGGGCGGCCAGACCCTGGCCGCCGCCTCTGTAGGGACGGCTCGCAGCCGTCCGCCGTCCCGGCCCCTCTCGGGCAGCGGCGCACATCGTGCGCCACGGGACCGCCTGTAGGGTTCGGAACGGACCTTGCGGGCAGATTGCCCGCGCTGCAATACTCCCCGTTCCGCCCGCAGAGGACGGGACCTCCACCTACTGCGTCACCCCGGCCATCGGCCTACAATACTCCTCGTTCCGCCCGCAGGGGACGGGTCCCCCGTCCCTCCGGCTGGGTCGGCTTTCTGCCGATCCAGCCGGAATAATTATTCGCATACCCAACCGAAATAATCGTTTGTGTATCCAGCCGGAATTGTCATTTGGACCTTGTATTCCCATGGAAAGCGTGATATAATTGCATTATCACTTGCAGAACTGCAAGAATATTCTGAAAAGGAGCGCGAAAACCACCATGAAACGCAAGCTGCTTTCCCTGCTGCTGGCCCTGGCGCTGCTGCTGACCCTGCTGCCCCAGGCTGCCACAGTCGCCCGAGCTGCCGCAACCTCCGGCTCCTGCGGCGACAACCTCACCTGGAGCTACAATTCCAGCAGCGGCCTTCTCACCATTTCGGGCCAAGGCTACATGTCGCATTATTCGGACCCAGAGTACGGAGATCCTGCTCCGTGGTACGAATACCGCGGGAAAATCAAATCTGTCTCTCTCCCCTCGGGTCTGACGGGTATCGGCTCTTATGCCTTCTATAAATGTACCGCCCTGAGCGCCGTGACCTTCCCGTCCAACCTGAAGGAGATCGGCTGGAGCGCCTTTGAAGGCTGCACCGGCCTGAAATCCGTGACCATACCGAATACTGTGACGGAGATCGAATGGGATGCTTTTTCGGGCTGCACCAGCCTCAGCTCCGTGACCCTTCCGTCCGGCCTCCTGGAGATCCGTGGGGGAACGTTCGAGAACTGCAAAGCGCTGGCCTCCATTACCATTCCCACGAGTGTGAAAACCATTGACACCTCAGCGTTCGCGGGCTGCAGCAGCCTTCGCTCTGTTGTCGTGCCAAAGAATGTGGAAAAGCTGGGATTTTGGGCATTCGACGAATGCAGCAGCCTGAAGTCTCTTGTGGTCCGAAATCCGGCCTGCAAGGTCTGCTGCTATATGAAAGATGAAGACCTGGTGAACGGCAAATGGGTCGTCAACTATGAGAGTACCATCACGGATGCGCTGGGCACGAACGCGAAAATGATCATCTACGGTCCCCATGACGCCAGCAAGGAAAACGCCGCCATGATCAAGGAGACCTCGACGTACGATGATTGGCGCGTCACCTACGGCTACCGCTACATTGAGAACTGCGCCAAGACCTACGGCAAAACCTTCTACGCCACCAACGTCTTCTCGGACGTGAAGGAAGGCAAGTTCTACGAGATCCCTGTGGCCTGGGCCTACGGCAAGGGCATTACCTCCGGTAAGGACGACACCCACTTTGCCCCCAACGAGACCTGTACCCGCGCCCAGGTCGTCACCTTCCTCTGGAATGCCATGGGCAAGCCGAAGGCGACCATCACCACCTGCCCCTTTGTGGATGTGAAGCCCGGCAAGTTCTACTACGACGCGATGCTCTGGGCCTTGCAGACCGGCGTGACCTCCGGCAAGGATGACACCCACTTTGCCCCCAACGAGACCTGTACCCGCGCCCAGGTCGTCACCTTCCTCTGGAACGCGATGGGCAAGCCGAATCCCACCCTCACAAGCTGCCCCTTCGTGGACGTGAAGCCCGGCAAGTTCTACTATAACGCCATGCTTTGGGCGCTGGAGAAAGGCATTACCTCCGGTATTGACGCGACCCACTTCGGTCCCAACGAGACCTGCACGAGAGGCCAGGTCGTCACTTTCCTGTATAATACCCTGACATAAAAAGAGACGGGTCCCCATCCCGCCACAGCGGGCGCACATAGTACGCCCGCTGTCCCTTCTGTAGAAACCGGGCCGCTCGGCCCGTAAAATACGAAAAAAAGGAGAAAAAACATGAAACGAAAGCTGCTTTCCCTGTTGCTGGCCCTGGCGATGCTGCTGACGCTGCTGCCCCAGGCTGCCACAACGACCCGTGCCGCCGGAACCTCCGGTACCTGCGGCGACAACCTCAATTGGAGCTACAATCCCGCCACGGGCCTTCTCACCTTTACGGGCCGGGGCGATATGTGGGACTTTGACCCCGATTACGGCGATTTCACCCCGTGGTTTGATTACCAGGAAGACATCACCGCAGTCTCTTTCCCGGCGGGACTTACCCGAATCGGCGCTTATGCCTTCCAAAACTGCTCCGGCCTGCGCGAAGTCAGCTTCCCAACGGGCCTGCTTTCCATCGGCTGGTATGCCTTCTCCGGCTGCGACGGTCTGAGCTCCCTTACGCTCCCGGCAGGTTTGGAGTACATTGAGTCCTGTGCCTTCTCCGGCTGCAATGGTCTGACGGAGCTGAGCCTCCCGGAGAATGTCTACCTCGAGAGTTACGCATTCGAGGGCTGCACCGGGCTGACTTCCGTGACCGTTCCGGAGGGGATCACCTATCTGGGAGGTGCTGTATTCTGCAACTGCACCGGCCTGAGCTCTGTCAGCCTGCCGAATAGCCTGGAAGCCTTAGGCTGGGAAGTTTTCATGGGCTGCGACAGCCTGCTCTCCGTGACGATTCCGGAGAACGTCGAATCCATTGGAGACTCCGCTTTTTACGGCTGTACTGCGCTGCGCTCCGTGACCCTTCCGGAGGGGCTGATTTCGATTGATTATTCGGCGTTCGCCGACTGCTGGAGCCTGGCCGCCATCGACCTGCCGGACAGCCTGGAAAACATCAGCGGGGAGGCTTTTTCCAATTGTTACAACCTTCGCTCCGTCGCCCTTCCGGAGAGCCTCGCATGGCTTGGAAGCTATGCTTTTGAGAACTGCGACAGCCTGAGCGCCGTGACCTTCCCGGACAGCCTGACGGAGATCGGCTGGGGCGCCTTCAGCGGTTGCGACAGCCTCAGCTCTGTTACCCTTCCGGCCAGTCTCAAAGAGCTTCCGGGCGAAATGTTCTGGGATTGTCCCAGCCTTCGCTCCGTTGTCTTCCCCGCGGGGCTGGAATCCATCGGCGATAGCGCTTTTGTGTGCTGCGATAGCCTGAGCTCTGTCAACCTCCCCGCGAGCCTGAAGCGCATCGGAAACAATGCGTTCTACGCCTGCGGCGGCCTTCGTACTGTTGTCCTGCCCAAGAGCGTGGAAAAGCTGGGATCCTGGGTATTTGACGAATGCAGAAATCTGAAGGCCCTGGTGGTCCGGAATCCCGCCTGCAAGGTCCTCTGCTATGAGAAGGAAGAATACTTCTATTCCGGCGACGACTCCTGGGAAAACCTGGAGCAGGTCCGGGGCGACGGCAATTGGAGCGATACCTATGAAAGTTGGTACAACGACACCCTGGGCCTCAAGAGCAAGCTGATCGTCTACGGTCCCCATGACGCCGAAAAGGAAGGCGCCGACATGATGACGGAGGTCGAGGAGTACGATAACAGCGTTTACACCTACGGCTACCGCTACATCGAAAACTGCGCCAAGACCCTCAACTACAGCTTCTACGCTACCAACGTCTTTTCCGACGTGAAGGAGGGCAAGTTCTACGAGATCCCAGTGGCCTGGGCCTACGGCAGGGGCATCACCTCCGGCAAGGACGAGACCCACTTTGCCCCCAACGAGACCTGCACCCGCGGCCAGGTCGTCACCTTCCTCTGGAACGCCGTGGGCAAGCCCGAACCCACCATCACGGACTGCCCCTTCGTGGACGTGAAGCCCGGCAAGTACTACTATGACGCGATGCTCTGGGCCTTAGAGACCGGCGTCACCTCCGGCAAGGACGAGACCCACTTCGCCCCCAACGAGACCTGCACCCGCGGTCAGGTCGTCACCTTCCTCTGGAACGCCGCCGGGAAGCCGGAGCCCAAAAGCACCGACTGCCCCTTTGTGGACGTGAAGGAGGGCAAGTACTACTACAAGGCAATGCTCTGGGCCCTGGAGAACGGCGTGACCTCCGGCAAGGACGCGACCCACTTCGCGCCCAATGAGACCTGTACCCGCGGCCAGGTCGTCACCTTCCTATTCAATGCGCCGTCCTTGAAAGCGATTGCCCAGGTCGAACGGGCGGACGACGAGGAGGTCTACGAGGCGACCTTCGGCAATTTCGCCCAGCGGATGGCCGAGGCCCGGGAGACTGACAACAACGACGAGCGTTTCCTGCTCTATGCCCAGGCTGAGGCGGAGCTGCTGGACACCGCCGCCATGATTCCCAACACCACCCGGGGCGGAGAATACGCCATGTCCCGTGTCGCACCGCACACCAAGGCCCACGTTGCCTGGGGCAATGACGACGACCGCCTGCACAGCCTGGTGGTTTCGGAGGACTTCCTGACCCGCGCCGAGCGGGAGGAGCTGGAGGAGCTCTGGGCCCAGGCTGTGGCCGGAAACGGCGTCTATGACCCCGCTGCTTACCTGACCGCGCAGGGACACGCCCTGAAAAGGAGCTACACCGCCACCTTCAGCACCGCTCCCGTCACCCTGGACTGGCTGAACACCGCCTCGCAGGCTGACACCGAAGAAATCATCAACTGCGTGGAAGGCCTGGTGGAGTATGACGAGCTGGGGAATCTCCGGCCCGCCCTGGCCGAGTCCTGGGAGGTCTCCGAGGACGGCATGACCTACACCTTCCACCTCCGGCACGGCGTCAAGTGGTACACCGCGGCGGGCGAGGAGTACGCCGAAGTCACTGCCCAGGACTTTGTGGCAGGCTTCCATCATATGATGGATTGCCGCGCCGGTCTGGAAAGCCTGGCCGGATCCGGCTTTGCGGAAATCGTTGGCGTAGATGATTACCTGTTCAACGGCGGCTCCTTCGACGATGTCGGCTACAGGGCCCTCGACGACTACACCCTCCAAATCACGCTGAACAAGCCCGTTCCCTTCTTCCTGACCATGCTGAGCTACTCCATCTTCCTGCCCATGTGCGAGGACTTCTACCTGGCCCACGGCGGCGCCTTTGGCATTGAAGAATATGAAGCTGCCCTCTGGTCCGATTCCTATACCTTTGGCCAAAACACCGACGTTTCTTCCCAGGTCTACTGCGGCCCCTTCCTGCTGCAAAAGCTGGAAGCCGACACTGAGATCCTCTGCGTGAAGAACCCCAATTACTATAAGGCTGACAGTGTAACACTTGACGCCATCAAATGGATCTATGACAACGGCGAAACCCCCCAAAATACCTATGAAGACTTCCTCAACGGCATCATTGACGACATCAGCCTGAGCCAGGCCGCCGGTACGCTGGATATCGCAAAATACGACGGCAACTTCGAGCAGTACGCCTATGTGACCGACACCGAAAGCGTCACCTACTTTGGCGGCCTGAATCTCAACCGGGGCACCTTTGTGCTGGAAAACGGTGCCTGCGCCTCCCCGAAAACCGAACGGGAGAAAATCGACACCTTTACAGCGCTGAACAACAAGAACTTCCGCAAGGCCATGATGCACGCCTTCGACAAAAAGACTGTCAACGCGACCTCCCGCGGGGAGGAGCTGGCCGAAACCAACCTCCGCAACATGTACACCCCTCCTGAGTTCGTGAAGTTAGAGAACGACGTCACCGACGCGGAGGGCCACACCTTCCATGCGGGGACCTTCTACGGCGAAATGGTCCAGTACTACTGCGACCAGCTGGGCTGCCAGGTGGACTGCCGGGACGGCGTGGACGGCTGGTACAAGCCCGAGGCGGCCCAGGACTACCTTGCGGCGGCGAAGGCGGAGCTGGACGGCCAGGTGAGCTGGCCCATCCAAATCGACGTGGTGTACTACGAGCCCTCTGACAGCCAGACTGCACAGGCCGAGGCCTACAAGGCTTCCATTGAAGGCGCGTTGGGCGAGGAGAACGTGGTGGTCAACCTGGTGCCTGCCTACACCTCTGACGACTTCTATGCCTGCGGCTACCGCGCCGCCAACGGCGAGGCCGGCAACTTCGATATGTTCTACGGCTCCGGCTGGAGCCCCGACTACGGCGACCCCGCTACCTACCTCAACATCTTTGACCCGACAGTGGACGGCTATATGCTGAAAGTCGTGGGTCTGTTCTAATCCTCTTTTCGATTCTGCGGGGCTGCGTTCCGATCCCGATCGGGGCGCAGCCCCCTTCTTTGCCCAAAATTCATGGGGGAAATCCGGAGAAATTTGAGTAAAATAATGGTGGAAATTTGACAGAGCTTGTGCTATAATGTATAAGGAAGAATTTAGAGCTTTGACAGGCGTCCCCGTAAAAAGGCCCTGTCAGGCCTCGCCAATCTGAAAACCGGAGGATAAATATATGGTTCAACAAGTTCGTATCACTGAAACGGTCCTTCGAGACGCCAACCAATCCCTGATGGCGACCCGCTTGCCCTATTCCGACTTCGAGGGCATCCTTGAGACCATGGACAAAGCTGGCTACTACTCCGTGGAGTGCTGGGGCGGCGCCACCTTCGACTCCTGTCTGCGCTATCTGGGGGAGGACCCCTGGGAGCGCCTGCGGAAGATCCGGGAGCGCATGCCCAACACCAAGCTGCAAATGCTGCTCCGGGGCCAGAACCTCCTGGGCTACAAGCACTACCACGACGATGTGGTGGAGAAGTTCGTGGACCTGGCCGTCAAGAACGGCATCGACATCATCCGCATCTTCGACGCGCTCAACGATTTCCGCAACATTGAGACGGCCCTGAAGGCCGTGAGGACCAGCTCCAGGAAATATGGCCGTCCCGTCATCGCCTCCGGCTGCATCTCCTACACCCAGAGCCCGGTCCACACCGTGGAGAAGTACGTGGAGATGTGCAAGAAGCTGGTGGAGATGGGCTTCGAGACCATCTGCCTCAAGGATATGGCCGGCACCATGAGCCCTTACGAGGCCGAGCACCTCATCAAGGGCATCAAGGCCGCCCTGCCCAAGATCCCCGTGATCCTGCACACCCACTGCACCACCGGCATGGCCTATATGACCGTCACCAAGGCCATCGAGGCGGGCGTGGACGTCATCGACTGCGCCACCTCCTGCTTCTCCAACGGCACCTCCCAGCCCGCCACCGAGTCCATGTTCTACGCCCTCCAGCAGTACGGCATCGACTCCGGCCTGGACGAGAAGGTCATCAACCAGGTCAACGACTACTTCAAGCCCATCAAGCAGAAGTACATCGACAAGGGCACCCTGTCCCCCAAGTCCATGGGCACCGACGCCCAGGCCCTGGTCTACAAGGTCCCCGGCGGAATGCTCTCCAACATGATCGCCAACCTCACCGACATGGGCGCTATGGACAAGTTCGACGCCGCCCTGGCGGAGATTCCCGCGGTCCGCAAGGACCTGGGCTATCCGCCCCTGGTCACACCCCTGAGCCAGATGGTGGGCAACCAGGCCGTCACCAACGTCCTGGTGGGCGAGCGCTACAAGAACATCTCCAACGAGGTCAAGAACTACTTCAAGGGCGAATACGGCATCGCCCCCGCGCCGGTCAGCCGGGAGCTCCAGGACAAGATCCTCGGCGCGGGCAACGAGCCCGTGGACTGCCGCAAGGAGGACGCCAAGCGCACCGGCGAGGACTTTGCCAAGGCAAAGGAGGAGCTGGGCGAGCTGGCGAAGACCGAGGAGGACGTGATGAGCTACATCTGCTTCCCCAAGCAGGCGAAGGAGTTCCTGGAGAACCGCAAAAAGCAGGAGGAGAACATCGCCACCTACTCCATCGTCGCAATGTAAGGAGGGAGCATCATGCAAATTATGATGGATGTTGCCGCCTCCGGCACAAAGCTCCCCTTTGGGAACAACGTGCTCACCGCGGTCCTGGGCTACGGCGTGGTCTTCCTGGGGCTTATGATGCTGATGGGCATCGTCTACGTCATGGGTACGATCTTCAAGGCCAAGACCAACCGCCTGGAGCCCCTGAAGGTCGCCAAGCTTCCCACAGTCGGCTCCCAGAGCCCGCAGAAGCTCAAGGAGCCCCAGGGCGAGCCTGCCCCCGGCACTGCCGGGGAGGTCAAGCTCTACGGCGTGCCTGACAAGGAGGCCGCTATGATCATGGCCATCGTCGCCAGTCAGATGGGCAAGCCCCTGAACGAGCTGCGCTTTAAGTCCATTAAGGAGGTCAAAGAAGATGAAGTATAAGGTAACGCTCAACGGCCGCACCTATGAGGTGGAGGTCGAGGCCACAAAGGCCATGGTCGTGAACGAGTATGAGGCCTATGCGCCGACTGCCCCCGCCCCGGCTGCCGCTGCTTCGGCACCCGCAGCCGCCGCTGCGCCTGCTCCCGCCGCTCCGGCTCCTGCGGCCTCCGCGGAGATCGCCGCCGGGGAGCGCGTCAACGCCCCCATGCCCGGCAATATCCTCAAGCTGGCCGTCAATCCCGGCGACAAGGTCAAGGCCGGTCAGATCCTGGTGATCTTAGAGGCTATGAAGATGGAGAACGAGATCGTAGCGCCCAAGGCCGGTACCGTGGCCCAGGTGGTGGTCAAGGTCGGCGAGAAGGTGGATACCGGCGCGACTCTGGTTGTCCTCGCATAAGGAGGCGCGGCATGAATATTGTTGACACCCTCAAAAAGCTGCTGGGGGAGTCCGGCTTCGCCGGTTTCTTCCAGAACGGCGGCTGGCAGAATGCGGTGATGATCGTCATCGCCTGCGTCCTGCTCTACCTGGGCATCAAGAAGAAGTTTGAGCCCCTGCTGCTGGTGGGCATCGCCTTCGGCTGTCTGCTGGTGAACGTCTCCTACTTCCTGAACCTCACCGAGGCCGACGCCCTGTATCACCCCGAGCTCTGGAACAATTTCCTGGACGAGGGCAGCGAGTTCTACCATGACTACGGCCATATCCTCGCCCACGGCGGCTTCCTGGACATCCTCTACATCGGCGTCAAGGCGGGCATCTACCCCTCCCTGATCTTCATGGGCGTCGGCGCTATGACGGACTTCGGCCCCCTGATCGCCCGGCCCTCCTCGCTGATCCTCGGCGCGGCAGCCCAGCTCGGCGTGTTCCTGGCCTTCTTCGGCGCGAACCTCATCGGCTTCACCGGCAACCAGGCCGCCTCCATCGGCATCATCGGCGGCGCGGACGGCCCCACGGCCATCTACCTGACCACCAAGCTGGCCCCGGAGCTCCTGGGCGCCATCGCCATCGCGGCCTACTCTTATATGGCCCTGATCCCCATGATCCAGCCGCCCATCATGAAGCTGCTGACGACAAAGAAGGAGCGGGAGGTCGTCATGACCCAGGCCCGCCCCGTCTCCAAGACCGAGAAGATCATCTTCCCCATCGTCGTCACCATCTTCTGCGTCCTGCTGCTGCCCTCCACGGCGCCTCTGATCGGCTGCCTGATGCTGGGCAACCTCTGGCGGGAGTGCGGCGTCACCGAGCGCCTGAGCGACACCGCCCAGAACGCCCTGATGAACATCATCACCATCTTCCTGGGCATCTCTGTGGGCGCCACCATGGCCGGCTCCCAGTTCCTGCGGCTCCAGACCCTCTACATCATCGTCCTGGGCCTCACCGCCTTCTGCTTCTCCACGGTGGGCGGCCTGCTGGTGGGCAAGCTCATGTACAAGCTCACGGGCGGCAAGATCAACCCGCTGATCGGCTCCGCCGGTGTCTCCGCCGTCCCCATGGCCGCCCGGGTGGCCCAAATCGAGGGCCAGAAGGCCAACCCCAAGAACTTCCTGCTGATGCACGCCATGGGCCCCAACGTGGCCGGCGTCATCGGCTCCGCCATCGCAGCCGGCTTCCTGCTGAAGGTCTTCGGCGGCTGATTTTGACAGCAAAAAGGCACTCCCTTCATGGAGAGCAAGCTGATCGGACAAGGAAAAACCGATATTTTGTATATGGAGGAATCGCATGATCACCGATTCAACCGTGAATCTCCGTGGTTCGACCATTCTGACGAAAGCTGGAACTATGCAGCACAAATAGAATAGCATGTCCTGGATAACGTAGTTTTGAAAAAAAGATCCCCCCTCTAAACCTTCTCCGGTTTAGAGGGGGAATCGCCATATATGGAGTTGTTCAGGTTGCAGTGGGAGTTTCGTATCGGGAGGCCTCTACGCTCCTTTACTTCGCCTGGAGGGCCAGGTGGAAGCAGCCGTAGATGCCTGCGTCGTTGCCCAGGGTCGCCAGGGCGAATTTCGTGCCCTTGCAGGCGTGGAACATGTGGTGCTGGAACCGGGGCTCCACCCCGTCCAGCAGGGTCTGGCCCGCCTTGGACATGCCGCCCCCCAGGACCACCAGCTCCGGGTCCACCATGCAGCAGCCTCCCGCGATGGTGAGGCCCAGCAGGTCGTAGACCCGGTCCAGCAGCTCCTGCGCCAGCTTGTCGCCTCGGGCGGCGCACTGGAAGACGGTCCGGGAGCTGAGCTCCTCCGCCTCCCGCAGCAGGGAGGGGCGGTCCGGCTGGGACAGCAGGACCCGCTGCGCCGTCCGGCCCAGGGCTCGGGCCGAGGCGTACTGCTCCGCGCAGCCCCGCTTGCCGCAGGTGCAGAGCTCCGCCTCGGGGGAGGGGTCCACGCAGAGGTGGCCGATCTCGCAGCCCACGCCGTGGGCGCCGTTGAGGATCTGACCGTTCCAGATGAAGCCGCCGCCGATGCCGGTCCCCAGCGTCACCATCAGCATGGAGCGGCTGCCCTTGCCGCCGCCGTCGAAGTATTCGCCCAGGGCGGCCACGTTGGCGTCGTTCCCCGCCTTGACGGGCAGGCCTGTCAACTCGCCTAAGGTCCGGTGCAGGTTAAAGACGCCCCAGTTGAGGTTGACGCAGCGGTTGACGTTCCCGTCGTCGTCCACCGGGCCGGGGACGCCGATGCCGACGCCCAGGACCTCCCCCTTGTCGATGCCCCGGCGGCCCAGGCAGTCGTCGATGGAAGCCGCGATGTCCGGCAGGATAGCCGTGCCGCCATTCTCCGGTCGGGTGGGGATCTCCCATTTTTCCATCAGCACGCCTTCTCTGGAGAAAAATCCAAGCTTGACCGTGGTCCCGCCCACGTCAACGCCGAATGCATATTTCATATCGCAGCCCTCCTAAACAGTGATATTTATACATCTATCATAGCATATTCTTCTCCGTTTCGCAAGAACAGAAAAAATCAGAAATTTTGGATTTTATATCTTTACGGGACGGAAAAACTCTGATAAAATAAAAAAATGAAAGACCATATCCGAAAACAAGGAGAGCAAAACCATGCGAATGCGCAAGCGCAACAATTTGGAGCCCCGGATGGAGGCGGCCTCCGCCGTCTGGGTCCGGGAGCCCGCGGCCCTGCGGGGGAACTGGCGGAGCCTGATGCCCGAGGCCCGGGAGCTGCACCTGGAGATCGGCTGCGGCAAGGGCAAGTTTACGGTGGAGATGGCTGCCCTGCACCCGGAGCTTCTGTTCCTCGCCGTGGAGCGGGTCAAGGAGGCTATGGTCCTTGCGATGGAGAAGGCGGTCTCCATGGGCCTGCGGAACGTCTATTTCCTCTCGGTGGACGCGGCGGAGCTGGAGCAGCTCTTCACCCCCGGGGAGGTGGACCGCATCTATCTGAATTTCTGCGACCCCTGGCCCCGCAGCAAGAACGCGAAGCGCCGCCTGACCTACCACACATTTTTGGAGAAGTACCGGACGGTGCTCCGCCCGGAGGGGGAGATCCACTTCAAGACCGACAATGAGAAGCTCTTTGCCTGGTCCCTGGAGGAGTTCGCCCGGTACGGCTACCCGGTGAAAAACGTCACCGACGACCTGCACCGGGACGGCGTTGTGGGCGTGATGACCGGCTACGAAGAGAAGTTCCACGCCCTGGGCACCCCGATCCACCGCTGTGAGATACAAATGCCGCAGAGAAAGGACGAAACACCATGATCACGAAAATCATACTGGCGGACGACGAAGAGCGCTGGCGTATGATCGTCCACGACTTTCTGGAGCAGGAGGGCTATACAGTCCTGGAGGCGGCCAACGGCCGCCAGGCGGTGGACCAGCTTCGGGAGAATCCCGATACCGCCCTGGTGATCCTGGACATCATGATGCCGGAGATGGACGGCCTGGAGGCCTGCCGGGAGATCCGCAGCTTCTCCCAGGTCCCGGTCCTGATGGTCACGGCCCGGGACGACGAGGAGACCGAGATCGCCGGAATGCAGTCCGGTACGGACCAGTACGTTTCCAAGCCCATCAAGCTGCGGGCCTTTATGGAGCGAGTCAAGTCCCTGCTGCGCCGCAGCGGCAAGAGCATGGAGCTGCTGACCTTCGGCAAACTGGAGGTGGACCCCAGCTCCGGGGCCGTGCGGGTCGAGGGCAGCGCGGTGAACCTGACGCCCAAGGAATATGACATGCTGCTCTTCCTGGCCCGGACCCCCAATGTGGTCCGCTCCCGGGAGCAGATCCTCCACGCGGTCTGGAACACAGACTACTACGGCGACGGTCGGACGGTGGACACCCATGTCAAGAACCTGCGGATGAAGCTGGGGAGCTGCGGAGATATGATCCGCACCGTCCGCAGCCGCGGCTATCTGCTGGAGTACCCCAGCGTATGAAAAAAGAAGTACAGCCCCGAAAGCAGTATCGGCTCTGGGTGCTGATGACAGCGATTTTCACCCTGATCCTCAGCCTCACGGTGGGCACCCTCATTCTCACCTTCCGGGTAGCCCTGCAGCACCGGTATCAGCGGGACCTGCGGGACCAGCTCAAGGACGGGCTCCTGCAATTGGAGCAGGGCGGCTTCGACCCGGCGCTTGCCCCGGAGCTGGAGCAGCAGGGCGTCCATCTGCTGCTGCTGGACGACGCCACGGGCGAGGCCCTCTACCGGGACCCCGACGGGATGCCTGCTGTGGGCGGGCCGAAGCATCTGGACGAGGCTGAGGCGGGCGAGGACCGCGGCAGGAACGGGGGAGAAGCGCGGCGCCTGGAGCCGGAGGATGGCGAGCTCCACCGAAACAACAAGGAAGAGACCGTGCTGCTGGAGCAGGTCGCGCAGAGCTTAGGCGCGGCGGAGGGCAGCTTCTTCACCACCGATTTGGATGAGACCGGGACCCGCGGAAGGCTGGAGAGCAAATTCCTCTTCCTCTGCGGGCGCAGCGCCGGGCGGATCTTCTGCCTCTATCTGCCGGTGGAGTCCACCAACGCGGTCATCAGCCTGGCGATTCGCTATGTGACACAGATCGGCGTCATTGCCTGGGCGCTCACGCTGCCCTTCCTCTATTTCCTCAGCAAGCGGGTCACGCGGCCCCACCGCCGCATGGCGGACACCGCGGCCCAAATCGCCAGAATGGACTTCTCCCAGCGCTGCCCGGAGGCCCTGACCACGGAGCTCAATGATTTGAGCCGGAGCATCAACACCATGGCAGATTCGCTGGAGTCCAACATTGCAGCCCTCCAACAGGCCAACCGACAGCTCCAGGTGGAGCTGGAGGCCGGGACCAAGGCGCAGCAGGTCACGGCGGACCTGATCGCCAACCTCTCTCACGACCTCAAAACCCCCATTGCCATTATCTCGGGCTACGCCGAGGGGCTGCGGGAGGGGGTGGCCCGGACCCCGGAGAAGCAGCAGACCTACTATGACATGATCCTGCGGGAGAGCGAGCGGATGCAGCTCATCGTAGCCCGGATGCTGACCCTGGGCCGGATGGAGAGCGGCGAGACCCCCATCACCCCGGAGGACTTTGACGTGACCGACCTGCTCAACGACGTGCTGGCGGGCTTCGAGCGGGAGCTGGAGCGCCAGAACCTGAGCCTGGACAAAATCGGTCCGAGCCCCACCATGGTCCACACCGACTACGAGTGCGCCCGGCAGAGCCTGATGAACTACGTCCAGAACGCGGTCTTCCACATCAACCACGGCACGAAGATAGAGGTGCGGCTGGAGGACCGGGGCGAGATGGTCCGGGTCTGCGTGGCGAACTCCTCCGCCCCCATCTCCGAGGAGGAGGGCCAGCGCATCTGGGAGAAGCTCTACCGGGGCGACAGCTCCCGCCAGCGCCACAAGGGCGAGATGGGCCTGGGCCTGTCCATTGTCAAGGGCAACATGGAGCGGCTGGGCCACCCCTACGGCTTCTACAACGACGAGGCCTTCGGCGGCGTGGTCTTCTGGCTGGAGCTGCCCAAAGCGGCGGAGAGGTCCTGATAGGAAACTCCCCCCGTGACTGTGAAACAGGCAGTCACGGGGGGAGTTTTCAAAGGGGTTTATTGCTTCAGGTATTGCTCCGTCAGGGCGAGCTGCTCCGGGGTGTTGACGCCCAGGATCTGCTCGTTCAATTCGGCGGTGTAGACGGCCACCCGCTGGCCGTGGGAGCGCAGAATGGCGGGAACGTCCGTCAGGTAGTACTCGTGCTGGGCGTTGTTGTCCTTGATCTCGTCCAGGCTCGCCAGCAGGGCCTTGCAGTCGAAGGCGTAGATGCCCACGTTCAGCTCCCGGATGGCCTTCTGCTCAGGGGTGCAGTCCCGGTCCTCCACGATGCGGAGGAAGTCGCCGTTCTCGTCCCGCAGGACCCGGCCATAGGGCAGGTAGTCCTCGCAGGTGCCGGAGAGCATGGTGCAGACGGCGCCGTGTTCGGCGTGGAACTTCAGCAGGCCCTGATAGACCTCCTTCTTCAGCAGGGGCATGTCGCCGTAGCAGACCAGGACGGTGCCGTCAAAGTCCTTCAGGTGCTCCCGGGCGCACATGACTGCGTGGCCGGTGCCGAGCTGGGGGTCCTGGACCGCGTGGGGGTAGGCGGGGAAGGCCTCGAACACCCGCTCGCGCATATAGCCGCCCACTAAGACGGTATCCTCCGCGGGGATGAAATCCAGGGCCTTCAGAACATAGTGCAGAAGCGGCTTGCCGCAGGCCTGACGCAGCACCTTGGGCAGATTGTTGGCTTCGGACATCATCCGGGTGCCTTTTCCGGCCGCGAGGACGACAGCTTTGATTTTCATGGTTATATTCACTCCTGTTTTCTATCGTCGTCATGCGGCAGGCAGCCCCGCCGCTTCCTTGAGTATACCGGATTCCGTCGAAAAAAGCAACCACTTTTTTCATTTCCGTCATTTACAAAGAACGGCGGCGGGGCTATAATAGAGGCAAATCCGTAAAAGGAGCTGTTTTATGATTACCTTTGAAAACGATTATTCCTGCGGGGCTCACCCCGCGGTGCTGGCCCGGCTGCTGGAGACCAACCTGGTTCCCCAGACGGGCTACGGCTTCGACGCCTACTCCGACAGCGCCCGGCAGAAGATTCGGGCGGCCTGCGCCTGTCCCAGCGCGGAGATCCACTTTCTCTCCGGGGGCACCCAGACCAACGCCGTGGTCCTGGCCTCCCTCTTAAAGCCCTGGGAGGGCGTCATCGCCGCCGAGACCGGCCACATCCACGTCCACGAGGCAGGCGCCCCCGAGGCCCTGGGCTGCAAGGTCCTGGCCCTGCCGGAGCACTTGGGCAAGCTGGACCCCGGAGAGCTGCGGGCCCTGGCGGCCACCCTCCTGTCCGACGAGAACGTGGAGCACATGGTCTATCCCGGCGTGGTCTACCTCTCCCACCCCACGGAATGGGGCACCCTCTATACAAAGGCGGAGCTGGAGGCCATTTCCGCGGTCTGCCGGGAGTTCGGGCTGCGGCTCTACGTGGATGGGGCCCGGCTGGCCTACGGCCTGAGGGCTGAGGGGACCGACGTGGACCTGCCCCTGCTGGCCCGGCTCTGCGACGCCTTCTACATCGGCGGGACCAAGTGCGGCGCCCTCTGCGGCGAGGCCGTGGTCTTCCCCCGCCAGGCCCCGCCCCACTTCCTGAACTTCATCAAGAAGCACGGGGCCATGCTGGCCAAGGGCCGCCTCTGCGGGGTCCAGTTTGAGGCCCTCTTCACCGACGGGCTCTATGATGCCATTGGCCGCCGGGGCGTGGAGACCGCCCAGCGGCTGAAGACCATCCTGGCCCGCCGCAGCGTGCCCTGTTATTTGGACACCCCCTCCAACCAGCAGTTTGCCATCCTGGACAATGCCCGCTATGCCGCCCTGCGGGAGCGGGTCCCCGTGGGCTTCTGGTCCCACCCGGACCCGGACCACACCGTGGTTCGCTTCGCCACCGCCTGGTACACCACGGACGAATACCTGGAGGAGCTGGACCGGATCCTGGCCGCCCTGTAAGGGGAACAACAAAAAGACCGCCTACCGCGCAGGTCTATGCGCGGTAGGCGGTCTCTTTGTCTATTCCGTCCTGAATTGGAACACGGTCCGACTGTGCCATTCCTGTCCGGCCCGCAGGAGGGTGGCGGGAAAATTCGGGTGGTTCGGCGCGTCCGGGAAAGCCTGGGTCTCGAAGCAGAGGCCCTGGCGGGGGCCGTAGACGGCCCCGCCCTTGCCCCGCAGCGCCGGCGGGATGTAGTTGCCGGTGTAGAACTGGACGCCGGGCCGGTCCGTGCAGACCGTGAGGACGATGCCGCTCTCCGCTCCCCAGGCCCGGGCCGCGGGCCGGAGGCCGGTCTCATCGCTGAGGACCCAGTTGTGGTCGAAGCCCCGGGCCTGCCGGAGCTGGGCGTCCTCTGCGTCGATGCGGTCCCCGACACGGACGGGCTGCCGCAGGTCCATGGGGGTCCCGGCCACGTCCCGCAGCTCGCCGGTGGGAAGGGAGCCGACATCGGTGGGGGTGAAGCGCTCCGCAAAGAGCTGGACCCGGTGGCCTAAGACGGAGCCGCTGCCGTGGCCGTCCAGGTTGAAGTAGCTGTGGTTGGTGAGATTGCAGAGAGTGTCCCGCTGGCTGATGGCGCGATAGTCGATGACCAGGGCGGTCTCCTCCAGCCGGTACGTCACGCGGATACGCAGCTCTCCGGGGATGCCTCCCAGCCCGTCCGGGTGGGTACAGCCCAAGGTCACGGCCTCCTCGGAGACCGCCACGACCTCCCAGAGCCTCCGGTCCAGCCCGGCGGCGCCGCTGTGGAGGCTGTTTGTCCCGTCGTTTCGGTCCAGCCGCAGGCGCTGGCCGCCGAGGGTACAGGCCGCCTTGGCGATTCGGTTGGCGTTGGGGCCGACGACGGCGCCGAAGTAGGAATTGTGGTTGACATAATCATCCAGCCTGTCGAAGCCCAACACCACGTCCCGGCGTCTTCCCTGCCGGTCAGGGACATACAGCGCCCGCAGGGTCGCCCCGTAGGTCAAAAGCTCGCAGGCGAGGCCGCCGGTTTGGAGCCGTATCAGTTCCACGGCCTGCCCGGCAAATGTGCCGAAGCGCTCCATAGGCTTCCTCCTGTCTTCTGGATCAGACGATGGCCAGAATGAACTTGGCGTAGAGATTCTTCCAGAAACTGACCAGGGCCAGCCGCTGTCCCTGCCGGGTCAGGAGCTGCCGCAGGTAGTCAAGCTCCTCGGGCGTCAGCTCATGCTGGCTGAACCCGGCCCGATTGGCTAAGGCGACCGCGTCCTCCGGGAGCAGTCCGCCGCTGAGCTTGTTCAGCTGCACACAGCGGCGATAGAGGAGACAGGCCTTTTCGTTGGGTCCGGCCTTCGCCAGGCGCTTCTCCCAGAGCCGCAGGGCCAGGGCCCGCCGCCCGAGGATCAGCGCCAGCGTTCCGGCCACGCCCAGCAGGATCCAGACCGGCGTCAAATTCGAGGCGCTCTTGCCGCTGCCTGACTGATCCGGGTCCCTGGCCTCCGTGGTCTCGTTGTCAGGCCGGGAGGGGCGGAAGCGGGTCTCTTCGGAATACAGCGGGTCTGTTTCGACCATGGGGGGGCGCTGGTACTCCGAGGGGTAGATGTCGGTGGCGTCGGGGTCCTGGAGGGGTTGGTTCCCCGAGGGGGTGTAGGTGGTGCCGGTGAACTCCGTGGCGTCGTCCGGGGTGGGCTCGATGGGGAGCCAGCGGCCCCCGCACCAGATCTCCACCCAGGCGTGGGCCTGGAGGTTCGTCACCTGGGTCCTGTCGTTGGCCTTGAGCGTACAGATATAGCCCGAGACGTACCGGGCCGGGATGCCCAGGGAGCGAAGCAGGGCCGTACAGGCCGAGGCAAAGTGAACGCAGTAGCCGCTCCTGGCGTCGTTGAGGAACCAGGTGCAGAAGTCCTCGCCGTCGGGGACCCGCTCCGGATTGCGGCTGTAGACGGCGCATTTGGAGACCCGGTTCGCCACAGCCTGGGCGTAGTCCGCCAGCGCCTTGGAGAAGCGAGGCTCATTGTTTGCCAGAACGTGGAAATCCTCCGCGGTGTAGGTGGTTTCGCTGGTGTGACCGCCGTAGTCCACGGTTATGACGGCGTTCCCTTTGCCGTCCAGCGACAGCCGGTAGGTGAGGCTGCCGGAATAAGAGATGGAGGACAGGTCGCTGGGAGCGGGCGTCCACTCGGCCTCCACGCCGGACCCGTTGCGCTCCCACCAGTCCAGCACGCCGTCCCTGGCCTCATCGGGCAGGGACAGGCAGTTTTGCATCACCCAGGCGTCGTAGTCCTTGTCGGGGGAATGCGGGGCGGTGTCCGTCAGGAAGCGCAGGGAGTAGACTGTCTCGCCGCTGTCGTTGCGCACATAGGCGTCGCCTGCCGCGTGGCTGCCCTCGGGCAGGGCCGTGGTCTGATAGACGGTGTAGTACAGGGCCTCCCGGTTGACGGTCTCCAGGGACAGGGTCTCGCCCACATCGGGCTGTAGGTAGGGGAAGAGCGCACTGTCTCCCCAGTTGCGCAGCTCGCCCCTGGACCAGGTATCGCCGTCAAAGCCCATGTAGCTGGAGCCCCGCAGATAATAGCTCCCGGCCACGGTGGACTGGACGTAGAGGGCGGTGGAGGGGTGGTTGGGCAGGGCGCCGAGGGTCCGCAGCTCCACCGTGTCCGGGTTGCCGGACAGGCCTGCGTTGACGTTGCCGCGGTTGTTCTGGGCCTGGGACCACTTGGCCATCTCCTGGTTCAGCTCGTCCCAGGTGATGGGGGGCTTGAAGCCCTTCTGGGGAAAAATCGCCAGCACCAGGGCCAGCAGCGCCGCGGACAGCAGGGCGGCCAGACAGAGGGCCCTGCGCTCCTCGCCCGTGGCTCTGCGGCGCACGGACTGGCTGAAGGCCTGGGTCATCACGGATAAGACCACCAGCAGCAGTGGGGGCAGATCGGGCGGTGTGTCCAGCAGGATGAAGCAGGGGGCGATGCAAACCAGCAGGGCCAGGGCCGCGGGAAAGGTCCGCTTCCATTGACGGACCGAAAGGCTGACCAGATAGGCCTCCCAGAGGGCGATGGCCAAAATGGCGTGTTCCGTGGCCTCCGGCTCAAAGCTGCCCCGGGGCAGGTAGTCCAGCACCCGGTCATAGCCCAGGGCGTAGCGGGAGCCGATCAGGCCCCAGAGATTGCGGAAGCTCTCCGCCAGCTCCCGCCGCAGCAGGAAGGTAAAGAGCAGCATTCCCGCCAGCAGGACGAGGGCGGTGATGCGTCCGGCCTTCTTGTAGCCCATGGCGGCGCAGTCCAGGACCGTGGCGAAAAACACCAGGCCCCAGAGGTCCAGGGGCACCGGCAGGGAAAAGGCAGTCAGCAGACAGAAGAGGGCGCCGAAGACCGCCAGGAGCACCAGCAGCCACTCCAGAAAGAGCCGAGAGAGGACCTTGTGGCTCATGTCCCGGCACCTCCTTCCGGGCCCACCGCACAGATCCAATCCGCTTGCAGGGGCAGGGGCCAGGGCAGGTCCGCGGAGCTCTCCGCGGCCAGACAGACGGCGCGAAGGATGCGCAGGGCGTCCTGCTCCGTGCGGAGCTCCGCGGTCTGGAGGCCTTCGCCGTCCATCCAGACGACCTTGCAGTTGACGCCCTTTTCCAGCAGCCACTGACAGAGCCAGCGCAGGTTCCCCAGGGATACGCTGCGGACCGCGGCGCCGCGGGGCGTGCGCAGGGCCAGCACCATGCGGCGGAACAGAGGCTCCTGGGCCTCCCGGACGATGAGCTCATCCGTCTTCAGCGAGAGCTTCCAGTGGATGTCCTTGACCAGGTCGCCGGGGCGATAGGGCCGGTTGTCGTGCAGCTCCGAGAAGCCGCCGCCGGGCTTGGCCTTCATCTGCTGCTGGAGAAACTGGTCCATCCGCGGCATGGGGTCCGGCTGGAGGGGGGGCGGCAGGATGACCATGGGCTCCAGCTTCGGCATCTTAACGGGCAGCGCAAACAGGCCCAGGGCGTCATAGACCCTGGCCCGGCGAAATTCCGGAGCGATAAAGCCGCAGGTCTCGGTGGACAGGGCCATCGCGCCGTTTGCCCTGGACAGGTGGCTGAGATAGCGGGTATCCTTCTGCACGTCCCTGGTCCGCAGATTCAGACGGGCCTGGACCTCCGGCAGGGGCAGGACCCGCCAGGCGTGCAGCGTCATGTGCATGGCGGCCTTCTCCCCCTGCTCCACGGTGTCGGGAATCGAGGCGCTGAACCGGCAGGAGAGCATCGCGGGCAGAGAGACCAGCAGACTGACGATGGGAGCCGCCAGCAGCAGGACCACCAGCACCCAGGAAAACCAGAGGCTGCTGGCGAAGTAGAACACCGCGCTCAAAATCAGCACGCCGAAATAGAGTAAGCGATTGACCGCCATAGCTCACACCCCTGGGGTCGGAGTCCTTGCCAGCAGGTCGTCCAGGACTTGTTCCTCCTTGAGGCCCTGGGCAATGGCGTCGGAGGAGAGCAGCAGCCGGTGGGCAATGGTTCCGGAGAACACGGTCTTGACATCCTCGGGCAGCACGTAATCTCTGCCGTTCATGAAGGCCGTGGCCTTCGCCATAGAGACGACGGCCAGGGTGGCCCGGGGACTGGCGCCCCGCACGATTTGGGCGTGCTGGCGGGTCTTGTTCACCAGGTTGACGATATAGTTGATGACCGTATCCTTCATGTAGATCTGGCTGACAGTCTGCTGCATGGCGGCCAGCTCCTCGCGGCTCACCACCTGCTGCACGTCGTTCAGCGGATTGACGCCGCCCTGGCGGGCCAGGACCATCGCCGTCTCGTCCTTGGCCTTGGGATATCCCACGGAGAGCCGGACCATAAAGCGGTCCATCTGGGAATCCGGCAGGAGCTGGGTCCCGGCTGCGCCGGTGGGGTTCTGGGTGGCGATGACGGTGAAGGGATGGGGCAGCGGATGGGTGATGCCGTCCACCGTGACCTGGCCCTCCTCCATGGCCTCCAGCAGCGCGGACTGGGTCCGGGAGGTGGCCCGGTTCAGCTCGTCCGCCAGGAAGAGGTTGCAGAGGATGGCGCCCTTCTGGTAGGTCATCTTGCCCGTCTGCTTGTCGTAGACGGAGTAGCCGGTGATGTCGGAGGGCAGCACGTCCGGGTTGAACTGGACGCGTCCGTAGTCCAGACCCAGGGCCTTGGAGAAGGCCAGGGCGATGGTGGTCTTCCCGACGCCGGGAATGTCCTCCAGCAGCACGTTTCCGTCGGCCAGGATGGTCATGAGGATCCAAATCAGGACCTGGTCCTTGCCCTGGACGGCCTTTCGCAGCTCAGCAATGATTTTCTGCATGATGTTCATAGTTTCATACCCCTTAAAAAGCGCAAATTTTTGCCTGACACTATTATAGACGAAAAAAAGACGGGAAATGTTGCACATTCTCCGTCATTATACTAAAAAAATTATCCTTCCGCAAGCCCCAGCGTAAAAATTCCTAAGCTGCGGGCGTAAATATCGTTGAATTGGTCCAAGGGCAGGGGGTTTTCCCCGCTGCCGACCTCCAGGGTGTAACCCGGCAGGTCCCGGGTCAGGATGTACCAGTCCTTGTAGCCCGCAAAGCCCGAGGCGTAGGGCGTGTCCTCCAGCGCATAGCCGGAGACCTCGGAGAAGCGCTCGCCCAAGGCCCGGCCCCCGGCGGGCTCGATGTTCAGGAACTTCCAGTAGATCACGTTGCCCTGGCTGTGCCAGCTCAGGGTCAGCACCGGCTTCACCAGCTCCGTCAGCCGCGCCATCGCCTCGCTCTCCGGCTCCGAGAGGGGCTCCGGCCCCACGTAGTCCCTGGGACCGGGCCGGGTGTAGCCCTGGGCGAACTTGTTCTCCCGGGCCTGCTCCCAGCGGGCGGGGTAGTTGAGGTTCAGGTCCACGCCCCGGAGATTGGCCTTCCAGCCCGCAGGGAAGGGGATCTGGGGATAGTTCTCCGCCAGCCGCCGCGCCTCGGCCCAGCCGGGCTCCCCCTCCCGCAGGCCGCCGGTAACAAGGTCCACGCCGTCGGGGTCCACCATGGGGACCAGATGCAGGGTGGCCCGCTGGTAGAGGGCCTGGGCGGAGAAGCCGAAAATGCGCCGGTTCTCCGAGACGGCCTTCGCGTACTGCTCCAGGAATTTCATCGCCAGCGGCGTCGTGAGCCACTCGTTGGCGTGGTGGGCCGCGTTGTATAAGACCTTTCGGGGCCCCAGCCCCACGGCGAGTTGCCAGAGCTTCCGCCCGTAGGCGGTCTCGCCGATGGCCCGCAGGGTCAGAAAGGGATACCGAGCCCGCAGCCCATCCAGACAGAGGGTGAGGAGCTCGTAGGTGAAGGGCAGCTCCGTGGGCACCACGTCGAAGCCCAGGGGGACCGTCAGGACCTGTCCCACGTAGAGCTGGAGCGGGTCCTGGTTGGGATTTGCGGTGATGATGGCCCGGACCGTGGTGCCGAAGCGCTGGGCGATGCGGGTGTAGTTGTCCCCCGGCTCCGCCCGGTAGAGGCGGAAGCCTGTCAGCCAGGGCAGCAGCGCGGCCCAGGTGGGCCCGTCCGCCCGTCCCGTGGGCGGCAGACCCTCCAGCCGCTGAAATTCCCGGAGCGACGGCGCCCCCGCCCGCCGCAGCGCCAGCTCGTACAGTTCCATAGTATGTACCCCCAAAGCGTGATGGTACAGTCTATGCACAGCCGTCCCACAGGATTCCCCCATGGAAAAGGATTCGGGGACAGACCCGGTCTGTCCCCGAAATGGACCTTTTTAGTTCCGCCGCATCTGCCCCAGGAAGGCGGCCACGGCCAGGGCGGTCAGCCCCACGGCCCAGGCCAGCACGACCCAGAGATGGGACAGGGCCTCGCAGAGGGTCCCGGCGTAGGCGGCCCGGGCCAGAGCCACAGCGTGCCAGAAGGGCAGCAGCTTGGCGGCGAACAGGAAGCCGCCGCCCACCGCAGCCGGGTCGAACCAGATGCCGGACAGCCAGCCCGTCAGGTTCGTCAGCAGGGCGCCGCAGACGCCGCCCACCTGCTTCTCGGTGAGCAGGCTGCCGCAGAGCAGGCCCAGGGCGATGAAGACCCAGGCGGCGGGCAGGGAGACCAGCAGGCAGAGCAGGAGATTGGGGGTCCAGGCCAGGCCCAGGACCAGGGCGAAGGCGTAGCAGACCAGGGTCTGGGCCAGGGCGATGGGGACCATGGGCAGCATGTAGCCCAGAATGTAGTCCACGGGCCGCAGGGGCGTGGTGTAGAGCCGAAGGAGCAGGGCCGAGCTCCGGTCCTTCGCCACCAGCACAGCCGAAAACAGGCTCATAAAGGACAGGCCGAAGACGGTGATGCCAGGGGCCAGCCGCGGGAGCGGGAAGAGCTCGTCGGGGACGCTGGACTGGATGGCCGTCAGCAGGCCCAGCAGCACCAGGGGGAAGCCCAGGCCGAAGCAGAGATTCAGCGGGTCCCGCAGGATCTCCTTGACGGTCCGCCGGGAAAGCAACAGAACGTGTCTCATTTTGCTCCCTCCTTTGCCAGCGCGATAAAGGCTTCCTCCAGGGTGGCGGTCCCGGTCTCGGCCTTCAGCTCCGCCGCCGTGCCCGCCCGAAGCAGATGTCCCTTGCCCATGACGCCGATGCGGTCAGAGAGGGCCTCCGCCTCTTCCATGTAGTGGGTGGTGAGGATGATGGTGATCTCCCCCTTGAGGACCCGGATCTGGTCCCAGAGCTCCGCCCGGGCCAGCACGTCCAGCCCTAAGGTGGGCTCGTCCAAAAACAGGATCTTCGGCTCCAAAATCAGGGCCATCGCAATGGACAGCCGCCGCTGCCAGCCGCCGGAGAGCTTGCCCGCGGCCTTGTTCAGCACCTCGTCCAGACTGAAGCGGGCGGAGAGGGTCTTCACCTTCTCCCGGATGGCGGCCTTGTCGGCGGTGTGGATGCCCGCCATGAGCTCCAGATTCTCCCGGACCGTCAGCTTCGGGGCCACGGCGGTCTCCTGGGGCGAGACGGCGATCAGCGCCTTGACAGCTTCGGGCTCCCGGGTGATGCTCCTGCCCAGCAGCAGGGCGTCTCCCGCCGTGGGCTTCGTCAGGCAGGAGAGCATTTTGATGGTGGTGGTCTTGCCCGCGCCGTTCACGCCCAGCAGGGCGAAGAGCTCCCCCTCCCGGACGCGCAGCTCCAGACCGTCCACGGCGGTGAGGTCCTTGTACCTCTTTGTCAATCCATGGGTTTCGATAGCGTTCAACGTAGTTCCTCCTTTACGAGTGCTTCAATTTTTCCCTGGGGCGGCATCGTCCGGGTCCTGGAACGTGAGATTCAAAAAATTGGCAAAGGCGTTCTTCGGGGGGATGGCGATGCCTCGGTTGATATCGCCGAGCAGGATCAGCGTATCCCCGGGCTTGATCCCGAAGATCTCCCGTGCCTGCTTGGGGATCACGATCTGGCCCTTTTCCCCGACGGTGGCGGTCCAGGCGTATTTGCCATCCGGATCGTTCATGATATTCACCTCAAAGTATGATTTGTATAACTAAACATACCACATACAGTCCGGTTTGTCAATAGGCAGGCAATCCATTCAGGGAAATTTCCGAATTTCTCACAAAACACATAAAAACTAAATTATAACTAAGGTTTCTTGTGATATAATGCACGATGCCAAATTATAAACGGAAGGAGAACCCCTATGCACATTCGCAAGCTCTTGGCCTGGGCCCTCTGCCTCTGCCTGATCCTCAGCCTGGTCCCCGCAGTATCGGCAGACAATGAGACCCTTACCCCGGCGCTCACGGGCAACACCGGCGCCACGATCACCTGCTCCTCCACCCCGCTTTCTGCGGAGGTGGACAACAACGACCTTGCCATCGTGGAGATCCGCGGCAACACCGTTAAGGTGATCGGCAAGGACAACGCCGTCGGCGTGGCCCGGCTCACGGTCCAGACCGCCTCCGGCTATCACATCTTCGACATCCCCATCGGCTACACCACCTTCGTCTTCAACGGCAGTACCCTGACCGTCATCCCCGGCAGCAGCACCAACTACGAGGTCACGGGCATCAACGCCGCAGCGGAGGAGTACATCGTGGGCGACGCCACCTATCCTCTGCCCTACACCACCGACGAGAACGGGTATCAGGTCTTTGAGAACACGGATACCTACAAGCTCTGCGTGGGCCTGAAGAAGAACGGCGGTACCTACGTCTTCACCGGCACCGGCACGGACTCCTGCATCGCCGTCAAGAAGGCCGCTGTGAACCCCACCACCATCCTGCTGGCGGGCCTGGACCTGACCTCCTCCTTCACCGCCCCCATCGCCATCAAGAAGGAGAGCACCACCACCGCTACCATCACCGCCCTGGGCGGCTTCACCAACACCCTCACGGACAACGCCTTCAATAACGCCGACACCTACGGTCCCACCGACGAGGGCGGAAACGGCTCCAACGCCGAGTACGCGGAGTCCGCAGTCATCAAGGGCAAGTCCAACTCTCAGCTCACCGTCAACGGCGCGGGCACCCTGAACCTGGTCTGCAACACCAAGAACGCCCTCAAGGTGGGCGAGTACGGCAGCCTGACCATCGACGAGCTGACCCTGAACGTCACCTCCGCCAAGAACGGCATCTCCAGCGACAACACCATGACCATCAACGGCGGCACCATCGGGGTCACGACTTCCGACGGCGACTGCATCCGTTCCGACCCTGACGCCGTGGACGCCACCGCGGGCTGCGCGGGCAGCATCGTCATCAACGGCGGCAGCTTCACACTCCAGTCCGCCAGCGACGGCATCCAGGCCTCCCAGGACCTGACCGTCAACGGCGGCAGCTTCAACATCCGCACCGGCAGTGGCTACAACGACAGCAGCTTCAACAAGAACACCATGAGCTGCAAGGGCCTCAAGGCCTCCTGCAACACTGATGACACCACGACCAGTGAGGACGCCACCAATACCCTCACCATCAACGGCGGCACCTTCACGCTGAACACCGCCGACGACGCCATCCACTCCGACGCCTACGTGGTCATCACCGGCGGCGAGTTCAGCATCCAGACCGGCGACGACGGCGTCCACGGCGACACCCAGGCCGACTTCGGCGTCCAGGGCGCGGCGGACTGCAAGATCCATCTGACCGTCTCCACCTCCTATGAGGGCCTGGAGGCCAAGAACGTTTACATCAAGTCCGGCTGCTACAGCCTCATTGCTTCCGACGACGGCATCAACGCCGCGGGCGGCAGCAGCAACGGCACCGACCCCGGCGGCGGCGGTTGGGATCCCTGGAATCCCGGCGGCGGAGGCCAGGGCGGCGACTATTCGCTGAACATCAGCGGCGGCCTGGTCAACGTCAACTGCAACGGCGACGGCCTTGACTCCAACGGCGCCCTGAATATCACCGGCGGCAGCTCCATTGTCTGGGCCCAGGCGCCCAACGGCGACAATTCGCCTCTGGACTCTGACGGCACCATGACCGTCAACGGCGGCATGGTCTTCGGCGGCGGCACCAATCCCATGAATGAGAACCCCTCCACCTCCACCAGCCAGCCCTACGTCAAGTACGGCGGCTCCTCCGGCGGCGGACCCGGCGGCGGCAGCAGCGGTTCCACCATCAGCTCCGGCAAGACCGTGGTCGTCAAGAATGCCTCCAGCCAGGTGGTCTTCTCTATCAAGGCCCCCAAGAACATCAACTATGCCATCTATTCCGATCCCACCATGACCAGCAGCACCAACTGGTCCATCACCTCCGACAGCTCCACTCCGACTACCACCAGCTTCTGGTCTGACCACAGCTATGGCAGCTATACCCAGACCACTGCCCCCACCTGCACCGTTCCCGGCGTCAAGACCGCCACCTGCTCCGTCTGCGGCGGCACCCAGACCCAGGAGGTCGCGGCCACGGGCCATAGCTGGAGCCACGTCACCATCGCGCCCACCCTTTCCTCCGAGGGCTATGACCTCTACACCTGCTCTGTCTGCGGCGGCCAGTACCGCACCAACTTCACCGCCTCTACCGGCTGCGGCGACGGCAACCACGTCTGGGATGCGGGCGTCGTCCAGAGCACGCCCACCTGTACCGAGACCGGCTCCGTCCTCTACACCTGCACCGTCTGCGGTGCGCAGAACACGGAGACCACCCCGGCCCTGGGCCATGCCTTCAACGACACCACCGGCATCTGCTCCCGCTGCGGCGCGGAGGCCTACAAGGCCAGCTTCGTATGCAGCACCGGCTGCTCCGTCACCGTCTATCCCACCCAGGATCTGACTTCCGGCGGCACCGCCAACGCATCCACCGCCTTCCCGCGGTCCAGCGGCACCGGCCTCATCGACGTCTCCGGCGACGGCCAGGTCAACTTCGTCGTCAACCTGGAACAGGACTACCGCGTCCAGAGCGTCGTGGTAACGCCCACCGCGAACTTTAAGAACCTGAAGGGGCCCTCCGACACCGGCGTGGAGAACGGCTACCGCGTGACCAAGATGACGGGCGCCGTTACCATTACCGTCACCGCCACCGACGACCCCTGCGACCATGAGTTCGACGAGAACGGCTTCTGCATCCACTGTGGTATCGAGGCCCCGAAGGTCGTCTTCGTCACCGACGGCGGCGCTACCGTCACGGCCTATCCCACCCAGGATCTGACCACCGGCGGCACCCCCAACACCGCCATCGCCCTGGCCCGCGACAGCGCCACCGGCGAGGTGGACCTCAACGGCAACGGCCAGGTCAACTTCGTGGTCAACCTGAACAGCGGCTATGAGCTGGTGGACGTCATTGCCACCGGCGCTTACAAGAACCTGAAGGGTCCCGCGGACACCGGCGTGGAGAACGGCTACCGGGCCACCAAGGTCAGCGGCACCGCCACCGTCACCATTACCACCAACGCCGTGGGCTATACGGTCAGCCTGATCGCCTCCGGCTCTTCCCAGGGCAGCCTGGTTGGCATGGAAGGCGCGACTGTCACCCTGCCCACCTCCGTCACTGTGAATCCCACCGACTGGACCTTCATCGGCTGGGTGGCGCAGCAAATCGCTGAGACCACCACCGCTCCTACCTACTACGCCCCCGGCGCCTCCTACACCGTCACCGGCGACGCCACCCTCTACGCCCTCTATTCCCATGTGGAAGGCAGCGGCGCGACGGTCTATGAGCTGCTGACCGCCGCTCCCAGCAACTGGGCCGGCAACTACGTCATCACCAACAACGCCACCTCTACCTCCGGCATGTACGTTCTCAAGGGCGTGACCGGCAGCGCCAGCGGCACCGACGCCGAGAGCGCCAGCAACTGCACCGCCTTCGCTTCCACGGGCATCACCCTGAACGGCACCACCATGAGCAACGTGCCCAACGACTACATCATCACCCTGACCGCCAACGGCAGCTACTACACCGTGAAGAGCGCCGGCACCGGCTGCTACTACGGCATGAACAGCGGCTCCTATCTGTACGCCTACTCCAGCCTCAATTCCACCTACTGCAACTGGACGCCCGCCATCAACACCAGCGGCCTCGTTCAGCTCAAGAACGCGGCCAACGGCCAGTATCCCTATTTCAGCTGGAGCAGCAGCAACAACTACTTCTGGTCCGGCAGCACCAACAACGCCAACGTGCTGAAGCTGTATCAGGAGACCTCCTCCTCCGCTACCTACTACTGGACGGATCCCGTAGCTCATCAGCACAGCCCCGCTGCCGCTGTCGTGGAGAACAACGTAGCGCCCAGCTGCACCGAGGCCGGTTCCTATGACGAGGTCGTCTACTGCTCCGACTGCGGTGAAGAGCTGAGTCGCACCACCGTCACCGTCGCGGCTCTGGGCCACGACTTTAACGACGAGACCGGCGTCTGCCAGCGCTGCGGCGCTGCGGCCTTCGTGACCACCTTCGTCTGCGATGAAGGCTGCTCCGTCACCGTCTACCGCACCCAGGATATGACCGCCAACGGCACCGCAAACGCGGCCACCGCTTTTGCCCGCGCCAGCGATACGGGTCTGATCGACATCTCCGGCAACGGCCAGGTGAACTTCGTCGTCAACGTCGAGAGCGGCTATGAACTGGTCGATGTCTCCGCCGAGGGCGGCTACAAGAACCTGAAGGGACCTGCCGACACCGGCGTGGAAAACGGCTACCGCCTCACCAAGGTGACAGGACCTGTCACTTTGACCGTTACCGTCCAATCCACCGAGCCCAACGAGCCCGAGCTGGATGAGAGCCTGACCTTCTACACCTCCGTCTCCATCGGCGCGGAGATCAAGACCACCTTTACCATCCGTAAGACCGTTCTGACGAATGCCGCCTCCTGGTATCTGGAGGTCAGCAAGCTGGACGGCAGCGGCAATGTCCTGGAGAGCAAGCGCTTCGGCGAAGGCCAGGAGGGCGCCGTCACCAACGTCAGCAACGTGGCCTGGCGTGCCGTCTACACCGACATCACCGCCAAAGAAATGGGCGTGACCTTTGCCGCTGTGCTCCATGTCTTTGACGCCGACGGCAACGAGTTCTACGGCAACGCCGTTGAGAACACCGTCAAGGATTACATCGTGGGCGAACTGGTGAAGACCGATAACACCGCCGCCACCCGTACCCTCTGCGCCGACATGCTGAACTATGGCGCTGCCGCCCAGGTCTACTTCGAGTATGACACCGACAATCTGGTCAACGAGAACCTGTCCTCCGCGGCTGCCGCTGCCAAGGACCAGTTCGAGACCAAGACCGAAGCCCCCGCCACCCTGGTGAACGGCTCCAACGGCCCGAACCTCTACGGCTCCGTGTCTGTCAAG